>NZ_VFUV01000017.1:0-146700 GCF_006441315.1 Mesorhizobium sp. B2-4-19 | reverse complement strand
CGTGAACCGCTTCGACGCAAAACTGAAGCGGACAAATGATGTGCTACCAAACCGGACAACTTGATTAGCTACCGACATTGCGCCGTGCGCTGCGCCGAGACGGTTGGGTGACGGAGTGCCGTCATTGCCAAGCTGGAACACCCCTCATCCGACCTCGCTTCGCGAGGCCACCTTCTCCTGCAGGAAGAGAAGGGAAGAACGCACCATTCACATCACCTCGAAGACAAACGTCTTCACCAGCGCATCGGGCTCGGCGATGGCATAGCAGCGGAACCACGGGCTTTGCTCGACCAGCCGCCATTTGCCTGCCTGCTCCAGTTCGCCGAACACGACCTGAAAACCGCCGCTCTCGAACACCTGGTCGCGCACGGTGAAGATGGCGTGACCGCCCTTTTTGGTGATGCGCACCAGTTCGTGCAGGCCCGAGGCCGGCGCGTGGCTGATGGTGAAGACGCCGGTGGAGAAGAAGGCGCGGAAATGACCGTCCGGCCAGGGCAGCTTCCCGCCCAGTATCGCCTGTTTCAGCTCGCTATAGGCGTTGCGGCTGCCGGCGATCTTCAGCATGTCGTCCGAGAGATCCAGCCCGGCAATGTCGCCGTAGCCCAGCGCCTTCAGCGACGGACCCGACAGGCCGGTGCCGCAGCCGGCGTCGAGCAGCGGCCCTTCGCCGGCCGGAACATGGCGCGTCACCCAGGCGGTGATCAGGAACGGCAGGAGATAACCGAGCGAGGCGGTCTCGCTGTCATAGGTCGCGGCCCAGGCGGCATAGGCCTGCGCCAGCGTTTCCGGCGTGTCGGCGCCATAGACGGAATCCAGCGCCGCATTGGCCTTGTCGACGATCATGAGACCTCCCTCGATGTCGATAGGATCGTAACCCTGTCCTCACCCAAAAACTATTCCTCGTGCTGGCGGCGCAGGCGCCGCTCCAGCGCCCTGAGCGCCAGCGACAGGCCGACGGTCAGGATGAGATAGATATAGGCAACGATCGAATAGGTCTCGAAGAAGCGGAACGAGCCGGCGGCATAGATCTTGCCCATCTGGGTGATGTCGGCGACGCCGAGCACCGAGACCAGCGAGGAATCCTTGACGAGAGCGACGAAATCATTGCCGAGCGGCGGCAATATGGTGCGGATCGCCTGCGGAAAGACGATCAGCCGGAAGCGTTGCGCGCGGCTCAGCCCAAGCGCCTTGGCCGCCTCGATCTGGCCCTTCTCGACCGCCTGGATGCCGGCGCGGAAGACCTCCGAGATGAAGGCGGAGTAGCCGATGGTCAGCGCCATGATGGCCCGCCACAACAGCGACACGTCGCGCACCAGGAGCTCGCCGAGATAGCCCGCGCTTTGCAGCGGCGCGGTCAGCGCGTTCCAGGCCGCGACGAAGGCCGGCGCGCCGGCAAAGGCGATCCAGAACAACAGCACCAGGATCGGCACGCCGCGGATGATCTCGACATAGAAGCGCGCGATCTGGCGAAGCCAGGGCGAACCCGACAAGCCCATCAGCGCAACGCCGAGACCGATGATCGACGCCATGGCGAAGGCGACGACGGTGACGAAGACGGTGATGCCGATGCCCTTGGCGACCGTGGCGAAGACCTGGGCATAGAGATCGCTGGCCGCGATGAACAAGGCCGCGGCCAGTGCAAGCACGGCCGCAGCGGCAAGCCACCAGGGGAATTCGGCTTTGGCGGAGGATGACGAAGGCGGTGCCATCAGGCGATGTCGCCGCGATGGAAGCCCCGAAAGGGTAGCGCCAAGGCACCCCCCTCTGGCTTGCCAGCCATCTCCCCCTCAAGGCGGGAGATCGGATATTTGATCGGCTTTCGCCAACCATCAACGTCGACTGGAGGGCGCCGTGAGCCGAACAGCCGATCTCCCCCCTTGAGGGGGAGATGCCCGGCAGGGCAGAGGGGGGCGTTCAAGCGCAAACTCAGCGCGAATTGCCGCGCATGACCATCATGAAATGCACGTCGCAAGGAGGCTCACTGCCCCATCTTGTAGTCAAGAAACCACTTCTTGTTCAGCGCATCGAACGTGCCGTCCGCCTTGAGCGCGGCGATCGCGGCGTTGACCGGCTTCACCAGGTCCGATCCCTTCGGGAAGATGAAGCCAAAGTCCTCGGTGCCGAGCGGGCCGCCGATCAGCTTGAGCTTGCCCTCGGAAGCATCGACATAGCCCTTGCCGGCGGTGCCGTCGGTCAGCACGACATCGACGTCGCCCGACTTCAGGGCCTGCACCGTGGCGCCAAAAGTCTCGAACAGTTTGATGCGCGGATTCTGCTCATTGCCGTCGAGCACGCTGTAGACGGCGGTGTAGAAGGGCGTGGTGCCGGGTTGCGCGCCGATCAGCCCGTCCTTGAAGGCGCCGAAGGTCTTGGCGTCGGTGAAGCGGCTTTCGTCGCCGCGCACCAGCATGAACTGCTCCGAGCGCATATAGGGGTCGGAGAAATCGACCTTCTCCTTGCGGTCGTCCTTGATGGTGATGCCGGTCATGCCGATGTTGTACTGATTGTCGGAAACCGCCTGGATCATCGCGTCCCAGGAGGTGTTCCGGTACTCGACCTTGAAATTGAGCCGCTTGGCGATCTCGTTCATCGCGTCATATTCCCAGCCGATCTGCTTGCCCGTCTTGGGATCGATGAACTGCAGCGGCGGATAGGCGTTTTCAGTCACCACCACCACTTGTCTGCCACCGAGATCGGGCAGCGCCTGCGCGAAAGCGGCAACGGGCGCCAGCACGAGGGCCAGCAGGCCGGCCAGCAGCAGTTTCGACTTGGTCATGACACACTCCCGGAAAATTGAAGGCGCCCGGACATGCGCCGGGCTTGCAGGAAAGACGGCGCCGACTTTAGCTTTCCGCAAGCGCCATGCAAGACGGTCCGCTGCTCAAGCTCACGCGAAAGTTGATTGCGATGCCTTCAACCCCGCAATTCAGGGATAATCCGTACCCGGCACGGCGTGGACTACCCCAAACCCGGAACCAGCGGTTCCGCATCCGCCGACCGGTCGTCGGCGGTGGCGTTGCGCAAGCCGGCGACGAGATGGGTGAGCGTCGCGTGCAGCGCTTTCGCCTCGCCAGGCTCCAGCGGCACGCTGCAGGCGAGCGCCAGGGACACATCCTTCGCGTGCGCGCGCAACGCCTGGCCCCTGGCCGTCGGCTCGACCAGCACGCGGCGCTCATCGGCGGCATCGCGACGGCGGGTTACGAGCCCGCCCGCCTCCATCCGCTTGAGCAGCGGCGTCAGCGTTGCGGAATCGAGGCCCAGCGCCTCGCCAAGCGCGCCCACGGTGCTCGGTGCGTGCTCCCATAGCGCCAGCATGACCAGATATTGCGGATAGGTCAGGCCGAGCGGATCGAGCAACGGCCGATAGAGCTTCGTCATCAGCCCGCTCGCCGAATAAAGCGCGAAGCAGAGCTGTTGGTCGAGCCGAGGCACCTTGACCGTCCCGGCGGTCTCCGCCGGGACGTCGCTGGGCCTCTTTGTGGTCTTTCCCGTCATGCCGCCCTTACCGAAAGCGCCACCTCGACATTGCCCCGGATGGCGTTGGAATAGGGGCAGATCTTGTGTGCTTCCGATACAAGCGCGTCCGCGGCCGCCTGATCAAGGCCTTTCGTCTGCGCCGCGAGCGCGACGCCGAGCATGAAGCCCTCGCCATTGGGAAGCAGGCTGACGGTGGAGGTGACCCCGGCATCGGTGAGCGGCAGCTTCTGCTTGCGCGCGACGAAGCGGATGGCGCTTTCGAAGCAGGCGGCGTAGCCGACGGCGAAAAGCTGCTCGGGATTGGTAGCGCCACCCGGTCCGCCGAGTTCCTTGGCCATCGCCAGATCGACCTTGAGCAGGCCGTCGCTGGTCTCGCCATGGCCGGCGCGGCCGCCGGTGACGTGAGCCTGTGTGGTGTAAAGTGCCATTTCAAATCTCCAATTATTCTGCGCACGATTATTTAGTGTACAAGATAATTGGCAGTCAAGCCTTTCGTGACGAAGCACGGATGTCTCGGCCAATCGCCAAAGGTGTCCGCAAACACGGAGAAACATGGTCGACTGCCTTGGCTGTTCGCCAACGAAAAAAGGCGGCCGAAGCCGCCTTTTTGAATGGGATTTCCGAAAGCCTTATTCGGCCGGGGTCACCTCGGCGGCCTTGGCTGCCTCAGCCTCGGCGGCGGCCTTCTTCTCGGCGGCTTCCTTGGCGGCCGTCTCGGCGGCAAGCGCCTGGGCGGCGGCGACCTTCTCGGCCTCGATGCGGGCCTTCTCGGCGTTCAGCGCATCGCGCTCCTCATCGTTGAGCTTGCGGGCGCGCACGCCGGTGTTTTCCGAAATACGGGCCGACTTGCCGCGACGATCGCGCAGGTAATAGAGCTTGGCGCGGCGCACCTTGCCGCGGCGCACGATCTCGACGCCTTCGACCATCGGCGAGTAGACCGGGAACACGCGCTCGACGCCTTCACCATAGGAGATCTTGCGGACGGTGAAATTTTCCTGGAAGCCGGAACCGGCGCGGGCGATGACGACGCCCTCATAGGCCTGGACGCGGGTGCGGGTGCCTTCGGTCACGCGGACCTGGACGCGCACGGTGTCGCCGGGCTGGAATTCGGGGAGCTTGCGCTTGGCTTCGATCTTGGCGGCCTGCTCGGCCTCGAGCTGACGGATGAGATCCATCTCAATAATCCACTTCTTGTTCTTCCGACAGTCAGAGCGTCCGACACTCGCCTTGCAGTTCCATTGACCGCTCGGCTATGTCCTTTGCCTCCGAGACATTCGTCTGCAAGACATCGGACAGGGGCGACTACACCGTCATTGTTGACGGGTCCGGCAGATTTTTCTTCCGGTTCGGCGCGCACATACAGCTATTTCAGCGCTTTGTCACGCCCGCGCACGAGTCTTTTTTGCCGGCATGGCACCATCGTAATCGCTTCGTGCCGGGTTGCGCCGGCCCTCAGGCCTTTCTAAGCCTGACATAACTGAGTTTTCCGCGGTGGCATTCCATGTCTGTCTTCGACGCCATCCTGCTGTTCCTGGCGGGCTTCCTGTCCGGCGCCGCCAATGCGGTTGCCGGCGGCGGCACCTTCGTCACCTTCGGCGCCATGACACTGGTCGGCGTGCCGCCGATCGTCGCCAACGCCACCTCCTCGGTCACGCAATTCCCGGGCTATATCACCTCGACGCTCGCCTACTGGACCGATATCCGCCACTTCTGGCGCGGTGCCCTGCTGCTGTGCCTGATCTCGGCGGCCGGTGCGCTGGCCGGCGCCTTTATCCTTCTGGCACTGTCCAACCCGTCCTTCCGCGCCCTGGTGCCGTGGCTGCTTTTGGGCGCGACCGCCCTGTTTGCCGCCGGGCCGTGGCTTAAGCCGGCGCCAAAACCCGGTCATGAGGCGGCGGTCGGCTCGCTCGCCGGTTTGCTGGCACAGTTCGTCACCGCCATCTACGGCGGCTTCTTCGGCGCCGGCATGGGCGTGATGATGCTGGCGACGCTTGGCCTGACGCAGGCCGGCGACTACCACCGGCTGAACGCGCTGAAGAACATGCTGGCCGTGGTCGTCGCCGCGGTGGCGATCATCGTCTTCGTCTCGGGCGGCGTCGTCGCCTGGCCGCAGGCGATCGTCATGATTCCAGGCGGTGCGCTCGGCGGCTATGCCGGCGTCTGGATCGCCAAGCGCGTGCCGCAAAACGTGGTGCGCGGCTTCGTCGTCGCCGTCGGCCTATTCTTGGCGTTTTACTATTTCGGCAAAGGCTGAGCGCCGAGAAGGTCCGGCCGCCGCTCCCTCGTCAGCTTCTCCGACTCCGCCCGCCGCCAGGCGGCGATCTTCTTGTGATTGCCTGAGATCAGCACTTGCGGAATCTCCCGGCCCTCGAATTCCTGCGGCCGCGTGTAGTGCGGATGTTCAAGCAGGCCGTTCTCAAAACTCTCTTCCTCGCCCGACACCGCATTGCCCATGACACCGGGCAGCAGCCGCACCACCGCGTCGAGCAGCACGAGCGCCGCCGGCTCGCCGCCCGAGAGGATGAAATCGCCGATCGAAACTTCCTCCAATCCCCGAGCCTCGATCAGCCGCTGGTCGACGCCCTCGAAGCGGCCGCACAGGATGACGGCCCCCGGCCCGGCGGCAAGCGCGCGTACTCGTGCCTGGGTCAGCGGTTTGCCGCGCGGGCTCATCAAAAGGCGCGGACGCGCATCGCCTGGCGGTGAGGCATGGTCGATGGCTTTGGCCAAGACATCGGCGCGCATCACCATGCCGGCGCCGCCGCCGGCCGGCGTGTCGTCGACGGTGCGGTGCTTGTCGATGGCGAAATCGCGGATCTGGATCGCTTCCAGCGACCAGGTCCCGGCCTCGAGCGCGCGGCCCGCCAGCGACAGGCCGAGCGCGCCCGGAAACATCTCGGGATAGAGCGTCAGCACCGAGGCCTTGAAGGTCACCGGTTGCCCCCGGCGTCGCGCGGTCCGCGCGGCCTGCCCTTCGGGTCGAAATCCTCCTCGCGCGGCGCATCACCATCCTCGTCCTCGACCAGCCCGGCCGCCACCGGGTCGACGCGGACAAAGCCCTCGGCGATCGACACGTCAGGCACGGCGGCCTGCGTGAACGGGATCAGCACGCCCTTGCGCCCGGCGAGCGTCACGTCGAGAATATCGCCGCCGCCGAAATTATGCACGGCGACCACCTTGCCGAGCGCGGTGCCGGTGTCGTCGCGAACCTCCAGTCCGACCAGGTCGGCATGATAGAACTCATCCTCCTCGCCATCGTCCGGCAGCATCGAGCGGTCGACGAACAATTCCGTGCCGGCGAGCGCTTCGGCGGCATTGCGGTCGCTGATGCCCTTGAAACGCACCACGACGACGGTGTTGGCCGGCCTTATGTCCGTGATCTGGAAGGCGCGGCCATCCCTGGCATAGAGCGGCCCATAATCGGCCAGCGCCATCGGATCGCCGGTGAAGGTCTTCACCCTGAGTTCGCCCTTGATGCCATGGGCGGCGCCGATCACGGCCATCTGGACAGGGTTTTGCGGCTTGCTCATCGCGAATATCCTTTGGCCTGCTCTAACCCCACGCGGCTGTCATTTCAATGACGCGCTCTTCACCGCTTCCTAACCCGGATACAAGAAAATGCCGCCATGCAGGAATTCCTCATCCCGGCGAAACCCGATCTCCAGGCGGCGCGCGAAAGCTGGCTGAAGATGCTCGCGCGTGAACGTCGCCTGTCACCCGAGACAGTGGAAGCCTATGAGCGCGACACGCGCCAGTTCCTGCATTTCCTCACCGGCCATTGCGGCGGCTCGCCCGGCATTTCCGACATCGCCAATCTGCGCCCGGCCGATCTGCGCGGCTTTCTTGCCGCGCGTCGCAACGCCGGCGCCGGCGCCCGCACGCTGGGCCGAGGTCTGGCCGGCATCCGCTCGCTGCTGCGTTTCCTCGAACGCCGTGGCCTGGTCAACGCGGCGGGCGCCGCCGCGCTGCGCGCGCCGCGCCAGCCCAAATCGCTGCCAAAACCGCTGACGGCGCGCGACGCCAAGCAGGTCGTGTCGGTGGAAGGCCAGCTGGCCGAGGAGCCCTGGATCGCCGCCCGCAACGCCGCCGTGCTGACGCTGCTCTACGGCTCGGGCCTGCGCATTTCCGAGGCGCTCGGCCTCGCCGGCGCCGATCTGGCCTCGGAGGCCGACACCGTGCTGCGCGTCACCGGCAAGGGCGGCAAGACGCGGCTGGTGCCGGTGCTGCCGGTGGCGCTCAGGGCAATCGCCGAATACCGCCGGCTCTGCCCCTACCATCTCGACCCCAAGGAACTTCTGTTTCGCGGCGCGCGCGGCGGCCCGCTCAACCCGGCCATCATCCAGCGCGACATGGCCAAGCTGCGCGCGGCGCTCAACCTGCCCGACACCGCGACGCCGCACGCGCTGCGCCATTCCTTCGCCACCCATCTGCTCGGCCGTGGCGGCGATCTGCGCACCATCCAGGAACTGCTCGGCCACGCCAGCCTGTCGACGACGCAGATCTACACCGGCGTCGACACCGCAAGGCTGCTGGAAATCTACGAATCGGCCCATCCAAGGGCGTGACCCTTTCAATTTCGACCTGCCAATTAACCGTTTTGCCGCTTTTCACCCTTAGAAAGGGGCCATGAAACGCGTCATTGCCATCGCCGACCGTGCAGCTTCCATCTCGCTGAAGCTGCTTGTCGCGCTCAACGTGCTGTTTTTCCTGTCTTTCCTTGCCGTCCTGCTGTTCGCGGCCGGCAGGGCGCATGCCGAAGTCCCGACCTGCAGCGGCGCCGACCTGCTGTCGGCCCTGCAGAAGAGCAGCCCTGCCACCTACGGCAAGATCGAGGCGGAAGCCGCCGCCACGCTGAATGGCAAGGGCCTGCTGTGGAAGCTGGAGAAATCGGGCGAACAGCCCTCCTACCTGTTCGGCACCATGCACATGACCGACCCGCGCGTCACCACGTTGCCGCCCGAGGCACAGAAGGCCTTTGACGCCGCCGGCACCCTCATCATCGAAACCACCGACGTGCTCGACAAGCAGAAGATGATGACGGCGATGCTGAAGGAGCCGGACCTGATGATGTTCACCGACTCCACGACGCTGTCATCCTTGCTGAAGCCGGATGAAGCGGCGGCGATGAACGCAGCACTCGACGCGCGCGGCATCCCGCCGGCTACCGTCGCCAAGATGAAGCCGTGGATGCTGTCGGCGATGATGGCGTTGCCGGCCTGCGAACTCGCCCGCCAGTCCGGCGGGGCACCGGTGCTCGACGTCAAGCTGGCCGAGAGCGCCAAGGCGGCCGGCAAGCCGGTGGAAGGTCTGGAAACGGCCGAGAGCCAGTTGCGCGCCATGGCCTCGCTGCCGCTCGCCTTTCATATGAAGGGCCTGGTCGACACGCTGAAGCTCGGAGACAAGGTCAACGACATCAACGAGACCATGATCGTGCTCTACCAGCGCGGCGACACCGGCATGTTCTGGCCGCTGTTCCGCGCCGCCATGCCGGACGAGCAGAACGACCCCTCGGGCTATGCCGCCTTCGAGGAAACCATGATCACCAGCCGCAACAAGGCGATGGTCGATCACGCCGGGCCGATCCTGGCCAGGGGCAATGCCTTCATGGCGGTCGGCGCGCTGCACCTGCCCGGTCCCGAGGGACTGGTCGAGGATTTCCGCAAAGCCGGCTATACTGTCACCGCCGTCAATTGAGTCGGATGGCAGCGGGGGACCAAGACGCCGCGTTTCCGGCGGTTTCCTTCGCCAGCGTGAAACCCATTCAACGGTTGCGCGTTGATTGGCTGTTGATTGATCATTTTCATCCACGGAGGACACTTTCATGGCGAATCCATCGAACGACACTCCCAGGCCGAGCGGCGGCGGCGGCGGCAGCCCCTGGCTGATTGCGCTGGTCGTCGTTATCCTGGCGATTGTCGCATATTACGTTTTCGGCAGACGCGGCGAACATCCGGCACCCGCCGAACCGCCGGCGGCCAGCACACCGGCTCCCGCGCCAGCTCCGGCAGAACCGATGAAGCCCGCTGAGCCGGCCAAGCCAGCAGAACCAGCTCCGGCACCGGCGCCAGCCCCTGCTCCGGCACCGGCGCCAGCTCCTGCGCCCGCACCAGCACCAGCACCGGCGCCCGCACCGGCCAAGTGATCGGCTCGATATCAAATACGAACGGCCCGCTGAAAGGCGGGCCGTCAGACTGCTGACAAACCTCCGCACGTCTCGAAATCACCCAAGATTCACGGAACGTCTCAGATTCAGATCGCGAACAAACCGGAATCAAAACCCCTCGATTTTGACTGCTGTCAAAAACCGAGGGGTTTGTAATCAATCTGACGGCCCGCTGAAAGGCGGGCCGTTTTGTTTTGGGTGATGACCGTTGGGGGCCTTGGCGCCAAGCCGCTCCGCGCGTTCGTCGTCCTCGGGCTCGACCCGAGGCACCGCAGGAGCGCTCTGAAGTCATGCCATGGATCCCTTGGGCTGCGGAGCAGTTCCAGGGGTTTACGCCGCGTCGCTTCGTTCCTTGCTCCGCCATGGGACGACGAAGCGTTGGGACCCTCAGATATGGATCGGCTTGAAGAAGGTGGCCAGCGCTGCTTCCTTCACCGCTTCCGACATCGTCGGATGCGCATGGCAGGTGCGGGCGAGATCTTCCGACGAGCCGCCGAACTCCATCAGCACCGCCGCTTCGTGGATCATCTCGCCGGCGCCGAAGCCGACGATATGCACGCCGAGCACGCGATCGCTGGCCTTGTCGGCAAGGATCTTCACAAAACCGTCCGTGTGCAGCATGGCGCGGGCGCGGCCATTGGCGCTGAACGGGAATTTGCCGACCTTGTAGTCGATGCCGGCCTTCTTCAGCTCTTCCTCGGTCTTGCCGACCGAGGCGATTTCCGGGCTGGTGTAGACGACGCTCGGAATGACCTCGTAGTTCACATGGCCGGCCTGGCCGGCGATGGTTTCGGCCACCGCCACGCCCTCGTCCTCGGCCTTGTGCGCCAGCATCGGCCCGGCGATGACATCGCCGATGGCATAGATGCCGGGGACGTTGGTCTTGAGATGCCCGTCGGTCTTGACGCGGCCGCGCTCGTCGACCTCGACGCCGGCTTCTTTCAGCCCGAGACTGTCGCAATAGGCGCGGCGTCCGGTGGCGATCAGCACGACATCGGCAGCGATGGTTTCGGCGGCGCCACCCTTCACAGGCTCGAAGGTGACGGTCGCACCCTTCTTGGCCTTGGCGACACCGGTGACCTTGGCGCCGAGCTTGAACTCGAAACCCTGCTTGGACAACAGCCGCTGGAACTGCTTGGAGACCTCGCCGTCCATGCCGCCGAGGATCGTGTCGAGGAACTCGACGACGGTGACCTTGGCGCCGAGCCGCGCCCAGACCGAGCCGAGCTCGAGCCCGATGACGCCGCCGCCGACCACCACCAGATGGCCGGGAACCTTGTCCAGCGCCAGCGCGCCGGTCGACGACACGATGATTTTCTCGTCGAAATCGACCTTGACGCCGGGAATGCCGGCAACGTCGGAACCGGTGGCGATGACGATGTTCTTGGTCTCGATCTCCTCGACCTTGCCGTCCTCGCCGGTCACCGACACCTTGCCGGCGGCGACCACTTTGCCGGTGCCGCGGAAGCTGTCGATCTTGTTCTTCTTGAACAGGAAGGCGACGCCGTTGACGTTGGACGACACCGTCGCATCCTTGTGCGCCATCATCTTCTTCAGATTGAGCTTCGGCGCTGGTATCTCGACGCCCAGCGTGTCGAAGGAGTGGCCCGCCTCGGCGAACATTTCGGAGGCATGAAGCAACGCCTTGGACGGGATGCAGCCGATGTTGAGGCAGGTGCCGCCGAAGGTCGCGTTCTTCTCGACCACCGCGACCTTCAGCCCCAGCTGTGCCGCCTTGATGGCGCAGACATAGCCGCCGGGTCCCGATCCGATGATAACGACGTCATAAGCCATGGTATTGTCCTTCTCGATTGGGGCTCAGCGGCCGCCGCTGACATTCAGGATCGCGCCCGTCGTATAGGACGCGGCGTCGGACAGAAGATAGAGAACCGCACCCGCGACTTCACCCGCGGTGCCGGCTCTTTTCATCGGCAGCGTGTCCTGGATCAGCGCCACCCTGTCCGGCTGTCCGCCGGAAGCATGGATGTCGGTGTCGATGATGCCCGGCCGCACCGCATTGACGCGGATGCCTTCCAGCGCCACCTCGCGGGCGAGCCCGACGGTGAACGTGTCGATGGCGCCCTTGGAGGCGGCATAGTCGACATAATTGTCCGGCGCGCCCAGCACCGCCGCCGCCGATGAGATGTTGACGATCGCGCCGCCCTTGCCGCCATGGCGCGTCGACATGCGCTTGACCGCCTCGCGGGCGCACAGGATGGAACCGACGACGTTGATGCGCATCATGCGTTCGAGGCGCGCCGCGCTCATCTCCTCGACACGCGCCTTGGCGTCGACAATGCCGGCATTGTTGACGAAGGCGTCGAGCCGGCCAAAGCTGCGGTCGACGGCCTCGAAGATGGAGATGATATCGGCCTCGCTGCCGACATCGCCCTTGACCGCGAAAGCCTCGCCGCCGGCAGCCTCGATCTCCGCAACCAGTGCGTCGGCCGCAGCCTTATTCGAGGCATAGTTGACCGCGACGCGATAGCCGGCCTTGGCCCCAAGCCGGCAGACGGCGGCGCCGATGCCGCGGCTGCCGCCAGTGACCAGCAGCACCTTTTGCGCCTCGCTCATTCCTGGCATCCCTTCAGCGTGAACACATCCCACGGCACTTTCGAAAAGCCGCCGCCGCCATAGGCCGGGGACTGCCGCAGCACCGGACCGAGATCCGGCAGGATCAGCGTCTTCGGCGCCTCGACGCCTTGCGCCGGCAAAAGCCCGATCGCGCCCTTGTCGTCGGACGTGTAGATGACGCCGTGCCAAGGGGTGCAGGCGGCGAGCTCGGCGCCGGTGGTGTCGCCCTCGGGGCATTTGTACATCAGCGCACCGTTCGGCCGTGCCACGCCTTCGTTCCACATGACGATGCCGTTCAGCACCACATTGTTGTCGAGGATCATGCGGAACGTGTTGGTGACAACAGCCGATGTGCCGGTCGGGGTAAAATCGATCTCGCTGCCGCTCTGGCCATCGCCATAGACCGCGAGCTCGATCGGGCAGGCGGCGAACGCGTTCGCCGGGATCATCGCCGCACCGACCGCTATCGATGCAGTCGACAGGCTTTTCGACAAGAACGAACGGATCGTCACGGTTATCCGCCTTGAACAGCTTGATCGAGAATGAAGATCGTCGAGAGAAAATAGTCTATCTCGAACGCAACGTTATTATCCTTGTCGACCGGAATGGTGTTCACCTCGTATTTGAGGGTCAGGATACGAGAACCATCCGCCAACTCGATATAAATGTCGCGCTTCCGACCACCGCCGATTGTCCACCTGAATTCGCTCTCGTTCAGGAACTGCAGGGCCTTCGGCAAAGTATGTATGTCTATTGGCTTTCGGCCTCCAAAAATTGCTGGGTGCCGCCCCACATCGACATCCAGATGGCCGTGCCAAGTCGACATCATTCCACCCGGTTGCAATCTTCCGAAGACAGGTTCGATACTAATCGACCGCGAGCGAAAATCTGGGCTGAAAAAGAACTCGCAATTGGTGCCATAGATACACCAGGCCGACTCGGGATCTCCGTTGCGATAGTGATTGTCGGCTCGCAAGTCCTCGGTATCTATAAGGCTACGAACCGTTTCACGGTTGCTCTTGCCGAGTTCGATCGGACCCGCGCGGCCTGTCGCGACAAGCTCGAACAGGTCGATTGGCTCGACAGACTCAGCCACCGCAGCAGGCCTAGAGATCGAGCACCAGCCGTTCCGGATCCTCCAGGCTTTCCTTGACGCGCACCAAGAAGGTCACGGCTTCCTTGCCGTCGACGATGCGGTGATCGTAGCTGAGCGCCAGATACATCATCGGCCGGATCACGATCTGGCCGCCGACCACGACAGGCCGGTCCTGGATCTTGTGCATGCCCAGAATGCCCGACTGCGGCGCGTTGAGGATCGGCGTCGACATCAGCGAGCCATAGACGCCGCCATTGGAAATCGTGAAGGTGCCGCCCTGCATGTCGGCGACCGACAGCTTGCCGTCGCGCGCGGCGATGCCCAGCCGGCCGATTTCCTTCTCGATCTCGGCGATCGACATCTGGTCGGCATCGCGCACGACCGGCACGACGAGGCCCTTCTCGGTGCCGACGGCGACGCCGACATGGGCAAAGTTCTTGTAGATGATGTCGGTGCCGTCGATCTCGGCATTGACCGCCGGGATTTCCTTCAGCGCGTGGGTGACGGCCTTGGTGAAGAAGCCCATGAAGCCGAGCTTCACGCCGTGCTTCTTCTCGAACACGTCCTTGTACTTGCTCCGCAGCGCCATCACCGCCGACATGTCGACCTCGTTGAAGGTGGTGAGCATGGCGGCGGTCGACTGCGCTTCCTTCAGCCGGCGCGCGATGGTCTGGCGCAATTTGGTCATGCGCACGCGTTCTTCGCGCGAGGCATCGTCACCCGAGGACGGCGCGCGCGCCGCGATCGGTGCGGGCGCCGGCTTCGGCGTCTCGGCCGGCTGCGACGGCGCGCCCTTGGCGATGGCGTCGAGCACGTCACCCTTCAGCACCTGGCCGCGCTTGCCCGAGCCGGAAAGCTGGTCGACCGACAGATTGTGCTCGGCGATCAGCTTTGCCGCCGCCGGCGCCGGCGGCATGCTGCGCGGCTCGATGGAACCGGCATCGCCGGCGACCTTGGCGGTTTCGGCCGCGGCCTGCTTGCTGGTCGACGCTGCATCCGGCGACGAGGCCTGAGCCACGGCCTGCGGCTTGGTCGCCGGCGCGGCGCCACCTGCCGAGATCGAGCCCAACAAGGCGCCGACACCGACGGTCTCGCCTTCGTTGGCGACGATTTCGCCCAGCGTGCCGGCGGCGGCGGCCGGAACTTCCACCGTCACCTTGTCGGTTTCGAGCTCGACCAGCGGCTCGTCGACGGCAATGGCATCGCCGACCTTCTTGAACCATTTGCCGATGGTCGCCTCGGTGACGGATTCGCCGAGAGTGGGAACGCGGATTTCGGTAGCCATTGTGCCTGTCCGTTTCTGTCGGTTCTGTTCTTTATTCGCCGAGCGCGTCTTCGAGCAAGGCGGCGAGCTGGGCAAGGTGCTTGGACATCAACCCGGTCGCGGGCGACGCGGCCGCCGGCCGGCCGGTGTAGCGCACCCGCTGATGCTTGGCGTCGATATGCGCCAGCACCCATTCCAGATACGGGTCGATGAACGACCAGGCGCCCATGTTCTTGGGCTCCTCCTGGCACCACACCATCTCGGCGTTGCGGAAGCGCGACAGTTCGGTGATCAGCGCCTTGGCCGGGAAAGGATAGAGCTGTTCGACGCGCAGCAGATAGATGTCGTTGATGCCGCGCTTCTCGCGCTCCTCGTAGAGGTCGTAATAGACCTTGCCCGAACACAGCACGACGCGGCGGATCTTGGAGTCCTTGGTGAGCTTGATCGGCTGGTTGGGCAGCAGCTGGGCGTCGTCCCACAACAGCCGGTGGAACGAGCTTTCGCCCGAGATTTCCGGCAGCGTCGACACCGCCCGCTTGTGGCGCAGCAGCGACTTCGGCGTCATCAGGATCAGCGGCTTGCGGAAGTCGCGCTTCAGCTGTCGGCGCAGGATGTGGAAGTAGTTGGCCGGCGTGGTGCAGTTGGCGACTTGCATATTGTCTTCGGCGCAAAGCTGCAGGAAGCGCTCCAGCCTGGCCGAGGAGTGTTCGGGACCCTGGCCCTCATAGCCATGCGGCAAGAGGCAGACGAGGCCCGACATTCTGAGCCACTTGCGCTCGCCCGACGAGATGAACTGGTCGAACACCACCTGGGCACCGTTGGCGAAGTCGCCGAACTGCGCTTCCCACAAGGTCAGCGCCTTCGGCTCGGCCAGGCTATAGCCATATTCGAAGCCCAGCACCGCCTCTTCCGACAGCATCGAGTTGATGACTTCGTAGCCGGCCTGCGCCGCCGACAGATTGTTGAGCGGGATGTAGCGGGTCTCGTCGCGCTGGTCGTAGAGCACGGAATGGCGCTGCGAGAAGGTGCCGCGCTCGGAATCCTGCCCCGACAGGCGGATCGGGTTGCCGTCGAGCAGGATAGCGCCGAAAGCCAGCGCCTCGGCCGTCGACCAGTCGATGCCTTCACCGGACTCGATCGCCTCGCGGCGGTTTTCGAGGAAGCGGATGATGGTCTTGTGCGCCTCGAAACCCTTCGGCACCTCGGTCAGCTTCTTGCCGATTTCCTTCAGCGTCTTGACCGGGACGGCGGTCTTGCCGCGGCGCTGTTCGTCCTGGTTGTCTGCCGTGCGCAGGCCAGACCAGGCGCCATCCAGCCAGTCGGCCTTGTTCGGCTTGTAGTGCTGGCCGACTTCCCACTCGGATTCCAGATGCGCGCGCCAGTCGGCCTTCATCTGGTCGAGTTCGGCCTGGGTGATGTGGCCCTCGGCGATCAGCCGGTCGGCATAGATCTGCACAGTCGTCTTATGGGTGCGGATGTTGCGGTACATGATCGGCTGGGTGAAGGCCGGTTCGTCGCCCTCATTGTGGCCGAAGCGGCGGTAGCAGAACATGTCCACGACCACCGGCTTGTGGAACTTCATGCGGAATTCGATCGCCACCTTGGTGGCGTGCACCACCGCTTCCGGGTCGTCGCCATTGACGTGGAAGATCGGCGCCTCGATCATCTTGGCGACGTCTGACGGATAGGGCGACGAGCGCGAGAAGCGCGGATTGGTGGTGAAGCCGATCTGGTTGTTGATGATGAAGTGCAGCGTGCCGGCGACGCGGTGGCCGCGCAGGCCCGACAGGCCGAGGATTTCGGCGATCACGCCCTGGCCGGCGAAGGCGGCGTCGCCGTGCAGCAGCAGCGGCAGCACCTTGGCGCGCTCTTCCAGCGGCACGATCTCCTCGCGGCCGCGGCCGAACAGATAATCCTGCTTGGCGCGCGCCTTGCCCATCACCACGGGATCGACGATTTCCAGGTGCGACGGGTTGGCCGTCAGCGACAGATGCACCTTGTTGCCGTCGAACTCGCGGTCCGACGAGGCGCCGAGATGGTACTTGACGTCGCCCGAGCCCTCGACCTCGTCGGGGGCGGCCGAGCCGCCCTTGAATTCGTGGAAGATGGCGCGGTGGGGCTTGGCCATCACCTGGCTGAGCACGTTCAACCGGCCGCGATGCGCCATGCCGAGCACGATCTCCTTCATGCCGAGCTGGCCGCCGCGCTTGACGATCTGCTCCAGCGCCGGGATCAGCGCCTCGCCGCCGTCGAGGCCGAAGCGCTTGGTGCCCTTGTACTTGACGTCGATGAACTGCTCGAAGCCTTCGGCCTCGACCAGCTTCTGGAGGATCGCCTTCTTGCCGGTGGTGGTGAAGGAGATTTCCTTGTCGGCGCCCTCGATGCGTGCCTGGATCCAGGCCTTCTCCTCGGGGTCCGAGATGTGCATGAACTCGACGCCCAGCGTCGAGCAATAGGTGCGGGTCAGGATCTCCAGCATCTGCCGGATGGTTCCGAATTCGAGCCCCAGCACATTGTCGAGGAAGATCGGCCGGTCGTAATCGGCTTCGGTGAAACCGTAATTTTCCGGCGACAGTTCGTTGTAGTCCTCGAGCGGCTTGGCGATGCCGAGCGGGTCGAGATTGGCGTGCAGATGGCCGCGCATGCGGTAGGCGCGGATCATCATGATGGCGCGCACCGAATCGCGCGTCGCCTGGTGCACGTCGGCGTCGGAGAGCACGATGCCGTTGGTGACCGCCTTGTCCTTGACCTTCTTTTCCAGGTGCTTCTCGACGATGCCCCAATTGCCGTCGAGCGCCGAAACCAATTCGCCATTGGCCTGCAGCGGCCAGGAAGGCTTAGCCCAGGAAGCGCCCTTGGCGTTCCTGCGCACATCGCCGGCATCGTCCTTCAGCCCGGCGAAGAACTCCTGCCATTCGGGATTGACCGAGGCGGGATCGTCCTCATAGGCGGCATAGAGCGCGTCGATGTAATCGGCATTGCCGCCATAGAGGAACGAGGTGAGCGAGAACTGGTCGTTGGCCTGATCTTGTCTTGCCATGTCGTTTCAGCGGAGCCTGGCTCCGTCTCCTTACGTTTGCGGCTGGGCCGCGATAGTGGGCGATTCACCCGCCCTTCTTGTCCCCTCAAAGCCAACGAACCGCCGTCGGCTCTCATTCCACAACCGGCGCCGACGCTCAGCCCTTGATGGCTTCAACCAACGTCGTGCCAAGCCGCGCCGGTGACGGCGAGACCTTGATGCCGGCCGATTCCATCGCCGCGATCTTGTCCTCGGCGCCGCCCTTGCCACCGGAGATGACCGCGCCGGCATGGCCCATGGTGCGGCCGGCCGGCGCCGTGCGTCCGGCGATGAAGCCGGCCATCGGCTTCTTGCGGCCACGCTTGGCTTCGTCCTTGAGGAACTGCGCGGCGTCTTCCTCGGCCGAACCGCCGATCTCGCCGATCATGATGATCGACTTGGTCTCGTCGTCGGCCAGGAACATCTCGAGCACGTCGATGAACTCGGTGCCCTTGACCGGGTCGCCACCGATGCCGACGGCCGTGGTCTGGCCGAGGCCGACATTGGTGGTCTGGAACACGGCCTCATAGGTAAGTGTTCCCGAGCGCGAAACAACGCCGACCGAGCCCTTGCGGAAGATGTTTCCGGGCATGATGCCGATCTTGCATTCGTCGGGCGTCAGAACGCCCGGGCAGTTCGGCCCGATCAGCCGCGAGGTCGAGCGATCGAGCCGTGCCTTGACCTTGACCATGTCCATCACCGGAATGCCTTCGGTGATGCAGATGATCAGCGGGATCTCCGCCTCGATCGCTTCCAGGATCGCTTCGCCGGCACCCGCCGGCGGCACGTAGATGACGGAAGCGTTGGCGCCGGTTCTTGCCTTGCCCTCGGCGACAGTGGCGAAGATCGGCAGGCTCTCGCCCTTCGACCCGGTCCAGGTCTCGCCGCCCTTCTTGGGATGGATGCCACCCACCATCTTGGTGCCGTGATAGGCCAGCGCCTGTTCGGTGTGGAACGTACCGGTCTTGCCGGTCAGGCCCTGCACCAGAACCTTGGTGTTCTTGTCGACGAGAATGGACATCGGAGCCCTTTTCTAAAAACTGTTGATCGAGGAAGGCGAGACGCGCCGATAGACGCCGCTCACCATGTCTTGCCAGCCATCGCTGCCGGCGGGTTTGAAATGCAGTCGCATGCGGTAGGTATCGGCATCTTCGAAAATATACGTCACGCGCGCCGCGCCGCGCGGCGACGACCGCTCCAGATTGAGCTCGCTGCCGTTCCACGTTCCCATGGCCGGCGAGGCCGGCACAAAGCCCATCGAATCGAACTGGTGCATGGTGACGAGGCGGTTCGGCTGGTCGAAGCCGAACACATTGTGCGCACCGAAGGAAATCGTGCCGTCGCGACGCTGGCGATAGCGCTGCACCACGAACAGGCCGCCGAACTGCGCCTCCGCCAGAACTTCGGACGTCGCCGTGCCGGCATCGGTCCATTGCGTGGCCGCGACCTCCTCCTCGCCGCGCCACGCGCCGACCAGCGCCTGCAGGCGCTGGTGATCGGCGGAAAGCGAGGAGAAGGAGGCCGCGTTCATCGGTCAGAGCCGCTTCAGGTCGGTGACGGTAAGGTCGCTCTTGGCGTTGCCGGTGTTGAGTGTCGTCGCCGGCTCGAACATCAGCACCACCGGCTCCGCGGTCAGCGAACGCGGCCGGTGCTCGACACCACGCGGCACGACGATGAAGTCGCCCTCGCCGAGCTCGACCGGACCGTCGCGGAAATCGATCGCGATCCTGCCCCGCAGCACGAGGAAGGCTTCATCCTCATTGTCATGCGCATGCCAGTCGAAGGTTGCGCCGAATTTGGCGACCTTGGCCTGGCTGTCATTGACGTCGCCGGCGATATGCGGATCGAAGACCTTGCTGATCTTCCGATCCGCCGCCTCGACGAGGTTTATCTTGCGTGGAGGCACAGGCTCAGCCCTTGACCGCCTTGACGATCTTCTTGGCCGCGTCGTCGAGATCGTCGGCCGAGACCACGTTCAAGCCGCTGTCGTTGATGATCTTCTTGCCGAGTTCGGCATTGGTGCCTTCCAGGCGCACCACCAGCGGCACTTTCAGCCCGACTTCCTTGACCGCGGCGATCACGCCCTCGGCGATGATGTCGCACTTCATGATGCCGCCGAAGATATTGATCAATATGCCTTTGACCGCCGGATCCTTGGTGATGATCTTGAACGCCGCCGTCACCTTCTCCTTGGACGCGCCGCCGCCGACATCCAGGAAGTTGGCCGGCTCGGCGCCATAGAGCTTGATGATGTCCATCGTCGCCATGGCAAGGCCGGCGCCGTTGACCATGCAGCCGATATTGCCGTCGAGCGCGACATAGGCGAGGTCGTATTTCGACGCTTCGATCTCCTTCTCGTCCTCTTCTGACGTGTCGCGCAGTTCGAGCACGTCGGGGTGGCGGAACAGCGCGTTGTTGTCGAACGACACCTTTGCGTCGAGCACGCGCAGCCGGCCGTTCTTCATGACGATCAGCGGATTGACCTCGAGCAGGCTCATGTCCTTCTCGACGAAGGCCTTGTAGAGGATCGGGAACAGCGTGCCGCCATCCTTGGCCGCGTCGCCGTCGAGCTTCAGCGCGGCGTTGAGCGCCTTCACGTCATCCGCCGTCACGCCCTTTTCCGGATCGATGGCGACGGTGATGATCTTTTCCGGCGTGTCGTGGGCGACCGCCTCGATATCCATGCCGCCTTCGGTCGACACGACGAAAGCGATGCGGCCGACCGAACGGTCGACCAGGATCGACAGATAAAGCTCGCGCTCGATGTCGGCGCCGTCCTCGATATAGAGGCGGTTGACCTGCTTGCCGGCCGGGCCGGTCTGCTTGGTCACCAGCGTGTGGCCGAGCATCTCGTTGGCGTTGGCGACGACGTCGGCGACCGACTTCGCCAGCCGCACGCCGCCCTTGGCGTCGGGCGAAAGTTCCTTGAACTTGCCCTTGCCGCGGCCGCCGGCATGGATCTGGCTCTTCACCACATAGAGCGGGCCGGGCAGCGCCTTGGCGGCGGCTTCCGCCTCGCGCGCCTTGAACACCGGCACGCCTTCGGCCACCGGCGCGCCAAAGCTCTTCAGCAGCGCCTTGCCTTGATATTCATGGATGTTCATCGGGAACTATCTCCAGGTCGTTTTGCCGGGGTGGACGTGTTGGCGGGGATTTACTTCGAGGCGAGCTGCGGCGCGATCTTGACGCAGGCCTCGGTCAGGCCCTGCACGGTCGCCACCGAACTGTCGAACATTTTCTGTTCGCTCTTGTTGAGGTCGATCTCGATGATGCGCTCGACGCCGCCGGCGCCGATCACCACGGGAACGCCGACATAGGTGCCCTTGACGCCATACTGGCCGGAGAGGTGAGCCGCACAAGGCAGCACGCGCTTCTTGTCCTTGAGATAGGCTTCGGCCATCGAAATCGCCGAGGCCGCCGGCGCGTAGTAGGCCGAGCCGGTCTTGAGCAGGCCGACGATCTCGGCGCCGCCGTCGCGGGTGCGCTGCACGATCTGGTCGAGCTTCTCCTTCGAGGTCCAGCCCATCTTGACGAGGTCAGGCAGCGGGATGCCCGACACCGTCGAATAGCGGATCATCGGCACCATGGAATCGCCATGGCCGCCAAGCACGAAGGCGGTGACGTCCTCGACCGAGACCTTGAATTCCTCGGCCAGGAAATAGCGGAAGCGCGAGGAGTCGAGCACGCCGGCCATGCCGACGACATGGGTCTTGGGCAGGCCGGAGAACTTCTGCAGCGCCCACACCATGGCGTCGAGCGGGTTGGTGATGCAGATGACGAAAGCCTTGGGCGCGTACTTCTTCAGTCCGGCACCGACCTGTTCCATGACCTTGAGGTTGATGCCCAGCAGGTCGTCGCGGCTCATGCCAGGCTTGCGCGGCATGCCGGCGGTGACGATGCAGACGTCGGCGCCCTCGATGCCGGCATAGTCGTTGACGCCGGTCAGCCGGGAGTCGAAACCATCGACCGGCGACGACTGCGCGATATCGAGCCCCTTGCCTTGCGGAATACCCTCGGCAATATCGAACAGCACCACGTCGCCGAGGTCCTTGAGGCCGATCATATGGGCCAGCGTGCCGCCGATCATGCCCGAGCCGATAAGCGCTATCTTGTTGCGTGCCATGTGAGGATGTTTTCCCTTTGTCTGTGACTGCGCCTAAATCTTTGACGACTTGATGACGGCGTCGAGGAAGAGGCCGGAATGCTGAGGAAACCCGCGAGATTTCGCCGCACCCAATAGCCCCGGCGCAAGATAAATTCAAACGATTATTTTGGAGTGAACATTTTCAATCGGTTAGATGGATTGGGACTTACGTAAACGTCAAAGTTTGTAAGCCGACTTGGGAGAATTTACACAATGAGTATGGAGATCGTAAGGCTTGAAGCCGGCGATGACGCCCTTGTGATGCGGATCGCCCAGGATGTGTTCGACGAGCCTGTCAGGCCGGATCGGTTGGCAGCCTATCTCAACCAACCCGGCCATTTCATGGTCGTGGCGCTCGCCGACGGCGTGGTCGTCGGGCAATGCGCCGCCGTCATCCACCGCCATCCCGACAAAGTTGCGGAACTCTATATCGACGAGGTCGGCG
Source organism: Mesorhizobium sp. B2-4-19 (assembly GCF_006441315.1). Lineage (NCBI taxonomy): Bacteria > Pseudomonadati > Pseudomonadota > Alphaproteobacteria > Hyphomicrobiales > Phyllobacteriaceae > Mesorhizobium > Mesorhizobium sp. B2-4-19. The sequence continues at coordinate 124,479 of NZ_VFUV01000017.1, read as the reverse complement.
TTTCGCCCAAATTCCAGCGCCAGGGGATCGCGCGCGGAATGCTCGACGCGATGTTCGCGATCGGCAGGGAGAATTGCTGCGAGGAGGCCTGGGTCGGCACCGAACCCGACAACCTTCCGGCCCGCGCGCTTTATGAATCGCGCAAGGAGCCGCATGGGGAGGCGGAGAGTTTCGTCATGTATGCGTATAGGATTTAGCGGCCAGGGTCTTCGCTCTGCTTTGCGTTCTTGTGCCTAGGACGACGAAGGCAGAGCCTGAGCCAGCGGCACATCCGGCACCGCCTTCACCTTTCGCCGCTCCGCCCAGTCCTCCAGCCAGTCACGGCTTTGCATTTCGACCAGCCGTGAAGCGGTGCGTTCGAACTCGAACACCTCGACGCCGCGTTTTGCGACATAAAGCTCATGCGGCGCGGCCTCGGCGCTCACCACCAGCCGCACATGATGATCGTAGAGCGTGTCGATCAACAGGATGAAGCGCTTGGCTTCGTTGCGTTTGCCTTCGCCCAGCACCGGGACGTGGTCGATGAAGACGGTCGAGAAACGACCTGCGATCGCCAGGAAGTCGCGCGCGCCGAGCGGTTTTTCACAGAGATCGGCGAAGGAAAACCGCGCCGCGTCGCCGGCTGCGGCCGGCACCGGAACCTGCCGGCCCTTCAGCGTCAGCGAGGTCGCGGCTGTCGGCGCGCCGCGCGTCATCGTCCGCCAGGCCTCGTCGAGCGTCCGGTCGGCCGCCGCATCGGCCGGCGTGACATAGACCGGCGTGCGGGCGAGCTTCTCGAGCCGGTAATCCTTGTCGCTGTCGAGCGACATCACCTGCGCGTGCCGCTCCAGAATGCCGATGAACGGCAGGAACAGCTGGCGATTCAGCCCATCGCGGTAAAGATCTTGCGGCGCCACGTTCGAGGTGGCGATCAGCACGACGCCATTGGCGAACAGCGCCGAAAACAGTCTGGACAGGATCATCGCGTCGGCGATGTCGGTGACCGAGAATTCGTCGAAGCACAGCACCCAGGCCTGCTCGGCCAAGGCTTTTGCCACCGGCGGGATCGGATCGTCTTCTTTGACGTCGCCATTCTTGCGCGCCTGCCGGTGCTTCTGGATGCGGTCCTGCACATCGGCCATGAAGTCGTTGAAATGGACGCGGCGCTTGCGCCGGACCGGCAGCAGCTCGAAGAACATGTCCATCAGCATGGTCTTGCCGCGGCCGACGCCGCCATGGATGTAGAGGCCTTTGACGGCCTCATGCGTCTCGCGCTTGCGGGCAAACAGCCAGCCCAGCGCGCTGGACTTGTGCGCCAGCCGCTTGGCCGAGATCTCGTCGGTCAGCCGGTCGAGCGCGGCGGCGATCCGCTCCTGCGCCCGATCGCGTCCGATCGCGCCGGTTTCCACCAGGTGGTCGTAGCGCTGCCTGACGGTCGCATGGGTCTGGAGGCCGTCACGCAGATGCATCGGTCACGTCGTTTGTTCAGAGCAGGAATGCTCCAAGGGAACTAGGTGTGTCGAGATTCAGGTCAGGCCGAACCGAGAATGGCGGCTTTCGAGAACCGGAGCGGAGCGTACTTAAAGTACGTGAGCACCGGAAGCGCAGAAAACCGCCGTCCGCAGGCCGGCATCACCTGAATATCGGCATACCTAGCTTACCTTGTAAGCGAAATCGGCTGACCGTTGGAAGTCTGGCCGTCGAATTTCGAGCCGCCCGACGAATAGAGCCGCGCCAGCGAGCCGCCATTCTCATCGTAAAGCGTCAGCTGCTTGCCGGCGACGTTCCACGACTTGATGCTGTCGATCGGCGCCGGACAATGCAGCGGCCCAGCGCGGAAGCCGGCGCCGAACTTGGTTTGCGGCGTCGCGATCTTGCAGCTCTGCCCGGAAACGCTGGCATTCCAGACGCCGGCGACGGCTGCCGCGCTGAGATCCGCGGCCCCGGCGGGCGCCTGGCCGTCCGGCGGCAAGGACGCAACCTGCGTGTTCGCCGGAGCGGTTGGGAATTTCGACGGGTCGGTGGTGCCGGGCGAGGCCGGCGGCGGCAGCTGGTTGGACGTCACCTGGCCGGCCGGCGCCGGCTGCAGCGGCGCCGGTTGCTGGTCGTCCATGGACGAGAAGCGTGAGGTCGAGCAACCGCTCGCAACGAGTGCCGCCAGCGATACGGCCACAAGACCGCTTTTCGAAAAATTCATTACAACCTCCGTCGGATCCGGCTGGGGGGAAGCCGTCCGCGCAATATCACCCTCCACCAAGATGGAGAAGGTGGCGAAATTTCAACCCGATATGGTTAAAATAGGGTTTGCGGCAACATTGTTGCAAATTTATCGCAATCTCAACCTGCCAAGTCCGCTCGTCGCTTAAGTCCGTGGCGTTCGGCCGCGACCGCGCATTCGCCTGCAAATGCTTGCGCCAACCGGCGCAACGCCTATGTCAAGGAGACGAAACCCGCTGGAGCATACCTTGGCCGCGAGAAAGAAAGCCGCCAACCGCTATTACAGCGGCCCGCCCAGCGACCATTTCGATGGCACCTTGTTCTTCAATCCCGGCGGCCGGATGCCCGGCCGCTTCACCGATCTGCTGAGATGGCAGTTCAACGGCCAACGCGCGAAATGGCCGGCGACCAGCCCGAGCCCCTTTCCGCAGGCGAGGCCGGCCGCGACGGTCGAAGGCACCGACCTTACTGTAACCATGGTCGGCCATTCGACCTTGCTGATCCAGACGGCCGGGCTGAACATGCTCACCGACCCGGTCTGGTCGCAACGCACCTCGCCGTTCTCCTTCGCCGGGCCAAAACGCGTCAATGCTCCGGGCATCGCCTTCGACGACCTGCCGCCGATCGACCTCGTGCTGGTCAGCCACAACCATTATGACCATCTCGACCTCGCCACGCTGAAGCGGCTGAAGGAAAGAGACGATCCGCTGGTGGTGACGCCGCTCGGCAACGACGTGCTGATCGGCGAGGCAGTTCCCGGCATGCGGCTGGCGGCGCATGACTGGGGCGACCGGGTCGACATCGGCGACCGCACCGCCATCCACGTCGAGCCGGCGCATCACTGGTCGGCGCGCGGTGCCCGCGACCGGCGCATGGCGCTGTGGGCCGGCTTCGTTATCGAGACGCCGGGCGGCAAACTCTATTTCGCCGGCGATACCGGCTTCCACGACGGCATCAACTACCGGCTGATGGCGGACAAACATGGCGGCTTCCGCTTCGCCATCCTGCCGATCGGCGCCTATGAGCCACGCTGGTTCATGGCGCCGCAGCACCAGAACCCGGAGGAAGCGGTGCAAGGCATGAAACTATGCAAGGCCGCCTTCGCCGCCGGCTGCCACTGGGGCACATTCCAGCTCACCGACGAACCGATGGACGAGCCCGTCCGCAAACTGGCCGAGGCGCTTGAGGCCGAGGGCCTGCTGCTGGAGCGCTTTCGCGCCTTGCAACCCGGCGAGGTCTGGGACGTGCCGGAGATCGAGCACGGTTGAAGTCTGCATTGGCCATTTACGGCACCGTCATTTTCGCCGATGGTCCGCCCAGCAGAAAAAGGGGAATGCAGATGAAATCTATCCTTGCAGCACTGACGGCACTGGCAATCTCGGTGCCGGCGGCTTTCGCGGGCGAAATCACGGATCGCGCCGCCGATGCCGAAAAGGCGCTGCAGGCAGGCGACGGAGCCGGCGCGCTGGAGAAATTCCGCGGCGCCGAGGAGGCCTTGTGGCAAGCGATGCCGCTCGCCGTGCAGAATGTCAAACAGGTCGATTCGGCCGGCGGCTTCGGCATCTACAGCGAGCGTGCCAATCACATCTACAAGCCAGGCGAGAAGGTCGTGCTCTATATGGAACCGGTCGGCTACGGCTATGGCTCGGACGGCCTCGGCAACAGCCAGATCGCGCTTTCCGTCGACCTCACCGTGCTTTCCGACTCGGGCGAAGCTCTAGGCACCTTCGAGAAAATCGGCAGCGTTCAGGTCGCTTCCCGCTCGCACAACCGCGAACTCTTCTTCAAGCTCGACCTGTCCCTCGATGGACTGCCGCCCGGGAAATATAAGTGCAACTTCCTCATGCATGACCAGAATTCGACCAAGACGGCACCGTTCAGCACCGATATCGAGATCGCCGGCTAGGTTTTTTCCGCTGACATCGCCTCGCAAACCGCGGGAACCCAGACACGACAGCCGCGTTCTTCATGCGGTTACAAATCTGTCGGTTTGCGAGGCATTCCCATGATCAAATGGATCATCATCCTGCTCATCATCGCCGCTGCGGCAAGCCTGCTCGGCATGCCGGCGCTGGCCGGAGCCGCCGCCACAGGCGCGCGCATCCTCATCGGCGTCGTTCTCATCATCTTCCTGCTGATGGTGCTAGGCATCTTTGCCGTGACTTAATCCCGGCGTCTTCGCCGTGAGTGAACATGCCTGCGCACTGGTAATTCCCGCCCGTTTCCGCCATATAGCGCCAAATGGACACGGAATTTCGCGGAGCAATGTCAAGCACTGCCCCTTTCGCCAAGATGAACGGCATCGGCAACGAGATCATCGTCGCCGATATGCGCGGCCGTGCCGATGAGGTGACGGCGGCCGCCGCCCTTGCGCTGAACGCCGATGCAGCGACCCGCTTCGACCAGATCATGGCGATCCATGATGCGAAGACGCCAGGCACCGCCTACTATGTCGACATCCTGAATTCCGACGGCACCAGTGCGCAGGCCTGCGGCAACGGCATGCGCTGCGTCGTCCAGGCGCTCGCTGCCGAGACCGGGCAAAAGACCTTCACCTTCGAGACCCGCGCCGGCATTCTCAACGCCAGGGAACATGCCGACGGCACGATCTCGGTCGACATGGGCATGCCGCGTTTCGGCTGGCAGGAGATTCCGCTGGCCGAGGAGTTCCGCGACACCCGCATGATCGAATTGCAGATCGGCCCGATCGACGCGCCGGTGCTGCATTCGCCCTCCGCCGTCTCGATGGGCAACCCGCACGCCATCTTCTGGGTCGACCGCGATGTCTGGTCCTATGAGCTCGAACGTTTCGGCCCGCTGCTCGAAAACCACCCGATCTTTCCCGAGCGTGCCAACATCACCATTGCCCAGGTGACCTCGCCCGAGAGCATGGTCATCCGCACCTGGGAACGCGGCGCCGGCCTGACCAAGGCCTGCGGCTCCGCCGCCTGCGCATCGGTGGTGGCGGCGGCCCGCACCAGGCGCACCGGCCGCAGCGTCAGCCTTTTGACGCCGGGCGGCGGCACGCTGCATGTCGAATGGCGCGAGGACGACCACGTCATCCTGACTGGTGCCGCCGAGTGGGAATTTTCCGGCAGCTTCGACCCCTCGACCGGCACCTGGGCCCGCGACACCGAAAGCGCGGCCTGATGTCGGTTGCTCTGTCCAGGAGCCCGGACTTCGACGGCTCCCTTTCCGAGGCCCCCAGCCGCATTGACGTGGTGACCTTCGGCTGCCGGCTGAACACCTATGAATCCGAGGTGATGCGGCGCGAGGCCGAAAGCGCCGGTCTCGGCGCGCTGCAAGGCGGCGCGGTGATCTTCAACACATGCGCCGTCACCGGCGAGGCGGTGCGCCAGGCCAAACAGGCGATCCGCAAGGCGCGGCGCGACAACCCTGCGGCGCGCATCATCGTCACCGGCTGCGCCGCCCAGACCGAGCCTGAAAAATTCGCCGCCATGGACGAGGTCGATCTCGTGCTTGGCAATGAGGAGAAGTTGAAGGCGCATTCCTACCGTGCGCTGCCGGATTTCGGCGTCAACGACACCGAGAAGGCCCGCGTCAACGACATCTTCTCGGTGCGCGAGACCGCCGGCCACATGGTCGACGCCATAGAGGGCCGTGCGCGCGCCTTCGTCCAGGTGCAGAATGGCTGCGACCACCGCTGCACCTTCTGCATCATTCCTTACGGCCGCGGCAATTCCCGCTCGGTCCCGATGGGCGCCGTGGTCGAGCAGGTCAAGCGGCTCGCCGGCAATGGTTATGCCGAGATCGTGCTGACCGGCGTCGACATGACCAGCTTCGGCGCCGATCTGCCCGGGGCACCCAAGCTCGGCAAACTGGTGAAGACCATTCTGAAGCAGGTGCCCGACGTGAAGCGCCTGCGGCTATCCTCGATCGATTCGGTCGAGGCCGACGACGATTTGCTCGATGCCATCGCCACCGAACCCAGGCTGATGCCGCATCTGCATCTGTCGCTGCAATCGGGCGACGACATGATCCTGAAGCGCATGAAGCGAAGGCATCTGCGCGACCAGTCGATCCGTTTCTGCGAGGATGTGCGCAAATTGCGCCCTGCAATCGTCTTCGGCGCCGACATCATCGCCGGCTTCCCGACCGAGACCGACGCCATGTTCGAGAACTCGATGAAAATCGTCGAGGAATGTGGCCTGACCCATCTCCATGTCTTCCCGTTTTCACCGCGCGAGGGCACGCCCGCCGCGCGCATGCCGCAGGTCCGCCGCGAGGTGGTCAAGCAGCGCGCCGCCCGGCTGCGCGCCGCCGGCGAGGCCGCGTATCGGCGCCATCTGACCTCGCTGCCCGGAACGCGCCAGTCGATCCTGATCGAGCGCGATGGCCTCGGCCGCACCGAAGGATTTACCCTCGCCGCACTCGGCACCGGCGCGCCGGGCGAGATCGTCGAAGCGACAATTACCGGCCACGATGGCGCCCGGCTCAACGCAGTGCCGCTTGCCGCACACGCCGCCTGAGAAACGCAAAGCATGGCTGGTTTTTTCAAGAAGATATTTTCGTTCGGCAAGAAAGAGGTTGTCGAGGAGCGCGTTGACGAGACCGCCCCGCTGCCCCCGATCAAATGGGACCAGCTCGATGCGCTGAAGCCGGCGGCCGATCAGGTCGTTCCGGAATTTCTGAAGCGCGAGGAGCTGGAGCCGGCGCCCCACCCTCCCCTCGATGGGGAGGGTCGCCACGAAGTGGTGGGGAGGGGTGAAGGCGCCGACGCCAGTCACCCCCAAGCTCCGCTTGGGACCTCCCCCATCGAGGCGGAGGTAGAGCCGGCACCTCGGCCCGCACCTGAAGAACCGGCACCCGAGACCGCTCCGACCATCCCGCCCACGCCGGAGCCGACGGTTCCCGCCGAGCCGGAACCCCCGCCGCAGCCCGCGCCGCAAGAGGAACCGGCACCCGCGCCAGAGCCTCCAGAGCCGCCGGCGCCCGAGGAAATTCCGCTTCCCCCCGCCGCACCGGAGCCCGCCCCCGAACCGCAGCCGCAAGAAGTCCCTGCTCCCGCGCCTGCCGAGCCGGAGATTGTGCCGCCGCGCCCGGAAAGGCCGCCCGAACCGGCGCCGATCGAAGTGCCGGTCCCGCCTGCCGAGATCCCGGTCGAGACACCCGCCCCCGTTGAAGTGCCGCCACCGGCGGCTCGTTCCGCACAGCCGACTTCAGAGGCTGGCGCCGCCCCTCCTCCACCTGCCGGCACCTTCTCTCCGTATAGAGACGGGGAGAAGGAAGAAGCGCCCCACCCTCCCCTCGATGGGGAGGCAAGGCGCACGCCGGTCGAGACGCAGCCCGTCATTGCCGAGATCGCGCCCAAGCCGCAGCCTGTCCCACAGCCGAAGCCGGAACCGAAACCCGCTCCCGGCAAGGTTACCGTCACCAAAAAGGTCGAGCAGAAGGCCGAGCCGGTCAAGGCGCCGGAGCCTGCGCCGCGGCGCTCCTGGTTCCAGCGCATGCGGGACGGGCTTGCCCGTTCCTCGCGCGAACTCAGCGGCAACATCGCGGGCGTCTTCACCAAGCGCAAGCTGGACGAGGACACGCTGCAGGACCTCGAGGATGTGCTGATCCGCGCCGACCTCGGCATGGAAACGGCGCTTCGTATCACCGACGCGCTCGCCGCCAGTCGCTACGGCAAGGACGTCTCCGATACGGATGTCCGCACCGTCATGGCGGCCGAGGTGGAGAAGGTGCTGACTCCTGTCGCCCGGCCGCTGGAGCTCGATCTCTCGCACAAGCCGCATGTCATCCTGGTGGTCGGCGTCAACGGCACCGGCAAGACCACCACCATCGGCAAATTGGCGGCAAAGCTGACCGATGGCGGCCTATCGGTGATGCTCGCCGCCGGCGACACGTTTCGCGCCGCCGCGATCGAGCAATTGAAGATCTGGGGCGAGCGGACGAAATCGCCCGTCATCGCCTCCAAGCTCGGCGCCGATGCGGCCGGCCTTGCCTATGATGCCTTCGAGAAGGCCAAGGAGGCCGGCTCCGACGTGCTGATCATCGACACCGCCGGCCGGCTGCAGAACAAGACCGAGCTGATGGCGGAGCTGGAAAAGATCGTGCGCGTGCTGGGCAAGCTCGATCCGGAAGCGCCGCACACCGTGCTGCAGACGGTCGACGCCACCACAGGCCAGAACGCGCTCAACCAGGTCGAGATCTTCCGCAACATCGCCGGCGTCAACGGCCTGGTGATGACCAAGCTGGACGGCACGGCGCGCGGCGGTATTCTGGTGGCGATCGCGGCAAAGCACAAACTGCCGGTCTATTTCATCGGCGTCGGCGAACAGGTCGACGACCTCGAACCTTTCTCGGCAAGCGAATTCGCCAGGGCGATCGCTGGAGTGGCGTAACGGCATGATCCCGTTTCGACGGGATCATGCGTAAGAAGGAAGATCATGAACCCACCCATTCTCGAACGCGACCCGTCCGACCCGCAGAAAGAGAAGAAGGAAGGCGTCAATCCCGTGCTCAAGCTCGTGCTGGAGCTAGGACCGCTGCTGGTCTTCTTCTTCGCCAATGCGCGCGGCGGGTGGCTGGTGCAGAAATTCCCTGTTTTGGGCGAATTCGGCGGCCCGATCTTCGTCGCCACCGGGCTGTTCATGGCCGCCACGGCCATCGCGCTGATCGCCTCATGGCTGCTGACGCGTACCTTGCCGATCATGCCGATGGTGTCGGGCGTCGTGGTCTTCATCTTCGGCGCGCTGACGCTCTATCTGCAGGACGATATCTTCATCAAGATGAAGCCGACCATCGTCAACACGCTGTTCGGCGGCGTGCTGCTCGGCGGCCTGTTCTTCGGTCGGTCGTTGCTCGGCTATGTCTTCGATTCGGCCTTCAAGCTCGATGCCGAAGGCTGGCGCAAGCTCACCTTCCGCTGGGGCTTGTTCTTCCTGTTCCTGGCCATCGTCAATGAAGTGGTGTGGCGCAATTTTTCCACCGATGCCTGGGTTACCTTCAAGGTCTGGGGCATCATGCCGATCACGCTTCTGTTCACCTTCAGCCAGATGCCGCTGATCCTGCGCCATTCGCTGGACGACAAGGCAGGCGGGGAAGAAAAGGCCGGCAAGTAGCGCCCTGCAAACAGGGGGAGAGCCATGGAATTCGTCACCACGCGTGAAGAGCTGCGGACGATCTACAAGACGCCGCGCCCGACCGACGGCTCGATCCGCAAGGAGCTGAAGGCACTCGACGGCCACTGCCGCTCCTTCATCGGCAAGAGCCCCTTCGTGCTGATCGGTTCGTCCGACGGCCAAGGCAATGCCGACGTGACGCCGAAGGGCGACAAGCCGGGCTTCGCCGCCATTCTCGACGACAGGACCATCGCCATCCCGGACCGGCCCGGCAACAACCGGCTGGACACGCTGGAGAACATCCTGCGCAATCCCTCGGTCGGCCTGCTCTTCCTGATCCCCGGCATGAACGAGACGCTGCGCGTCAATGGCGATGCCCGCATCACCGTCGACGCCGGTTTGCGCGGGCGCCTCGCCGTCGATGGCAAGGAGCCGCAAAGTGTCATCGTGGTCACGGTCAAGGCGGCCTACATGCATTGCGCCAAGGCCTTCATGCGCTCCGATCTGTGGAAGCCCGACACCTGGTACGACCGCGCCACGCTGCCGACGCTCGGCCAGATCCTGCGCGACCAGCTGGTGGTTGCCGATTCGGCCGAGGCGACCGACCGCTGGCTCGACGAGGACTACAAGCAGACGATGTGGTAGGCGCCGAACCGGGCCCCACCCTGTGCTGAACCTCCTCGCCATCTCCGGCAGCCTGCGTGCCGCCTCCACCAATTCGGCCCTGGTCGCGGCATTGGCGCGCAATGCGCCGGCAGGCTGCCGTGTCACAATCTATGACGGGCTCGGCCGTCTGCCGATCTTCAATCCCGACGACGAGGGCGAGCGCACGCCGCGCGAAGCGGCCGAGTTGATCGATGCCGTCACCGGCGCCGACGGCATCATCGTCTCCTGTCCCGAATATGCCCATGGCGTGCCGGGCGGGCTGAAGAACGCGCTCGACTGGCTGGTCTCGCGCGACGCCGCCGTCGCCAAGCCCGCCATGCCAGTGCACGCCTCGCCGCGCTCGCTGTTCGCCCGTGCCGCTTTGGCCGAGATCATGCGGACTATGTCCTTCGCGCTTTATGAGGATGGGCTGGAAATTGCCCTGCTGGGGAAGAAGCCGCCGGAGGTAGAGGCTCTTTTGGCTGAGTCGGGAAACGTGCTGGCGATGCGCAATGCACTATCTGCGTTCGCGGATTTCATCCGCTCACGTTGAGCGGCACAGTCTTTCCCTTCTCCCACAAGGCAAGACCTACCCCTTCCGCAACGTCTCGACATCAGTCTTGCCGACATACCAGTCGCGGGCGTTGACCTCTTCGAACACCACCCAGACATCGTCATTGCCAAGCCCGGTGGCTTCCATGATGGCCGCCGTGACTTTCTTGGCGATGTCAGCCTTCTTGCCTGCCGGATCGGCGGCGATCACTTCCCTGACGATGCGGATGTTGACGAATGGCATGACGTCCTCCCCTTGAATTGTGCCTGATATCGCCAAGAGACTGTTTCGAAACTCGCTCCGGTTCGCATGGTGGCAGTTCAGGCAGCCGCAGCGCGCCAGGTGCTGCTTGTATGCGCAGAAACGCCGTCAGCGGCCGCCAGAGAAGCGTGTCGAGCAGCCTCAAAAAGTCTTGGCCCCGTTCACCATCAGCCGCACCGAATAGAGCGAGGTGGTGCCGGCGATGTAGAGACAGTTCAGCTTGGCGCCGCCGAACACGCAATTGGCCGTCACCTCCGGCACCTTGACCTTGCCGATCAGCGTGCCGTCGGGATCGTAGCAATGGATGCCGTCGGCGGCGCTGGTCCAGATGCGTCCGTCGGCGTCGAGCCGGAAGCCGTCGAACAGGCCGGCGGTGCAGTCGGCGAAGACCTTGCCGCCGGACACCTTCTTGCCGTGCTTGCCGACGTTGAACACCCGCATATGCGCCGGGTTCTCAGCGCCGTGCGTGCGGCCGGTGTCGACGACATAGAGCAGGCTTTCGTCCAGCGAGAAGGCGAGCCCGTTGGGCCGCACCATGTCGGTGATGACGGCCTCGATCTCGCCGCTGTCGGGGTCGACCCGATAGACGTAGCAGGCGCCGATCTCGCTCTCGGCCTTGTCGCCCTCATAGTCGGTGTCGATGCCGTAGGTCGGATCGGTGAACCAGATCGAGCCGTCGGATTTCACCACCACGTCGTTGGGCGAGTTCAGCCGCTTGCCCTTCCATTTGGCGGCAATGGTGGTGACCGAGCCGTCATGCTCGGTGCGGCTGACGCGGCGGCCCGAATGCTCGCAGGTGACCAGCCGGCCCTGCCGGTCGACGGTGTTGCCGTTGGAATTGCCCGAAGGCTGGCGGAAGACGCTGACGCTGCCGTCGGTCTCGTCATAGCGCAGCATGCGGTTGTTCGGGATATCGGACCAGACGACATAACGGCCGGCGGCGAACCAGGCCGGCCCTTCCGCCCAGCGGCATCCGGTGAACAGCTTCTCCACCTGCGCGTTGCCGTTGAACAGCCGCGCGAAGCGCGGATCGAGAATTTCGTAATAGTCTGCGGCCGCCATGCATTTCCTCCCGGCATCACGTGATGCCGGATCAAGCCAGCCCGCGATCGATCTGGCAAGACGCGGCCTTCGCAATTTGTATGACAAAACGGAGAGGAACCCGCCGCCCAGGCGGTTCCAGCCCCGATCGTCCAACCAGGACGCCTTAGGACTCGATTAACCGGCTATGCGCTGCGTGCAATGGTGCATTGCAACATCTTCTTTTTGCAATGCACCAATCCTATGTCATGTTCCGTATTGACCAAGGGAGGAAGAAACCGCCGCCAGAATGCGGCACAGAAGGACCCTTGCTATGATCTTCAACGATCTCATGACCCGCGCTCGCAACAACATCGCCAAGCGCAAGCACTACAACCGCCTCGTCGCCGAAATCGACAGCTTCTCCAGCCGCGATCTGGCCGACATGCGCGCCGACCGCTCGGAAATGCTCTACCAGATCCACAAGCAGATCTACGGCTGAGTATTCGGTCGACCTGTCACGTTCGTCATGCTTGGGCGTAGCGACGCGAAGCGGAGCGAAGACCCAAGGATCCATGCCGTGATCTTCGAGCGCCGCAGCGGTGCGGATTTCTGTCCACCGCTGTACGCGGCGCCTATCCTCACCCGCATTATCCTGGACCAACGTCCCGGCATGGATTCCAGGGTCTGCGCCGCGTCGCTTCGCTCCTTGCTTCGCCCTGGAATGACGAAGCGAGAGAACGCCGTCAGTTCGGTGCGGCCAACGCCTTGTCGATCTGCGGCAGCAACATATCCCGCGCCGCTTCCGCCGTCAGCGGGCCGACATGCTTGTAGGCAATTCTGCCGTCCTTGCCGATGACGAAGGTTTCCGGCACGCCGTAGACGCCCCAGTCGATCGCCGTGCGGCCGGCTTCGTCGACGCCGATGGCCTGGAACGGATTGCCGAGATCGCCGAGGAACCGGCGGGCGTTTTCCGGCCGGTCCTTGTAGTTCAGCGCCGCCATGGTGAACCGCTTGTCCTGCGACAGCGCCAGGAGCACCGGGTGCTCTTCGCGGCACGGTGCGCACCATGATGCGAACACGTTGACCAGAGTGACCTTGCCGGCGAACGCCCTGGAATCGAGCCCCGGCAGGTTTGACCCCTCCAGCGCCGGCAGATTGGTCTGCGGCGCCGGCAGGCCGATCAGTGCCGAGGGCACTTCCGAGACATCGCGTCCCGACAACAGCTGCCACAGGAACAGGCCCGCAAGGCCGAGGAAGACCAGCAGCGGCAACAGCACGAAAAGGCGGCGGCCGCGCGGCGGTGTTTCGGTCTCGCCGCTCACGATTTCTCCGCCTCCGCCTTGTCGGAACGGCGCCGCACGCCGGCTGCTTCCAGCTCGGCAAGATCGCGCTTGCGCCCCTTTTGATCGAGCAGGATCCAGCTGATCAGCCCGGCCAGAACGACCGCCGTGATGCCATAGGCGGCCGTGACATAGAGGGCGTGCGCACTCATGCCTGCCGCTCCATCGGCGCGCCTCTTTCCAACCGTCTGCCTCGTTCGATCATGCTTTCCCTTAGCGACATGCCCATGTCTGCGCAACGCGCCGTGGTTTCAAACATACATGGCCGCCGCGCCGCCGCCCTTGATGTCGCGCAAACCATGCCGAACCTCGCTCAATCGGTTCCGTGGCGCAGCGCCAGCGCTGCCGAGGCCGGCCCCAGCACACCAAGAAACAGCGTGAGCGCGGCAAGAATGAGGAAGGGCTGCAGGAAAGGGTCGGGATCGGCCGTCGCGCCATAGCTCGCCGAAACGCCGAAGATCAGCACCGGAATGGTCAGCGGCAGCACCAGCACCGAGATCAGGAGTCCGCCGCGCGGCAGCGCCACCGCCACCGCGGCACCAGCGGCGCCAATGAAGGTGATGGCCGGCGTGCCGACCAGCAGCGTCAGCGCCGTCGCGCCGATGCCGAGCGGCTCCATGTTCATGAACAGGCCAAGCAACGGGGCGGCGACGACCAGCGGCAGAACGCTGCCCGCCCAATGCGCCAGGCATTTCACCAGCACGGTCAGCGCCAGCATATGCCGGTCGTTGCCCAGCACCAGCAGATCGAGCGAGCCATCCTCGCGGTCGGCCTGAAACAGCCGGTCGAGCCCGAGCAGGCAGGCGAGCAGCGCGCCGATCCACAGGATCGCCGGGCCGATGCGGGAAAGCAGCTTCAGGTCCGGTCCGACGCCGAACGGGATGGTGGCGATGACGGCAAGGAAGAAGATGACGCCGGTCAACGCGCCGCCGCCGGCACGGATGTTGAGGCGGATGTCGCGAGCGAAGAGGGACCACATTACGATGTGGTCCTTTGTTGAGGTTGGCGTCCTGTCACGCCCCCCTCTGGCCTGCCGGCCATCTCCCCCACTTGGGGGGAGATTGGCAGTTTCGGCGCCTCGCTTGTCTTTGCGGCGGAGATGATTGGCGAAAGCCTGGGCGCCATCCGATCTCCCCCCTCGTGGGGGAGATGTCCGGCAGGACAGAGGGGGGCGCCTCGCACCGCCATCAACCGGCTTCCCCCATCGCCAATTCCTTCGCCCCTTCCAATCCCAGCGGCAAATGCGTCGCCGCGACGATCATCCCGCCCTCCTCGCAATGCTTCATCATCAGCCCCGCGAACCGCGCTTCCGACCCCTTGTCCAATCCCGCCGTCGGCTCGTCGAGCAGCCACAGCGGCCGGTGACTGACCAAGAGCTTGGCGATCGCGGCACGACGCCGCTGCCCGGTCGAGAGATAGCCGAACGGCAGATGGCCGATGCCACCGAGCCCGACCGTCTCCAGCGCCTCGTCGACGCCCGAATCGCCACTGCCATTGAAATCGCGCCAGAAGCGCAGGTTTTCGACGACGCTGAGCGCCGTCTTCATCGCGTTCTCGTGTCCGAGATAATGGCAGGCCGAAGCGATCGACGGAAAGTCTTCGCCGCCGTTCTCGAGCAGCAGCCGGCCTTCGGCCTTCGGCAGCAGCCCGGCGATGATCCGGAGAAGGGTCGATTTGCCCGATCCGTTCGGCCCGGTGACGACCAGCGCCTGACCCTGACCGAGCGCAAAGCCGATGCCGGAAAAAACCGCCTCGCCGCCGCGTTCGCCGCCCAGATTTTCGGCGATAAGCCGCATCCCTCGCCTGCCCCGAAAACAATGTTCCGCGGTCGCTGCCGCATGGCACAAATTTGCTTTTTGACTGTCTAGAACTATTCCAGAAAATTCTCTATATGCGGTGCATCCGTGCCAGCGGTCGGCGCGGGAACAGAATTAGCGCCGAACCAGCGCACGCGCCGCCTTGAACGGCTCGGGTTGCTTGGGAACGGACAGCGGAAATGGCCGTACCCGCACCTTTGCGCGTGATTGCATGCCATCGGCGTCCGTTCCCTTTCAGGCTGAACAGACAAGGACGGATCGCACGTGTCAAAATCCCTCGATAGTTTCAATTGCCGTCGCACGCTGACCGCGGGCGATGCGGAATATGTCTATTTCGACCTCGTCGAGGCCGAGAAGAACGGCCTCACCGGCATCGCCCAGCTGCCCTATTCGATGAAGGTGCTGCTGGAGAACCTTTTGCGCAACGAGGACGGCCGCTCCGTCACCAAGGACTCGATCCAGGCGGTCGCCGGCTGGCTGACCGACAAGGGCACCGCCGGCGTCGAGATCGCCTATCGCCCGGCCCGCGTCTTGATGCAGGACTTCACCGGCGTACCGGCCGTGGTCGACCTTGCCGCCATGCGCGACGCCATGGCCTCGCTCGGCGGCGACCCCCAGAAGATCAACCCGCTGGTCCCGGTCGACCTCGTCATCGACCACTCCGTCATCGTCGACGAGTTCGGCACGCCGCTGGCCTTTGCCCGCAATGTCGAGCTCGAATATGAGCGCAACGAGGAACGCTACAAGTTCCTGAAATGGGGCCAGCAGGCGTTCCGCAACTTCCGCGTCGTGCCGCCCGGCACCGGCATCTGCCACCAGGTCAACCTCGAATATCTCGGCCAGGTCGTGTGGACCAACACCGAGGACGGCGAAACCACGGCCTATCCCGACACCTGCGTCGGCACCGATTCGCACACCACCATGATCAACGGCCTTGGCGTTCTGGGCTGGGGCGTCGGCGGCATCGAGGCCGAGGCGGCCATGCTCGGCCAGCCGGTCTCCATGCTTTTGCCCGAAGTGATCGGTTTCCGCCTGACCGGCAAGCTGAAAGAAGGCGTCACCGCCACCGACCTGGTGCTGACCGTCACCCAGATGCTGCGCAAGAAGGGCGTCGTTGGCAAGTTCGTCGAGTTCTTCGGCCCGGGCCTCTCCAACATGACGCTCGCCGACCGTGCCACCATCGGCAACATGGCGCCCGAATATGGCGCCACCTGCGGCTTCTTCCCGGTCGATTCGGAGACCATCCGCTACCTGACAATGTCCGGCCGCGAGGAAAGCCGCATCGCGCTGGTGGAAGCCTATTCCAAGGCGCAAGGCATGTGGCGTGAGGCCGGCTCCGCCGATCCGGTCTTCACCGACCTGCTCGAGCTGGAGCTGAGCAGCGTGGTGCCGTCGATGGCCGGCCCCAAGCGCCCCGAGGGCCGTGTCCCGCTGGAAGGCATCCCGGCCGGCTTCGCCAAGGCGATGGATACCGAATACAGGAAGGCGACGGAGATTTCCAAGCGCTACGCCGTCGAAGGCACCGATCATGACCTCGGCCATGGCGACGTCGTCATCGCCGCCATCACGTCCTGCACCAACACCTCGAATCCGAGCGTGCTGATCGGCGCCGGCCTTCTGGCCCGCAACGCCAACCGCCTCGGCTTGAAGCAGAAGCCGTGGGTGAAGACCTCGCTCGCCCCCGGCAGCCAGGTGGTCGCCGAATATCTGGAGAAGTCCGGCCTGCAGAAGGAGCTCGACCAGATCGGCTTCAACCTGGTCGGCTTCGGCTGCACCACCTGCATCGGCAATTCCGGCCCGCTGCCGGCGCCGATCTCCAAGACCATCAACGACAAAGGTCTGATTGCTGCCGCGGTCTTGTCCGGCAACCGCAACTTCGAAGGCCGCGTCTCGCCCGACGTGCAGGCCAACTACCTGGCGTCACCGCCGCTGGTCGTGGCGCACGCGCTGGCCGGCACCGTCACCAAGGACCTCACCACCGAACCGCTCAGCGAGGACAAGAACGGCAATCCGGTCTACCTCAAGGACATCTGGCCGAGTTCGGCCGAGATCCAGGAGTTCATCGAGAAGAACGTCACCCGCGAGCTGTTCGCCCGCAAATATGCCGACGTCTTCAAGGGCGACGAGCACTGGCAGAAGGTGCAGGCGCCGGAAGGCCAGACCTATGCCTGGGACGACAACTCGACCTATGTGCAGAACCCGCCCTATTTCGCCGGCATGACATCCGGTTTCGGCAAGATCGGCGACATCAAGGGCGCCCGCGTGCTTGGCCTGTTCGGCGACAAGATCACCACCGACCACATCTCGCCGGCGGGTTCGATCAAGGCCGCCTCGCCGGCGGGCAAGTATCTTACCGACCATGGCGTCGGCGTCGCCGACTTCAACCAGTACGGCACGCGGCGCGGCAATCATGAGGTGATGATGCGCGGCACCTTCGCCAACATCCGCATCCGCAACCACATGCTGGGCGAGAACGGCCGCGAGGGCGGCTACACCATCCACTACCCGTCGAAGGAAGAGGAATCGATCTACGACGCGGCGATGGAGTACAAGAAGGAAGGCGTGCCGCTGGTCATCTTCGCCGGCGTCGAATACGGCAACGGCTCGTCGCGCGACTGGGCGGCCAAGGGCACCAACCTGCTCGGCGTCCGCGCCGTCATCGCCCAGTCCTTCGAGCGCATTCATCGCTCGAACCTGGTCGGCATGGGCGTCATCCCCTTCGTCTTCGAGGAAGGCACGTCCTGGGCCTCGCTCAACCTCAAGGGCGACGAACTGGTCGAGATCGATGGCCTGAGCACCATCAAGCCGCGCCAGACGATGACCGCCAAGATCACCTATGGCGACGGCAGCATGAAGAACGTGCCGATCGTCTGCCGCATCGATACGCTGGACGAACTCGACTACTTCAAGAACGGCGGCATCCTGCAGTACGTGCTGCGCGATCTGGCTGCATAAGGCAGCAAGGAAATGGGGCTTAGGCAGTAGGGAATAAGGCCCCTACTGCCTACTGCCTTCCTTTTGGCGCCCCAAATCGCGCCACCGCCGCCAGCAGCACCCCCAGCATCAGCCCGTTGAGGAGGTGCCACAGGAAATGCGTGCCGAGCGGAAAGCTGGCGCAGACCGTCAGGTCGATCATGCGGCAGATGGCGGACACCACGAAGATCGCCGACCCCGCCAGATTGTACCAGCCGGCCCGGTTGCCGCGTGCCGTCACCCAGATGCCGAAGAAGGCCAGCGCCAGGAACGGCGGCAGGTAGCTCGTCGTGCCGTTCGATGCCTGGCGCAGCCAGTCCGGCACGGCGAAACTTATCGCGCCGGCCACCGCATGGAAAGCGACCAGGAACACGATCGCCTTGCCCCATTCCATGCCGAGGAAGCGGCGCAGATTGAACAGCGTATAGGCGAGCGTGAAGCCGGCAATCGGCAGGATATCGGCCCAGATCGTGCCCCTGGTGGCAAAGGTATGGAAGATCGTCGAGCCGATGCCGATCGCCACCACCCACCAGGCCAGCACCGCGGCGAAAGTGCCGGCCTCGCATCGCCGTACTTCCCGCACACCCCATAATCCTGCGGCAATGAAAGCAAGGTTGGTCAAAGCATTGGCGGGCTCGGCCCAAAGTCCAGGTCCGGTCCGCTCGCAATAGAGATCGACAGGGGTCAGGAGAGTTTGCCACATGATGATGATGCCAGCCCCCAATCGAACCGCGTCGTGAAATGCAGTGCGTCTCCTATTGCGGCCTTAGCTGCGGCTGCAACGGCAAAATTTCACCGCAACGTGACTTCCTGTTGACTTCCGCTTCTGCCACATATTTCAGACAATCAGAACAAAGCCGGCGCCACCGGCGGGAATTGGAATGGTCATGGCCTGGCGAAGATCACTTTGGCTGGCAGCCTTCGCGCTGGCCTTCTCGGCGTTTGCCGGTGCCGGCCATGCCGGCGAGGCCGAAAGGATCCAGGCCGAAAAACCCTCGCCCGACAGGCCGCTCGGCGTGGTCGAACTGTTCACCAGCCAGGGCTGCAGCTCCTGCCCGCCGGCCGATGCCTTCTTCGCCGAACTTGCGACCAGGGAAGACATCGTCGCGCTCTCCTATCACGTCGACTATTGGGACTATCTCGGCTGGAAGGACACGCTGAGCCGCAAGGAAAACACCGAGCGGCAATATGATTATATGCGCGCCTTCGGCAGTCGCTCCGTCTATACGCCGCAGGCGGTCCTCAATGGCCGCGCGCATGTCAACGGCGCCAATCGCGGCGAGGTGGACGGCGCGCTGGCCCGCATGGCGAAATCCGGCGAAGGCATGCGTGTGCCCGTCAAGGTCAGCCGCACCAGCGACCGCGTGATGATCGATGCCGGCGATGCCGGCGCCGGTCCGAGCGACGCCCATGTCGTCATCGTCTATTTCGAGCCGCCGCAGGCGGTCAAGATCGCCCAGGGCGAGAATTCCGGCCGCAAGATGACCTACTGGAACGCCGTCACCAGCATCCAGACTGCCGGCATGTGGCACGGCAAGGCGCAGCGCTATGAATTGCCGATGAGCGAGATCACCAAGAAGGGCGGCTGCGCGGTGCTTTTGCAGTCGGTCGGCAAGGACGGCATGCCAGGGCCCATTCTCGGCGCCGCCTTCATCCACAAGCCGTAACGGGATCGCCGAAAACGGCCCTGCCTTCGTCATCCACGGGCGGAGCAGGAGCGAAGCTCCGTCGCGAAGACCCGAGGATCCATGCCGTGACATTTGCTATATGTAAAAGCGGTCCAGGATCGGGCGCTTTCGACTCGGCCTGACCGACGCCAATTTGCGCGACCGCTTATTCTGAACCGCCGCGTTCTTCGGGCGATGTCGCGGCATGGATCGACGGCGCGGATAGCATCACGATCGATCCGGACCTTCAGGCATGAAAAAACCGACGTCAGCTTGCTTCTGACGCCGGTCATTTAGGTTTTGGGATCGTCGCACCCGATTTTTCCAAGGAAAAACCGAGGTTGGTTCGATCCGACGCAGACCCGTGGGCGGGGGGCTTGGGGTTTACGAGCCGGTGCCGGACCGAACCGTCTCAGGCAACGCCGGTAAATTCGTCGGACATTGGGGCATGAGCGCGGATAAAAGAAGGCAGAAATGTGGCGAAGCATCACCAATTCCAACATGCGGTTTGCAAATGTGACTGGACGTGACCAAAAAAGCGCGGGCCGCGACCGCTTCGCCGGCTCTTGCAATTGCAGCGCGAAGGGGCCAATTTTGGTTGGCAAAGATTCATTTTGAAGGATCGAGGCATGACTGACGACAGCGGCGGGACGGGGGATGGTGACGCATCCGTAATATTGATCCCGCTGCACGAGGCGCGCAGCGCACGCCTCGACCAGCCGGTTCGCTTCGACCGGCGTGAACTGGACCAGATCCTCAGGCTCTACGGACGCATGGTCGCCGCCAATGAATGGCGCGACTACGCCATCGATCATCTGACCGACAGGGCGGTGTTTTCCGTCTTCCGCCGCGCCAGCGAAGTGCCGCTGTTCCAGATCGTCAAGGACCCGAAACTGGCCCGCAAGCAGGGTGCCTTCGCCGTCATCGCCGCCGGCGGCCGCATCCTCAAACGCGGCCAGGAGCTCGGCCGCGTGCTTGGCGTCTTCGACAGCAAGCTGAGAGTGGTCGAGGCCTGAGCTGGGGAAGAGGAATTGAGGAATTGAGGAATTGAGGAATTGAGGAATTGAGGAAAAAGGCACTCAGTGCCTGACGTAAGCGCCATCCTCTTTGTTCTTCAGTTCTTCAACTCTTCTTTGTCCTCCCGAAACTTCCGCTCCGGCAGCGAGACCGGGTCGGGCGGCAGCGACGCACCGCCATTCAGCGACAGCTGCATGAACACCGTGTCCAGCCAGCGCCCATGCTTGTAGCCGGAGCCTTCGAGACGGCCTGAATAGCGAAAGCCGAGCCTTTCGTGCAGCCTGACCGAGGCGCTGTCGGCATGGCCGTCGCCGATCACCGCGATGATCTGGCGAAAACCCGCCGCCTCGGCCGCCGTGATCAGGCTCCGCATCAGCTTGAGACCGATGCCCTGGCCCTTGGCATCAGGTGCGACATACACCGAATCCTCGACGATGAAGCGATAGGCCGGGCGCGGCCGGAAGGCGCCGGCATAGGCGTAGCCGAGCACGGCGCCGTCCTTCTCCGCCACCAGATAGGGAAAGCCGCCGGCCGTGAGCGTGGCGAATCGCGTGCCCATCTCGGCGCGGCTGGGCGGCTCCAGCTCGTAGCTCGCCGTTCCGTGTGTCACCGCGTCGGCGTAGATTTCGGTGATGGTGTCGAGGTCGGTGGCGCTGGCCGCCCTAATCACGATATTGCTCATTCTTTATGCAAGCCTTCTGTCTGCCTTCGATAACAGCAAACGCCGGCGCAAAAGAAAAGGGCGGCCGTTGGGCCGCCCTTTCCAAACCCGATGGTCCAGTCAGACCATGATGCGAAGCCTTAGCGGCGGTCGCCCATGAACTGCAGCAGGAACATGAACAGGTTGATGAAGTCGAGATAGAGCCTCAGCGCGCCCATGATGGCCTTGCGGCCGGCGATATCGGAAGCGTCGCCCTCGAAATACATCTCCTTGATCTTCTGCGTGTCGTAGGCGGTGAGGCCGGCGAAGACCAGCACGCCGATCGCCGAAACAGCGAAGGACAGTGCCGACGACTGCAGGAAGATGTTGATCACCATCGCGATGATGATGCCGAACACGCCCATGATCAGGAACGAGCCCATCGCCGTCAGGTCGCGCTTGGTCGTGTAGCCGAACAGCGACAGCGCACCGAAGGCGGCGGCGGTGGCAAAGAAGGTCTGCGAAATGCTGGCCGTGGTGTAGACCAGGAAGATCGACGACAGCGACAGGCCGACAAGGCCGGCATAGACCCAGAAGGTCGTCTGCGCCGCCGAAACGCTCATCGATTGGACGCGGAACGACAGGAACAGCACGGCGGCCAGCGGCGCCAGCATCACTACCCAGCGCAGCGGCGATCCGAAGATCGCGTAGCCGAACGACGTCAGCATCTCGCCGCTCGGCAGCGTCGCGACGGCCGAGGCCGGATCGGTGGTGGTGGCCAGCATGATCGTGCCGACAGCGGCAAGGCCGGTGATGAGGAGGCCAAGCCCCATCAGATTGTAGACCTTGATCATGTAGGCGCGCAGGCCCTGGTCGATGTCGACGGCTGCGCCGGGCACGGCGCGCGTCTGGAAGTTGCGAATGGGTTCAGCCATTGTAGTCCTCTATTGCTTCTGCCCCGTCCGGTGTCAGATCCTGTTGGGACGTAAATCCACCGAACCCAGGCGCCGCTGGCGGGGCTCCAGCATGCCTGTGGCGAAATATGATGGTTATTCGCGTCAAGAACAAGACCGTAACCGGTTGTAACGGTTCGTGAGAGGCCGAAATGCGGATTCCCGGGCTTTCCAGCCGGCATCCTTACCAAGATTTAATCCGCGATAGTGGCGTCGGCCCCGGAATTACAGCTCGCGCAACACTGGCGCCGCCTTGTGGCCGAGCACTCGCCAGGTGCCGGCGAGGCCGATGCCGACGGTGATCACCAGCGCAAAGACGATGGTCGCCACCGCCACTTCCGGCATGAAATGCGACGGCAGGGTCATGATGCGGGCGACAATGTACCAGGCCGCGACTCCGCCGGCGGCCAGCGCGAAGATGGCGGTGGCCAGTCCGATCAGCATGTATTCGAGGGAGAACGCCGTGATCAGCGTTCGCCTTGTGGCACCCAGCGTCTTCAGCACCACCGCGTCGTGGATGCGCGCCCGGTTGCCGGCGGCGAGCGCGCCGGCCAGCACCAGCACCGAAGCGATCAGCGCCACGCCGGCCGCCGCGCGAATCGCCGTGCCGAGCTGCCCGACCAGCCGGTTGACGACATCGAGCGCGTCCTTGACCCGCACCGTCGTCACCGCGGGAAAGGCGCGGGTGACGGCATTGAGGACGCGCGCGTCGTCGGCCGTGGTGGCGTTCTTTTCGGTCAGCGTCGCCATCCAGCCATGCGGCGCCCCAGCGAATGTGTTGGGCGAGAACACCATGACGAAGTTGATGCCCATCGTTTCCCATTGGACTTGGCGGAAATTGGCGATCTTCGCCGTCACGTTGCGGCCGAGCACATTGACGGTGACGGTGTCGCCAAGCTTCAGCCCGATCTCCTGGCCCTCATGCGCCGAGAAGGAAACCAGCGGCTCGCCGGCATAAGTGTCCGGCCACCATTTGCCCTCGGTCAGCGTCGCATTTTCCGGTTGTTTGGCATCATAGGTCAGGCCGCGATCGCCTTTCAGCACCCAGGCGCCTTCGGCCGGCACCTTGACCTTGTCGACATCGACGCCGTTGAGTGCCATCACCCGGCCGCGCAGCATCGGCACCTTGGCCAGCGTCCCCTTTGGCGCCTCCTTGGCGATCAGCGCGGAGAACGCATCGACATCGCTGCCCTGGATGTCGACGAAGAAGAAGTTCGGCGCCCGCTCCGAAAGACTGCCGGAGATCTGTTGCCGCAGATTGCCGTCGATCAGCGCCAGCGTCACCAGCAGCGT
This sequence comes from Mesorhizobium sp. B2-4-19, assembly GCF_006441315.1. Classification (NCBI taxonomy): domain Bacteria; kingdom Pseudomonadati; phylum Pseudomonadota; class Alphaproteobacteria; order Hyphomicrobiales; family Phyllobacteriaceae; genus Mesorhizobium; species Mesorhizobium sp. B2-4-19. The sequence continues at coordinate 101,016 of NZ_VFUV01000017.1, read as the reverse complement.
CAGCCCGAGTCCCAGCGACAGCACCACCGATGGCGTCAGGGCGCCCGGCCGGTGGATGTTGCCGACGGCGAGCCTGAGCGCCACGAAGCGCACGCGCGGGCTTTTTCTCGCCGCCCATTGCACCAGCGCGCCGACCAGGCGCAGCACCAGGAAGGCGAAGATGGTGGCGCCGACGAAGATCGAGGCGATGCGCTGGTCGCCCGAGAACAGGATGGCGAGCGCCGCCAGCAGCAGCGCGATGCCGAGCGCCGAAGCGACATAGACGAGGCGCGGCTGGCCGCGGCCTTCAAGCCCCATCTCGCGGAACAGCGCCGTCGCCGGCACGTCGCGGGCGCGCCCGAGCGGCAGCAGCGCGAAGGCCAGCGTCACCAGCAGGCCGAAAAGCGCCGCCATGGCGAGCGCGCCGGGATAGAAGCCGCCCTGCGCCGGCACCGGAATGACGGATTGCAGCGCCGCACTTGCCACGAACGGCATCAGCGCGCCGAGCACCAGGCCGGCGGCGATGCCGAGTGCGGCAATGATCAGGATCTGCACGAGATAGACGGCAAAGACGAAGCCGCCGGAAGCACCGAGGCTCTTGAAGGTGGCGATGACGCCGCGCTTGCCGTCGAGATAGGCGCGCACCGCATTGGCGACGCCGACGCCGCCGACGACCAGCGCCGTCAGCCCGACCAGCGTCAGGAATTGCGAGAAGCGTTCGATGTTGGACGACAGCGCCGGCGCCGCATTGTCGCGCGTGCGGATCGACCAGCCGGCCTCGGGAAAATCTTGTGCCGCCTGATCCTGAATGGCCTTGAGCCGCGCCGCGCCGGCGTCCGCCGGCAGCCGGATCTTGTAGGCGTTTTCGACCAGGCTGCCTGGTTGCACCAGCCCGGTGGCGGCCAGACCTTCGGTCGAGATCATCAGCCTCGGCGCGAAGCCGAAACCGTCGGACACGGCATCCGGCTCGGTGATCAGTCTGGCGCGCAATTCGAAGGTCGCGGTGCCGAGCTTCAGCCGGTCGCCGGGCTTGAGATGCAGCCTTTCGAACAACAGATCGGGGGCGGCCGCGCCGAAGACGCCGAATTCTTCGCCGAACAGTTCCTGCTTCGACAGCTTCGGTTCGGTTTCCAGCGCGCCATAGAGCGGATAGGCATCGTCGACCGCCTTGGCCTCGACCAGTGCCTGATCCGAGCCGTCGGCCAGCCGCGCCATCGAGCGCATGCTGGCGGTGCGCGAAACGCTGCCGAGACCGTCGAGGAAGCCGCGCTCGGCCTGGCTGGCGTCGCACTGGTTGATCTGGAAGCGGAGATCGCCGCCAAGCAGCGTCTGGCCCTGATCGGCGACGCCTGCGCTGATCGAGCGGGCAACCGAATTGACGCCGCCGATCGCCGCGACGCCGAGCGCGATGCAGGCGAGGAAGATCAGGAAGCCGGACAGGCCGCCGCGCATTTCGCGCAGCGAGAAGCGGACCGCGAGTTTCAGCGTCTGCGCCAGCGGCATCAGGCGGTGACCTTCAGGGGCGCCGGTGTTTCAATCCGGCCCGAACGCATCGAAACCTGGCGCGAACAGCGCGCCGCAAGCGCCGGATCGTGAGTGACCAGCACCAGCGTCATGCCGCGCTCGGCTGCCTTGGCGAACAGCAGGTCGGCGACCTGCCGCCCGGTCGCCTGGTCGAGATTGCCGGTCGGCTCGTCGGCGATGAGGATGCGCGGCGACGGCGCCAACGCCCGGGCGATCGCCACGCGCTGCTGCTCGCCGCCGGAGAGTTCGCCGGGATAATGGGTGACGCGGTCGCTCAGGCCCACCGCCGCCAGTTCGCGTGCCGCCACCGAAAACGGATCGGCATGGCCGGCCAGTTCCAGCGGCACCGCGACATTCTCGAGCGCCGTCATATTGGGGATGAGGTGGAAGGACTGGAAGACGATGCCAATGTTTCGGCCACGAAACGAAGCAATCTGGTCCTCGCTTTTGCCGTTGAGCAGCTCGCCGGCGATTCGCACCGTACCGGAATCGACCCGTTCCAGACCTGCCAGAACCATCAGCAGTGTCGACTTGCCGGACCCCGAAGGGCCAACGATGCCGGTCGCCTCGCCGCGCGCCACTTCGAGGCTGACGTCCTTGAGCACATGGACCGACGAAGCGCCCTCGCCGAGCGTCAGCGATACGTCTTTCAGCGCGATGACGGCTTCTGTCAAAATGAAAGTGTCCTATATGGAACGTGAAGGCTCTGTTTGCCGGAAGCCGGGAAGAATCTTTTGGTCATATGGGGCCTGCCGCATGTCTTTCAAACGCCAGATAGCCGCAGGCTTGATCCTTTTCCTCGCCCTTTGCGGCGCCATTTCGTCGGCGCGGGCCGAGCCCTTCAAGATCGTCGGCTTCGGTGACAGCCTGATGGCGGGTTACGGTCTCGGGCCTGGCGAGGGTTTTACCGACAAATTGCAGGCCGCCCTGCGCGCCAAGGGCCGTGACGTGGCCGTCGCCAATGCCGGTGTTTCCGGCGACACCACCAGCGGCGGCCTGGCGCGGCTCGACTGGTCGGTGCCGGACGGAACCCGGCTGGTCATCCTCGAACTCGGCGCCAACGACATGCTGCGCGGCGTCTCGCCCGATATTCCCAGGAACAACCTCGACGAGATGCTGGCCAGGCTCAAACAGCGCAACATCGCCGTGCTTCTGGCCGGCATGCGCGCCGCGCCCAATCTCGGGGCCGACTACCAGACCGCCTTCGACGGCATCTTTCCGGAGCTGGCGAAAAAATACGATGTCCCGCTCTACCCGTTCTTCCTCGACGGCGTCGCCGGGCAGGCCGGCATGCAACTCGAGGATGGCCTGCATCCGAGCGCCAAGGGGGTCGACCTGATGGTCGAGCGCATCCTGCCGACGGTCGAGAAGGCCATCGCGGCGGTGCCCGGAGGCGCGTGAGGCCGGCCGGAACCGCTTTCCGTTAGGGAAATTTTTAGCAAAGCCTGTGACCAATAAACCTCTTGCTCCATCAGGCTATCGATGATTCGCTATAGGTGACAGTTCGATTCGAGGAAGGGAGGCTCTTCATGCCGCGTCTTTTCACCGCCCTCGAAATTCCGCGTGATGCTGCCCTGTCGCTGTCCCTGCTCCGGGGCGGCCTGCCCGGGGCCCGCTGGATCGATGTCGAAAACTACCATTTGACGCTGCGCTTCATCGGCGATGTCGAAGGCCATGTCGCCGACGAGATCGCCAACGCGCTGGACCGCGTCCACCGCCCTTCCTTCTCGCTGACCTTGTCCGGTGTCGGCGCTTTCGGCCAGAAAAAGCCGCACGCCGTATGGGCCGGCGCGTCCGCCTCGCCCGATCTGGCAGCACTTCAGGGCGAGATCGAGCGCATCTGCCAGCGGCTCGGCATTCCCGCCGACCCGCGCAAGTTCATGCCGCACGTCACACTGGCGCGGCTGCGCAATTCGAGCCCGCTGGATGTCGCGCAATATCTGTCGGCACGCGGCAATTTCTCGACTTTGCCGTTCCGCATCGGCCGCTTCGTCCTGATGTCGTCGCGCGATTCGGTCGGCGGCGGCCCCTACATCGTCGAGGAAGCCTGGCCGCTGTCCGGCAACGATGCCCGCGCCGCCAGCCGCGTCGCTAGCGCCTCCGACGCCTCGCGGATCATGCGGTAGACCGAAGCGAACGCATCTTCACCGTCATAATAGGGATCGGGCACGTCATGCGCCTGTCCATGCGCGAACTCTAAAAAGAGGTGCACCCGGTCCCGCGCGGTTGCCAGCGCCTTGAGATCGGCGACATTCGAGCGGTCCATGCCGAGGATCAGGTCGAAACGGGAGAAATCCTGCGGCGTAACCTTGTGTGCTCTCTGTCGGGAAATGTCGATGCCGTGACGCTTCGCCACCGCGATCGAGCGTGGATCGGGGGCCGAGCCGACCTCCCAGCCGCTGGTGGCGGCCGAATCGAGCAGCATGTCGCGGCCCCGGCCACACTCGGCCCAGACGGCGCGAAAAACACCTTCCGCCAGTGGCGAGCGGCAGATGTTGCCGAGGCAGACGAACAGAATGGAATTTATCGGCTTCATGCTCATTCGATATGCGCCGTTTGTGCATTTGGAACCCCAAAACCGCAAAGCACTTCGGGGCGACTTGCACTATGGTGAGGGTCAAATTCGAAATAGCACGGGAAATCATCATGACGAGAGAAAAACTCAGCAAGGACGCCATCACCGCTGCCCTTGCCGAACTCGGCGACTGGTCGCTGGCCCCGGACGGCGCCTCGATCAAGCGCAGCTTCGTCTTCAGGAATTTCTCCGAAGCCTTCGCCTTCATGACCCGCGTGGCGCTGGCGGCCGAGAAGATGGACCATCACCCCGACTGGTCGAATGTCTACAAGACCGTCGACGTGACGCTCAACACCCATGACGCCGGCGGCGTCACGGCGCTCGACATAGCGCTGGCAAAGAAGATGGACCGCTATTTCGGCGGCTGAGTGTACGCCTGGCCGTGAGCGGCGACCCCAAATCGGCGCCGGCATCTTGCAGCCGGGTCCGGCTTTCACCACATTTTCGCTCGCGAGGCATGCGCCAGGAGGCGCATGAGACCCGCAAGGAGTGATTGATGGCGCAACAACCCGGTTTTGATTTCTTCGGCTTTGGCGACAGGCTGGGCGGCGAGGGCGAAGTGCGCGAGAAATTCTGGCGCACGGCCAAGAAGGCCGCGCGGCAGATCCCGTTCATGGAAGAGGTCGTCGCCGCCTATTACTGCGCCATGGACAAGAACACGCCACTGCGCGCCAAGGGCATATTGGTGGCCGCGCTCGGTTATTTCGTCCTGCCGGTGGACCTCATCCCCGACTTCATCGTCGGCCTCGGTTTCACCGACGACATCGCCGTGCTGACCGCCGCGATCACCGCCGTCAGCGCCCACATCACGCCGGCACATCGCCAGGCCGCCAAGGACGCCATTGCCGATAAGGGCTGAGCGTCGTCACGTGGCGCTTGGCCTGTGGACAGAGGCGTTTGGAGGCCCTGCTGAAAAGTCAAACTCTTGCCGCTTTCGTGGCCTCCAAGTCGCCGAAGGGACGTCGCGCCGGCCGCTGACAAGGCGGCGGCGCGGGAATGGCGGCGGTTTCCTGGGGTGAGCGTCCTTTTCTTGAGGGAAATTCACCGTTTGGTAACCCAGATTAAATCAAAATGAAGCGACGGCAGGACGCCATGCGGCCCGCCCCCGCACCATTTGGAATACGGGAAAGACGATGCGCGGATTGATAGCACTAGTTTCGAGTCTGGTCCTGGTGGCCTCGGCGGCGCCCGTTCTGGCGCAGCAGGCGACCAAGATCGGCCAGCACAATGCCTGGGGCACCTACAGCTACCAGGCATCGGGCGGCAAGGTCTGCTACGTGCTCACCGTGCCGACCGACAAGCAGCCGCCGACGCTCGACCATGGCGACATGTTCTTCTTCGTCAGCCAGCGTCCCGGCCAGCAGGTATCCTACGAGCCGCAATTCATCGCCGGCTACAATTTCCAGGAAGGCTCCAAGGCCACCGTCACCATCGACAAGAAGTCCTTCTCGATGTTCACGCGCGGCAAGTCGGCCTGGGTCGAGAACGCCGCCGAAGAACCGGTGCTGATCGCCGCCATGAAGACCGGCACCGACATGAAGGTGACGGCGAAGTCCGGCCGCGGCAACCCCACCTCCTATGTCTTCTCGCTGAAGGGCATTTCGGCGGCGCTGACGTCGATCGCCAAGTGCAAATAGGCAAACCTTCGTTTTGAAGCGAAAGGGCCGGGCCGCAAAGCCCGGCCCTTTGCTTTTTCAGCCCTGACCTGGCTCCGGCACTGTCTCCGCCCTGCGCCGCCGGATCGCCTCGGCGATGAAGACGCGCGACAGCGCATGATAGAGCGGCTCGTGCGAGATCATGCGCGCCGTGCCATAGCCCAGCATCGAGGCCAGCATCAGCGCGATGACATTGTCGTGATTGCCGGTCATTTCCAGGATGATGACGAAGGCGGTCATCGGCGCCTGCACGACGCCGGCGAAATAGCCGGCCATGCCGAGCAGCGCCGCAGCCCCCGCGCTGGCACCAAATAGCAGCCCGAGCGAACTGCCGATGCCGGCGCCGACCGCCAGCGACGGCGCGAAGATGCCGCCGGGAATGCCCGAGACCATAGACAGCAGCCCGGCCAGGAATTTTTCCACGAAGAAGAACCACGGCAGCGGCGTGCCCTCGACAGCGCCGCGCGCCTGAGCGTAGCCGGTGCCGAAGGTCAGCCCGCCGGAGGCGATGCCGATCACCGCCACGCCAAGCCCGCAGACAGCCGCCACCAGCAAGGCGCGGGCCAAGGGCTGCTGCGTATGCCAGCGGCGGATCCGCCGCGTGATCTTCAGCGCCAGCAACGAGAACAGCGCGCCGAAGCCGCCGCCGATGACGCCGCAGCCAAGCACCAGCGGCCAGTCGGCGGCAAACGCGATCATGTCCTTCGAGACGCCGAAATAGGTGTAATTGCCGAGCAGGCCGAGCGAGGCGAGACCGGCCAGGATCACCGCCGTCAGCACCAGCCCGTTGGTGCGCGCCTCATAGGTGCGGCCCATCTCCTCGATGGCGAAGACGATGCCGGCGAGCGGCGTGTTGAAGGCGGCGGCAATGCCGGCGGCCGAGCCGGCCAGGATCAGGCCGCGCGCCTGCGCCATGCCGCCCCAGCGCGCCGCCTGCAGCATCAGCGAGGCGCCGACCTGCACGGTCGGACCCTCGCGGCCGATCGAAGCGCCGCAGAACAGGCCGATGACGGTAAGCGCGATCTTGCCTGCCGCCAGGCGAAGCGAAAGGAGATGACCGCGATCCTCGTCGTCGCGCAGGTGGCGAGCGGCGATCGCTTGCGGAATGCCGCTGCCCTGCGAACCCGGAAAGAAGGCGTGGGCGAGCCAGGCGCACAGGACAAAGCCGAGCGGCGTGATCGCAAGCGGCAGATAGAAGCGCCGGCCGCCACCATCGCCGATCATCATATGGAACAGCGCCTGCGCCTTGTCGGCCAGCACCGCGAACAGCACGCTGATGACGCCGATCGAGATGGCGCCGGCCCAGAAGACGAGCCGCGGCTGCCAGACGCGCCTCGAGGCCCACATAGCCTGTGAGCGCCGCAGCATCGGGTATTTTCGCGATATGCCGGCCATCCGCGCCTCATTATGGTGGCCCGGCCTAGCACACCCACGGAGCCGATCAAGCCTGTAGGGCTGATCTACGCGTCGGATCCCGCCGGCGTACACCGGCGGGATCCGGGCTGGCTCACATGGCCATTTTTTCACATTCGGCCTGAGCCTTCTTGGTCGACGTATCGATCATGTAGGCTTTGCCCTTGGCGTCGGTCATCATCATCATGCAGTGCTTGATCGGCTTTGCCATCTTCATCATCTCGGCGCCCATCTTTGCATCCGGCATCATGGTGCCCATATGCCCGTCCGGCATGATCGCCATCACTTCTCCACCCTTCATCATGGTCATCGTGCCCATCGCGTCTTCGGCAAATGCCTGCGAGGCGGAAAGGCCGACGAGGCCGGCAATGACGGCGAACTTGATAGAGTTCATTCTGCATACTCCCATTTTGTAGAGGCATAGTTGCCCCATTCAGACTTCGCAGGCGCGATGGGAATCGTTACGCGAACACGACCATGTGATCGGCTCCTTTGCGGCGGGAACATCGGCAAGGCTGCGGATCGTCGTAGCGGGCTGTCGGCCAGCGGTTGTGTTTCCCCCGCATGACTCCGCGCTCAACCTGTGCTATGCGCCGCGCTTCAGTTCCGGCACGATGAATGAAATCGGCCGCAAAACGCTTATATCTGTGCAACCATGACCCTTTCCTTCGACCTCACCACTGAAGGTGCCCGTGACGCGTTGCGCGCCCGCGCCGCGCCCGAGAAGCCGTCGCTGATCGGCCTGACGCGCGCCGAGCTCGCAGAGGCGCTCGTCGCGTCCGGCATCGTGCCGGAGCGCCAGGCAAAGATGCGCGCCCAGCAGCTCTGGCACTGGATGTATGTGCGCGGCGTCTCCGACTTCGCCGGCATGTTCAACATCTCCAAGGACCTGCGCGCCGAGCTCGACAAGCATTTCACCGTCGCGCGTCCCGAGATCGTCGAGGAGCAGATCTCTTCCGACGGCACCCGCAAATGGCTGTTCCGCTTTCCGGCGCGCGGCGCCGGCCGGCCGGTCGAGATCGAGACCGTCTATATTCCCGAGGAAGGCCGCGGCACGCTTTGCATCTCCTCGCAGGTCGGCTGCACGCTGACCTGCTCGTTCTGCCACACCGGCACGCAGAAGCTGGTGCGCAATTTGACGGCGGAAGAGATTCTCGCCCAACTGCTCACCGCGCGCGACCGGCTCGGCGACTTCCCCGACCGCGACACGCCGGACGGCGCCATCGTGCCGGCCGAGGGCCGCAAAGTGTCCAACATCGTCATGATGGGCATGGGCGAGCCGCTCTACAATTTCGAGGCTGTGAAGAAGGCGCTGCTGATCGCGTCCGACGGCGACGGGCTTTCCCTGTCGAAGCGCCGCATCACGCTGTCGACCTCCGGCGTCGTGCCGGAAATCTTCCGCACCGGCGAGGAGATCGGCGTCATGCTGGCGATCTCGCTGCATGCCACCAATGACGATCTGCGCGACCTCCTGGTGCCGATCAACAAGAAGTATCCGCTGAAGGAACTGATCGCCGCCTGCCGCGCCTATCCCGGCCTGTCGAACGCCAGGCGCATCACCTTCGAATATGTGATGCTGAAGGACGTCAACGATTCCATCGAGGATGCCAAGGGCCTGATCAAGCTGCTCAAGGGCATTCCGGCCAAGATCAATCTGATCCCGTTCAACCCGTGGCCGGGCACCAACTACCAGTGCTCGGACTGGGAGACGATCGAGAAATTCGCCGACTACATCAACAATGCCGGCTATGCCTCGCCGATCCGCACGCCGCGCGGCCGCGACATCCTCGCCGCCTGCGGCCAGCTGAAATCGGAATCCGAGCGCATGCGAAAAGTGGACCGGCTGGCGCTGGAAGCCATGATGATCGCGGGGCACGGGGAGGCGTGAGCCGTCTCGTCGCCGGGCTCAAACGTATCGCCATCATAGCCGTCGGTTACATCGCCGGCGTGTTGACCTCGATCCTGGTGCCGGTGCTGCTGATCACGCTGCTGGAAGGGATCGAATATGGCAACTGGTCGCTGGTCTTCACCTTCGACTGGCTGGGGTCCTTCCCGCTCGCCGTGCTGACCGTGGCGGTCTGCGCGCTGCTGATCGTCGGTCCCGCGATCCTGGTCGCCGAATGGTTTTCGCTGCGGGGATGGTTCTATTTCGCCGTCACGGGCGCGATCACCTCCATCGCCTTTGGCGTCCTTGTCCCGGGCTGGGCCGGAGGCTTTGTGTTCAATCCGGGCTTTCTCGGCTTCCTGGCCACGGCCGGCACCGCCGCCGGTTCGGTCTACTGGCTGTTGGCCGGGCGCGAGTCCGGCCGTCTCAGGCAGCGAAATCCCGGATGACCCGTCTCGTCGCCTATCTCGTGCGCTTTGCCATGATCCTGCTCGGCTATGCCGTCGCCTCGCTGGCGGCGAGCGCCTTCCTCAACGTCCTGTTCCTGGCCTCGCTCGGCTATACGCCTGACCACACGCACCCGACGGCGACAGCATCGCTGTATTTCTCGATCCCCTTCGTCGCTCTGTTCGTCGCCTATTTCGCTTTCCTGCCGGCGGCGATCGTCATCCTGCTTGCCGAAATCCTCGGCCGGCGCGACTGGCTGTACTATGCGCTGGCGGGCGCGGTGGTGGCGGCCGTCTTCCTCGGCCTGGTCGACCGCGCCCAAGAGTCCACCTTCGCGATAACCGACACCAGCGCCATCATGGCGGTGATCGGCGGCGGCATGGTCGGCGGTATCTTCTACTGGCTGAGCGCCGGGCGCTGGGCCGGAAGCTGGTGGAAAGAGGCGAACGCGCCTACTTTGCCTGGGCCGTCAGGATCTTGAGCGCGAAGGCCGAGAACACGCCGGCGAAGAGATAGTCGACGACCCGCGTGACGCGCGGGCTGGCCTTCATCGCCGCGGAAAACTTCTCCGCCGCCAGCACCATCGGCGCCGTCACCGGGATCGACAGCACGATGAACATCGAGCCCAGGAAGAACAGCTTTCCCGGCGCGTTCGGATCATGCGCGGACACGAACTGCGGCAGGAAGGTCATGAAGAACAGGATGATCTTCGGGTTGAGCAAATTGACGCCGAGGCCCGCCGCCCAGCTGCGCAGCAGCGAGATCTGCGGACCCGTCTTCTTCTCCGGCGAAAAGGCCGAGCCCTTGGCGATGGCCTGCCAGGCCAGGAAGACGAGATAGCCGGCGCCAAAGATCTTCAGCACGAAAAAGGCCATCGGCGAGGCGACGATCAGCGCCGAGACACCGACCACCACCAGCGTGGTGTGGATCAGCGTGCCGCACAGCGCGCCGGCCATCGAGGCAAAGCCGGTGGCGCGCCCCTGGCTCAGCGTGCGCGAGACGAACAGGGTCATGTCAGGCCCGGGCGTGATCGCCAGGATCACGGTGGCGATGGCGAACTGGATCAGCGTGGCGGTGTCGGGAATGAAGGACATGGCGGGCCCCAGGAAACGCATAGGCCTATACAGCATGCGCCGAGCCGGTGCCAGATAATGCGTTGATCCAGCATGGCAATCGCTTTCCGCAATTACAGTTCCCGCTCGCAGCGGCGAGCGTCAGCCGGTGGCTACCCGCATCCTCACAGGCACCTTGCCTAAATCCGGGGCATAAATGCAACCCATGATTGTAGCAGGTTGTTTTCCCAGGGCTTGGTTGCGAACTGAGGACCGCGCTGGCGAAAAGCCTGAGGCGGTCCCATGCCCTCGCCGCGCGCTGGATCAGCAGTCTGGCGCCGCGCCTGCTTGCTCGCTTTGCCGTTCCTGCTAAAAGGCGCTCCGACAATGCGTGACGCCCTTGCCCAGGCGTCCGCCACCGACGGAGCAGAAATGTCCAAGACCAAAGACGTCAAGAAAGTCGTGCTCGCCTATTCCGGCGGCCTCGACACATCCATCATCCTGAAATGGCTGCAGACCGAACTCGGTGCCGAAGTCGTCACCTTCACCGCCGATCTCGGCCAGGGCGGCGAGCTGGAGCCGGCACGCAAGAAGGCCGAGATGATGGGCATCAAGGACATCCGCATCGTCGATGTGCGCGAGGAATTCGTCGCCGATTTCGTCTTCCCGATGTTCCGCGCCAACACCGTCTACGAAGGCACCTATCTGCTCGGCACCTCGATCGCGCGGCCGCTGATCTCCAAGCACCTCGTCGAGATCGCCAGGGAAACCGGCGCCGATGCGATCGCGCATGGCGCCACCGGCAAGGGCAACGACCAGGTGCGTTTCGAGCTGTCGGCCTATGCGCTGAACCCCGACATCAAGGTCATCGCGCCGTGGCGCGACTGGTCGTTCAAGTCGCGCACCGACCTGATCAACTTCGCCGAGCAGCACCAGATCCCGGTGGCCAAGGACAAAAGGGGCGAAGCGCCGTTCTCGGTCGACGCCAACCTGCTGCACTCCTCGTCCGAGGGCAAGGTGCTGGAAGATCCCTGGAGCGAGCCGCCGGAATTCGTCCACCAGCGCACCGTCTCGCCGATGGACGCGCCGGACAAGGTCACCGAGATCGAGATTGAATTCCTGAAGGGCGATCCGATCGCGCTCAACGGCAAGAAGCTGTCGCCGGCGACCATGCTGGCCGCCCTCAACGATCTTGGCCGCGACAACGGCATCGGCCGGCTCGACCTGGTCGAGAACCGCTTCGTCGGCATGAAATCGCGCGGCGTCTACGAGACCCCCGGCGGCGCTATCCTGATCGTGGCCCACCGCGCCATCGAATCGATCACGCTCGACCGCGGTGCCGCGCACCTCAAGGACGAGTTCATGCCGCGATATGCCGAGCTCATCTACAACGGCTTCTGGTTCTCGCCCGAACGCCTGATGCTGCAGGCGATGATCGACAAGAGCCAGCAAGACGTCGAAGGCACGGTGCGGCTGAAGCTCTACAAGGGCAACGTCATGGTCACCGGCCGCAAGTCGAAGAAGACGCTCTATTCGGACGCGCTGGTCACCTTCGAGGATGACCGCGGCGCCTACGACCAGAAGGATGCCGCCGGCTTCATCCGCCTCAATGCGCTGAGGCTGCGCACGCTTGCCGCGCGCAACCGCAACGGCTGAGTCCAGACAGCAGCCTGACGCTTTGCCAATCCACGTCTAGGAAACCCGGCGGAGACGCCGGGTTTTTATTTGCTACCGCTAATATAGGCAAAATGAAGCCGCCTTTAGTCGGTTCCTGTTTGACCTTTTGGCGGCTTCATTTAAGTTCATTTACGGGTTTTGGGGTTCTGACAGTGAAAAATAGCATTTCTCTTCTGCTTGGCGCGGTCGTCGTCTTGTCGGTGTGCCAGTCCTCACTGGCAGGCGCTAAGCGTGACCCGAAGGTGGATATGAACGAATGTATCGCCTCCGCCCGCACATCGGACCTTACGTTCAAGCATGACATGGCTTTGTTCATGGGCGTCTCGCAGGAGCGCATGCCCGCTTTGTTTTGCCAGCGCATTGCCGAGGGGATACGCAGCGGCCGCATCGGCTATTCCGACATAAACAGGCTGCAGCTCGACCAGCCTACCGAGATCTGGATGGTCCTCAAGGGCAAGACAAAGGCGGCTGCGACCACGCAAGCTCAGGCGCCGCGGAACTCCAAGTTCCGTACCTGCAAAAGTTTTGACGGCCCGTTCCAGATTCCCGTTTCCCAGCAATGCCCGCTGAGCGGTTACGCGCAGGGTTCCGGAGTTCCGACGGTCATCGAGGGCAAGCGAAGGACGGTTACCCCAGTACCGCAGAACCCCAGATTCCGCAACTGCAGCGGCATTGACGGCACTTTTCAGGTTCCCGCTTCCCAAAGATGCCCGGCGAGCGGCTACGCGCATTATTGAGGGTGATGTGCCCAGGCGCTCGGCGACTCTTGGAATCGGTTTCCTGTCCGCCTTGGCTGTCCTGGCGAGTTTGGCTGTTGCCAAAGCCGACGATTATGACCCCGCCGCGCTCGACCTCGCCGCGCTGATCGAATGCAGGGCCGATGTATCCGCTTATACTGGCTATGCCCTCTGGCTGGCCGGTGATCCCGGCGCGGCCAGCACGCTCGGCTGGAAAGAGGTGCCGTCAGGCAATGCCTTCCTGCGGCAGTATCAACTGCCCGTCCCGGCCCATGTCTTCGGCCGCGAGACGGGAACGATCGTCTTTACCGCGTCAGGGCCGATGGCGGTGCTTGACGGCACTGCCGCGCCTGACCTCGCCCGGCAGCTCGACGTCCCGGCAATGGTCTCGTCGCCGGATAAATTCCTGGGCGAGAAGGTGGTGGCCGAAAGCATCGACGATACCGGCGGCGTGAGCCTTTCCACGCGCATCACGCTCAACGTCTCGACCGTCGCTTCCCATCCCGGCAAGACGCTGGCCGGCTGCTCCTACGTGCTTGATGTGAAATAGGAACCGGGTTCGGCAGCCGGATATCTCGTTCATCAACACAGAAGCCCGGCGCATGGCCGGGCTTTCGTCGAACAGAGCACCTTCAGGAAAAGTGTGAAGCGGTTTTCCGTCCGGAATTGCCTCAAAACGAAGAGTTGGACTTCAATCAGTCGCCGTCGATCGCCGTGGCGATGCGCACGATCGCCTGCTGGTAAACGTTGGCGTCGTTCCAGCCGGCAATGGCGCCGACATTGTCCGCCGCGCTCGCGCCCCGCCGCCAGCCATGGGCCTTGAGGAAGTTGGCGGTGGAAGCCAGTGCGGTGGCCTTGTCGCGCAGGTTGCCGCTGCCCACGCCATATTTCAGGACATTCCCGGGCAGGAACTGCGTATGGCCGATCTCGCCATGCGCGGCGCCGACCGAAGAGGCGCTCAACGCGCCGCGATCGACCAGCTTCAGCGCCGCAATGGCATGCGGGTGGAAGAATTCCGGGCGGCGGCAATCATAGGCAAGCGTCAAAATGGCCGAGACCGTATTCTGGTTGCCCATGGACGAACCGAAGCCGGTCTCCATGCCCCAGATGGCCAGCAACACACCGGGCGACACGCCGTAATTGCTCTCGATCTGGCTGAACAGCGCCGCGTTCGACTTTTTCAGCGAACGGCCCTTGGAAATGATCGCCTCGCCGCCACGGCGCTTCATGAAGGCATCCACCGAGCCGCTGAACGCCTTGTGGATACCGCGGTCGACGGAAATTGTCTTTGTCGCGTAAGTGGCGCCAGCCAAAGCGGCCAGACCCTTGGCGCCCACGCCTTCGGCCTTGGCCTGTGCGGCGAAGTCCGGCTTCCAGGCGTCGAAGCCCGCACCGGTGCTGCCACAGCTGGCCGCCGCATGTGCGCCCGTCGCCAGCCCAAGCACAGCCACCACCGCGGCCGCTAAAATCCTACCCTTGGCAAGAAATGCCATGTTGTTCTCCTGGTTGCCTGATTCACGTCCCATCTGCGAATTTGCCAGCGAAACGTGCATTTGTCACCGTCCGCGGCACGATGCTGGCGAATGCCGGGGAATTTGCCTACGATCAAGTGATTATTGTGGCGGGGTCGAAATAACCATGGAAGACGTTGATGTCGCATCGGCGGCCGTGCCTGTGCCAGCGCCCGGCATTTCGGTGTGCCTTTCGGCATAGGCGGCGTGATCATCGGCGACGGCGCGGCGGGGCTTGCCACGGCCAGGACCCTGCGTGCCATGGGCCGCATGCGGCGAAATAGCATCGACACAGGAGGAACGCCGGCCGGCGCTAGGCGTTGGGCACCTGCCGCCCGCTGGCTCTGAGGTTTTGAGGCCGACATGAAACTCTTCGACTGCCCGCATTGCGGCCACCGTCTCTATTTCGAGAACGCGCAATGCCTGAACTGCTCCAGCCTCGTGCTCTACGATCCCGAGCATGCCCGCTTCGCCCTGTCGGGCGCCGACGGCATCTTCCAGTGCACCAATGCCGATGAATGCGCCTGCAACTGGATGGCCGAACCGGGACATGGGTTTTGCCGCGCCTGCGGGCTGAACCAGCTGATCCCCGATCTCTCCGTCGACGGCAACCGCCGACGCTGGATCCGGGTCGAGGCGGCCAAGAAGCGCGCCATCTATTCGCTGCTCGCCTTCGGCCTGCCGGTGGCGCCAAAACAGGCGCCTGCGGACGAGGTGGGTCTCGCCTTCGACTTCCTCGCCGATCCGATCGGCGGCGGGCCGGGCGGCGAACGCATCCTGACCGGCCATGACAATGGCTTGGTCACGCTCAACGTCGCCGAGGCCGATTCAGCCGAGCGCGAGAAGCGTCGCGTCGAGATGGGTGAGAATTACCGGACGCTGCTCGGCCATTTCCGCCACGAGCTCGGCCACTATTACTGGGACCGCCTGATCCGCGACGATCCGCAAAGGCTGGACGCTTTCCGCGCTTTGTTCGGCGACGATCGCGCCGACTACGAACAGGCGCTGAAGACCTACTACGCCAGCGGTGCCGCGCCCGACTGGCAGCAAAACCACATCTCGGCCTACGCCACCTCGCATCCCTGGGAGGACTGGGCCGAGACCTGGGCCCACCATCTGCACATCACCGACACGCTGGAGATGGTCCACGCGCTGAACTTCCCGCTCGGCCGGCTGGAGACGGTGGAAGCCAATGATTTGCCGCGAGGCGACACCGGCGGCGAACCGCAGGCGGCCCCTTCGGAACCTGCCAACGCCCCCGAGCCGTTCGAAAAGATCCTTGCCCGCTGGCTGGTGCTGTCGGAAGCCTCCAATTCGATCAACCGCTGCATGGGCCTGCCCGACCTCTATCCCTTCGTCATTTCGGACGTGACGGCGCGAAAACTGGCCTTCGTTCACGAGCTTTTGACCGGCCTGCCGAAAGACGCGGGAACAAATCGTGAGTTGGCGCGGGCGTTTTAGTCCGGAACGCATGCGCCGCTGCCCCGTTTTCACCGCCGAGGGACCATGAAAACGGAGTGAAACCATGAAATCCGTCTTGTTGCCCGCAATCGCCGGGATGATGACCGTGATGCCGGGCGCCGCCTTCGCCGACACCGCCGTCTCGGCCGTCACCGATCTCAACGTGCGCGCCGGCCCCGGGCCGCAATATCCGGTCATCGGCGTGCTCGCCGCCGGCCAGTCGGCGACGCTCAATGGCTGCATCGAAAACAGCAAATGGTGCACCATCGCCGAAGCCGGCGGCCAGGGCTGGGTCTATTCCGACTATGTGACAGCCGATTTCGGCGGCAGCCGAGTGATCCTGACGCAGCGCCCGCACGGCTCCAGCGTGGCAATCGTCTCGCCGCCGGAAGACATCGGCAATTATTCGACCGACTATACCGGGGCGATTGTCGCCGGCGAGCCGGCCGAGGACGCCTTTCCCCCGCCTCCGGCCGAGGTCCGCACCTATGTCGCCACGCATCGGCTCGACCCCGTCTATCTCGACGGCGAGGTGGTGACCGGCGCGACCCTGCCCGACACGGTCGCGCTGCGCGAGATTCCCGACTACAACTACCGCTATGTCTATGTGAACGGTCAGCCGGCGCTGATCGATCCGCAGACGCGGCGCATCATGTACGTGGTGCGTTGACGGCAGTCGCGGTCGCGGCAACAGGTTGCCTGTATTGGGAAGCGCCCCCCTTTGCGAAGGCGTCCTTCTTTCCGTCACTATAGGGGCGAAGATGCCGGCGGGCAGATGAGGGGGCGGCGCCGAGGTTCCGCCAAGAGCGCCGCTTGATTGCGACGCTAGCAACAGCGCGACCCGACCCTTGTCTTGACTCCGCCGCCGATTTCCTGTCTACACGCCTCGAATTCCGCGACGAGTATCCCTCCGAGCAAGCCGACCAGGACGCCGAAGCCTCTTTGAGGTTGGTGCTGTAAAGAGATCCTGGAGGCCAACACCCGGCAGCGCAATGCGCCCCCGGGTGCTTTTTGGTTTTGGGCTTTGCTTTTGCTTGGACAGTTGGCGCGAACGCATTACCTCTCGGTTCGAATGAACCGAGATCGAAGGACGCAAGATGTTTGAATCGCTGCAGGAGCGTCTTGGCTCCATCCTGAACGGCCTGACCGGCCGCGGCGCGCTTTCCGAGGCTGATGTCTCGGCGGCGCTGCGCGAGGTGCGCCGTGCGCTGCTCGAGGCCGACGTGGCGCTCGAAGTGGTGCGCTCCTTCACCGACAAGGTGCGCGAGAAGGCTGTCGGCGCCGCAGTGCTGAAGTCGATCAAGCCCGGCCAGATGGTCGTCAAGATCGTCCATGACGAGCTGGTTGACATGCTGGGCGCCGAGGGCGTCGCCATCGACCTCAATGCGCCGGCCCCCGTCGTCATCATGATGGTCGGCCTGCAGGGCTCCGGCAAGACGACCACTTCGGCCAAGATCGCCAAGCGGCTGACCGAGCGCCAGAACAAGAAGGTTCTGATGGCCTCGCTCGACACGCGGCGGCCCGCCGCGCAGGAGCAGCTGCGCCAGCTCGGCGAGCAGACCAAGGTCGCGACGCTGCCGATCATTGCTGGCCAGAACCCCGTCGACATCGCCAGGCGCGCCGTGCAGGCGGCCAGGCTCGGTGGCCATGACGTGGTCATCCTCGACACCGCCGGCCGCACCCATATCGACGAGCCGCTGATGATCGAGATGGCCGACATCAAGAAGGTGTCGAGCCCGCACGAGATCCTGCTGGTCGCCGATTCGCTGACCGGCCAGGACGCCGTCAACCTGGCGAAAAGCTTCGACGAGCGCGTCGGCATCACCGGCCTTGTGCTGACCCGCATGGACGGCGATGGCCGCGGCGGTGCCGCGCTTTCGATGCGCGCCGTCACCGGCAAGCCGATCAAGCTGATCGGCACCGGCGAAAAGATGGACGGGCTGGAGGAGTTCCACCCCAAGCGCATCGCCGACCGCATCCTCGGCATGGGCGACATCGTCAGCCTGGTCGAAAAGGCCGCCGAGAATATCGACGCCGAGCAGGCGGCGGCGATGGCCAAGAAGATGCAGTCGGGCAAGTTCGACCTGAACGACCTCGCCCAGCAGCTTCAGCAGATGTCGAAGATGGGCGGCATGGGCGGCATCATGGGCATGATGCCCGGCATGGGCAAGATGAAGGATCAGATGGCCGCCGCCGGCCTCGACGACAGGATGTTCGGCCGCCAGCTCGCCATTATCTCCTCGATGACCAAGGCCGAGCGCGCCAATCCCGATATTCTCAAGCATTCGCGCAAGAAGCGCATCGCCGTCGGCTCCGGCACCGACGCCGCCGAGATCAACAAGCTGTTGAAGATGCATCGCGGCATGGCCGACATGATGAAGGCGATGGGCGGCAAGGGCAAAGGCGGCGGCCTGATGCGCGGCATGATGGGCGGCCTTGCCTCCAAGATGGGGCTTGGTGGTTTGGGGGGCGGCATGATGCCCGGCGGCATGCCCGATCTCTCCAAGATGGACCCCAAGCAGCTCGAAGCCTTGCAGAAGCAGGCGCAGGCCGCCGGCCTCGGCGGCATGAAGGGCCTGCCCGGCGGACTTCCCGGCGGCGGCCTGCCAGGCCTGCCCGGCGGCATGAAACTTCCGGGGCTTCCCGGCCTCGGCGGCGGCGGACTGCCGGGCCTTGGCAAGAAGAAGTGAGAATACGGATGAACGAAGAAAAGGACATGGCCGACGCCCGCACCATCCTGGCCGGCTATCGCGCATCGATCGACAACATCGACGCCGCCCTCATCCACATGCTGGCCGAGCGCTTCCGCTGCACCAAGGCGGTCGGCGTGCTGAAGGCCAAACATGGCCTGCCGCCGGCCGACCCGGCGCGCGAGCAGCAGCAGATCGCGCGTCTGCGCCAGCTGGCCGATGACGCGCATCTCGACCCCGATTTCGCGGAGAAATTCCTCAACTTCGTCGTCCGCGAAGTGATCCGCCACCACGAACAGATCGCCGCTGCCAACGGCGTGACGAAAACCGGCTGACCGGTACATGCCGCCCAAAAGTGCTCAGCGGTTTTGGGGTAACGACATGCACGAACAAAAAGACCCAGCCTCAACGCAATCAAACGAAATCAGAGCTTTTAGGAGATAAAGAAATGGCACTGAAAATCAGACTGGCCCGCGCGGGCTCGAAGAAGCGTCCTTACTACCACGTCGTCGTCGCCGACGCCCGTTCGCCGCGCGACGGCCGGTTCATCGAGTCGCTCGGCTCGTGGAACCCGCTGCTGCCGAAGGACGGCGAGCGCGTCAAGGTCGACGCCGACCGCGTCAAGCACTGGCTGTCGCACGGCGCCCAGCCGACCGACCGCGTGCTGCGCTTCCTCGACGAGGCCGGCCTTGCCAAGCGCGACGCCCGCTCCAACCCGAAGAAGGCCGAGCCGGGCAAGAAGGCGCAGGAACGCGCCGCTTTGCTGAAGAAGGCGCAGGAAGACGCTGCCGCCGCCGTTGCGGCCGCTGCCGCGGCACCCGCCGAGGCGGAAGCCGCCACCGCCGAATAAAGATCGCTTCATCGCATCGACAAAACGGCGGGCCGTGCCCGCCGTCAGATTGATTACAAACCCCTCGGTTTTTGACAGCAATCAAAATCGAGGGGTTTTGATTCCGGTTTGTTCGCGATCTGAATCTGAGACGTTCCGTGAATCTTGGGTGATTTCGAGACGTGCGGAGGTTTGTCAGCAGTCTGACGGCGGGCCGTGCCCGCCGTTTTGCTATTGTGCAGCAATACATCGGGCGGATGGAACGGATGGGCGAACGGCCTGTCACGGAAGAAATCCTGTCCGGCCGCGTTGCCGGAACGCTGCTGCGATGCGCCGACGCCATGACGGGCGTCGTGGTGCTGAGCGGATCCAGCGGCCGTGTCGACGTCGCCCGCGCACGGCTTTTTGCCGGCGAGGGCGCGTCCGCCCTGGCGCTCCAGTGGTTCGGCGGCGAAGACCAGGTTCCCGGCATATGCGAAATCCCCCTGGAGATTTTTTTCGCCGCGACAGGCCATCTTGTCGGGCTGGGCTACCGGCGCATCGTCTATGTCGGCACGTCCAAAGGCGCCGAGGCGGCCTTGCTTGCGGCGGCGCACGACCCGCGTATCGACGCCGTGGCCGCGATCAGCCCGACATCGGTGGTGTGGGGCAATATCGGGCCGGGCCGCGACGGCATCAGCTGGCCCGAGCGATCGTCATGGACGCTGAAAGGGCGCGCTTGCCCGTTTGTTCCAGCCGACCCCAACTGGAGCGCAAGCTACGTCGACGGCCTCGTGTCCTACAGGGGCCTTTTCGAGCACTGCCTGAGAACGTTCAGGGATGAAGCGAGCAGGGCCGCCATCCCCGTCGAGGCGGCTTCGGCCGACATCGTGCTGGTCGCGGGTGGCGATGACGCGCTGTGGCCTTCCCTGGATTTCGCAGAGGCGATCGTTCGGCGTCGAAAGGATGCCGGCAATGTCACACGCCTCGTTTCGGCGCCCGACGCCGGCCACCGAATTCTGCTGCCTGGTGAAAACACCCCACGATCGACATCGCATGCTCATGGAGGCAATGACCGCGCCGATGCGGAGCTCGGCCGGGAAGCCTGGGGCCATATCCGGGACCTGCTGTAGCGCGGCCCGCGGCAAGGCCTGTTTCGGGCAAATCGCCACATGAGCACGGCGGGCTTATGCCCGCCGTACTGCGCCTTGCTCCTTGGATTTCACCATCAATAGCCGCTCGGGCAGCGATCGACATAGACGTGGCCGTTGCTGTCGCGGTAGCGGCAGCGGCCCGGTTCGCTGGCCCGGCCGATCAGGGCGCCCGCCACGGCGCCGACGGCGCCGCCGACCACGGCACCCTGGACAGGATTGCTCGCCACCGCGGCACCGACAGCCGCGCCGCCCAATCCGCCCACGGCCGCGCCCTTTTCCGTTTGCGAGCACGCGCCCAGCGCCATCGCCAACATCAGAATGGTAATCGCCTTCGTCATCATGAAATCCTCTCTCTCACGCGGATCGCCGTCCTCGCCGCTATTTGGTTAACTCGCGGGCGGCTGATTTGATCCCTGGGAGAGTGAAGA
Organism: Mesorhizobium sp. B2-4-19; assembly: GCF_006441315.1. Classification (NCBI taxonomy): domain Bacteria; kingdom Pseudomonadati; phylum Pseudomonadota; class Alphaproteobacteria; order Hyphomicrobiales; family Phyllobacteriaceae; genus Mesorhizobium; species Mesorhizobium sp. B2-4-19. The sequence continues at coordinate 80,020 of NZ_VFUV01000017.1, read as the reverse complement.
TTGGCCGGCTTAGCGTCGACGACGGTTTCGGCACTTGCGATCAAGGTTTTGAAATTGTTAGCCTTTGTTGCTCCGTTGCCTGCTTCAGATTGGCCAGGCCGGCCTCGAAATCCTTGCCGATCAGCTTGTCGAAGTCCATGAATAGGCCCATCAGCTTGGCGATGAACGGTCTTGCGCCGCGCATCGCCCAGGTGACGGTTGTGGCGTCGCCCGATGGCCTAAGCGAAAAATCGACGCTGTTGTTGGCCCGGAACGGCCTCTCGAAATCGAGCTTCAGCGCGACCAGCGAGGACGGCACCGAATTGACGATCTCCATGCGGCCGGCGCCGGCCTTGGAATTGCCTTCCCAGGCATAGACCGCACCCTTGCCGCTTTCGGCGCCGGAAAGCGTGCGCTTCATCCGCGGGTCGAGCTTTTCGAAGGGCGACCACTCCGGCCAATGCTTGAAATCATTGATCAGCGGGAAGATCGCTTCGGCCGGCGCCTTGATGCTGGTCGAGCGGCTGACGACGAAGTCGTTCGGCCGCGTGGCCGCATAGATAAGCACCGCGAGGATAATGACGAGGACGATGATGATGATAATGGCAAGCATCTTGGTCTCCTCAGGTTTGCTTGTTGAACGGGATCAGTGCGCGCACCCTGGGGTCGCGCAGGTACAGGCCGCCCCACAGGATGAGGCCGAGATAGACGCCGAACAGCGTGTGCGAGAACAGCGGATTGCCGATCCGCGCATTGGTGGCGATGGCGCCGCCCATATAGGCGGTGAGCAGGATGGCGCCGAGCACCGAGGTGCGCGGCAGCGCGTAGAGCGCGGTCGCGATCAGGCCGATGACGCCGAGCAGGCGCGCGACATTGGCGTCGGCCGGCCAGCCGAGCGGCACCATCGCCTGGGCGACGATGTCAAGCGGCGGCAATTTGATGACGCCGTCGAAGATCATGAACAGCACAATGACGCCGCTGAGTGCGCGGCCGGTCCACAGGGCGCCCGGCGAAACGGGCGCGGCTTCGGAAATGCTCATGGTGTTTCCTCCTGAGTTTCGAGCCCTTTTTTGCCAGGGTCGAACCAAGGACGCGGCATGAGGCGGCGATCCGACACGGTCGGATTCTTTTTGGCGCCGGTACAACGAAGGCCTTCCGTGGCGATCCTCTGTCCCGTCAACCGATCGCGGTTCTGTACTGCTACGAAAAATAGAACTTTTCCGCCGGCAGCATCTTGGGCGGCGTCTCGCCCAGCGCCTCGAACACCGAGATTTCGCAGACGCGGCACAGGCCGTCCAGCGCGAGGTCGTTGGCTTCGGTGCCGAACGGGTCCTCGAGCTCCTCCGAAAGCGCATCGAGGCCGAAGAAGGTGTAGGCGATCAGCGCCGTGAACAGCGGCGTCGCCCAGCCGGTGGTCGAGATCAGCCCGATCGGCAAAAGCAGGCAGACGATATAGGCCGTGCGATGCACCAGCAGCGTATAGGCGAAGGGCAAGGGCGTGCCGGCGATCCGCTCGCAGCCGGCCTGGATGGCGGTGATCGACGCCAGCCTTTCATCGAGAATGCGGAAGCCGATCGGATCGACGTCGCCCGCCCGGCGCTGCGCATTGGCGCGCCGGCCCATGCGCCGGACCATCTCGTCGGCCGGATTGGCGAAATTCGCGACCGCCTCCGCCTCGGCGTCGATGAAGGCGCGGGCGTCGTTGATGCTGTCGGTCTTGCGCAACTGGCCGCGCAGGAAATGGCAGAAGGCCAGCGCCTCCATCAGCAAGGCGCGCTGTTCGGCCGGATCGGGAATGAGGCTGGTCGTGGCGCGCGCCAGATTGCGGATCTCGAAGACCAGCGTGCCCCACAGCTTGCGCGCTTCCCACCAGCGATCATAGGCGGCGTTGTTGCGGAACGACAGATAGATGGACAGCGTCACGCCCACCAGCCCGAAGGGCGTGATGTTGAAGACGCCGAGATCGAGTTCGAACCATCGCGCCAGGGCCAGGATGACCGCCGAATAGACGGCGAAGCCGAAGATCTGCGGCAGGATGCGCGGCACCACGGAGCCGCGCATGATGAAGAACAGCTGCAGGAAGTTGGGGCGCGGGCGAACGATCATGGACGGCCTTTCACGGACCGGCATCGGCCCTGAGCTCCTCTATTGTGCGATGCGAGGGATCCGCAAGCCCGGCCGCCAGCGACATCGCGATGTCGTGCGCGGTGCGCGGACTATCGGCATGTGCCGGTTGCGGATATTGAGAAGTCTGTTGCCCGTTCCCGTTCAGGCGAGAGAAATGACCGGCGAGACCGATCTGAAGACATTGTTGGCGTCGATGACGCCCGAATTGCTCGACGGCATCCATGTCTTCGCCACGCTGGCGCCGGGCATTTCCCAACCCGATGGCCTCGACCCGGTGATGGTGTTTCGCGAGCGCGAGGGCACGACGCTGATCGTGACCGAGGACGCGGCGAAGGCAGCCGGGCTGAGCGCCTCGTTCCGCTGCCGGATGATCACGCTGAACATCCACTCATCGCTGGAAGCCGTCGGCTTCCTCGCCGCCATCACCACGCGGCTCGCCGCCGCCGGCATGGGCATCAATCCGGTCTCGGCGTTCTACCATGATCACCTGTTCGTGCCGGCGGAGCGGGCGGAGGAGGCGCTCGGGCTGCTTCATCGGCTGGCCAAGGACAGCGCCGGCTGAAATCAACGCCTGCGGACGTACAGAATATCCGGCAGGCCTTCCTCGTTGGTGGTGCCGTCGCCGAACGCTTCCGCGCGGAACCCATGGCGCTCATGGAAGCGCCGGGCGCCGGTGTTGGCCTGGAAGCAATGGAGTTTCACGACCGGCAAAGCAGCGGTCGCGTCGATCAGCAGCCGGCTGCCTATGCCTTGCCCCGTCCAGGCCGGGTCGAGGTAGAGCTGCTCCACCCAATCGCCACTGACGGCAATGAAGCCGACAATCTCGCTGCCGGCTTCGGCGACCGTCACCTGCTGCCGTGGCAGCACGAGGTCGTGGAGGAAGGCGAGGTCCTCGGCCGGCGTATGGATGACCGGCATCCAGTCGAAGGCGTTGAGCGCCGCCCGCATGAGCCCGGCGATGGCAGCGGCATCTGAGCCGGCGGCCGGACGCAGAGTGACAGGCCGAGCACCGTCCATAAAGTAAGCTCAATCTGAGGGGCAGGTGCGCGCTTTCCCTTCTCACCTTGTGGAGAAGGAAAGGGTGCCATAAGCCCGCGACAGCGGGCCGCCGGTCGTCCGGCGCGCCCGCGCAGCGCCAGCCGCGCAAGCGGCGGTGCGGCCCGTGAGCGAAAAAAGAACCGCCGTCAGGCCGCCTTCTTCTTCGGCTGGATCAGGCCGCGCTCGACCAGGAGCTCGGCAATCTGCACCGCATTGAGTGCGGCGCCCTTGCGCAGATTGTCGGAGACAACCCACATCGACAGGCCGTTGTCGACGGTCGAATCCTCGCGGATGCGCGAGATGAAGGTGGCGTCCTCGCCGGCCGATTCCAGCGGCGTGATGTAGCCGCCGTCCTCGCGCTTGTCCAAGACCTGGCAGCCCGGCGCGTCGCGCAGGATGTCGCGCGCCTCGTCGGCGGTGATCGGCTTCTCGAACTCGATGTTGACCGCTTCCGAATGGCCGATGAACACCGGCACGCGCACGCAGGTCGCCGTCAGCTTGATCTTGGGGTCGAGCATCTTCTTGGTCTCGGCGACCATCTTCCACTCTTCCTTGGTGAAGCCGTCGTCGAGGAAGACGTCGATATGCGGAATGACGTTGAAGGCGATGCGCTTGGTGAACTTCTTGACGTCGACCTGGTCGGCGACGAACACCGCACGGGTCTGGGTGAAAAGCTCGTCCATGCCTTCCTTGCCGGCGCCCGATACCGACTGGTAGGTGGCAACGACGACGCGCTTGATGGTGGCGAAATCGTGCAACGGCTTCAGCGCCACGACCAGCTGCGCGGTCGAGCAGTTCGGGTTGGCGATGATGTTCTTGCGCGTGAACAGCGAGATCGCGTCCGGATTCACTTCCGGCACGATCAGCGGCACGTCCTGGTCATAGCGGAAGGCCGACGAATTATCGATGACGACGCAACCCTGCTTGCCGATCTTCGGCGACCATTCCTTGGAGACATTGCCGCCGGCCGACATGACGCAGATGTCGGTGTCGGAAAAATCATACTGGTCGAGCGCCTTGACCTTCAGCGTGCGGTCCCCGAACGACACTTCCGTGCCCTGGCTGCGCCGCGACGCCAGCGCCACCACTTCGCTTACCGGAAAGCCGCGCTCTTCCAGTATGTTGAGCATTTCCCGGCCCACATTGCCCGTGGCACCGACGACTGCAACCTTGAAACTCATAAAGATCTCCTGTCCCTCTCCGCTTGGTTTTGGAGAAAACCCGCCGGCCAATGCGGGTTCCGTCCCCCGGGCCGAACCCGGGAGAGGGTGGTTAGGCCAAGGGAATCACACCGTTTTGGTGGTGGTTTTTTTGCCGGTTTTTTTGGCCAAGAATGGGGTTTTGCTGGAACGAGGGGACGCGCCGACGCGCCCGGCCCAATGGTTCGCATTGAGGCTGGGGGCATCGAATGCAAGAAGAGCCATCAGAAGGCCGCGCATCGAAACTGTCCTGTTCGGAGCCGGCTTTTACGCGGTTTGCGTCAAGAGTCAATCGCGATGCGCCCTGTGTGGCAGTCTGATGGCGGCCGGCTTACAAGCGAGATAGGGAATCGGGGACATGGCAACGCCGTTCGAAGCGAGCGAATTGAGAAGACCTGACGCACTGCCTTACAAAACTGATATAGAAGAATACGGTCACACCGGAGCCTTGGGGCACCATGAATTGGCCCAATCGTGGGGATATTGCCGGCATCTTCATTATCGCGGCTCTTTTGGGCAGCATTTTCTATGTTTGGGTATTCCATCCTGGGCTATCGCAAAAGCCGAACTATGGCTTTGGTCCGGAGTGGGAGTGCCTTCCTATGCAAAAAGGTGATCCGATCTGCTTCAAGCGCCCGGCCACAAAAACCGAAAGCCAGATTTCAAACTAACCCATTGCCGGGCGCGCCCTGTACATTGGAAGCGACGCGAAGTACGAACGACACGATCGTTCGGCTCGTGGCGCTGCCAGGTAGCGCTCGCCGACAGATGACCCGTTACTGGGCATAAAAGAATCCGAATTCCGAAAGAGCGAGATGTCCAACTTTGAAGGTATTGTCCCGGCGCTGGCACAGGCGCTGGAAAAACGCGGCTATTCCGAACTGACGCCGGTGCAGAAGGCGGTGCTGGAACTCGGCCAGGCCGATGCGCTGGTGTCGGCGCAGACCGGCTCCGGCAAGACCGTGGCCTTCGGCCTTGCCATGGCGCCGACGCTCCTCGACGGCGCCGAGCGTTTTAGCCCGGCCACGGCGCCGCTGGCATTGGCGGTGGCGCCGACGCGCGAGCTGGCGCTGCAGGTGACGCGGGAACTCGAATGGCTTTACGAGCCGACCGGCGCCACGGTGGCGTCCTGCGTCGGCGGCATGGACATGCGCACCGAGCGGCGCGCGCTGGAGCGCGGCGCCCACATCGTCGTCGGCACGCCCGGCCGCCTGCGCGACCACATCACCCGCAACTCGCTCGACATGTCGGGTCTGAAGGCGGTGGTGCTCGACGAGGCCGACGAGATGCTCGATCTCGGTTTTCGCGAGGACCTCGAATTCATCCTCGATGCAGCGCCGGCCGAGCGCCGCACGCTGATGTTCTCGGCCACCGTGCCACGCTCCATCGCCACGCTGGCGCAAGGCTATCAGCGCGATGCCGTGCGCATCTCCGCCGCCGGCGAGGAAAAGCAGCATCTCGACATCGAATACCGGGCGCTCAATGTCGCCCAGGCCGACCGCGAGAACGCCATCATCAACGTGCTGCGTTTCTATGAGGCGAAGAACGCACTGGTGTTCTGCAACACGCGCGCCGCCGTCAATCATCTGACCGCACGCTTCAACAACCGCAATTTTTCGGTCGTGGCGCTTTCGGGCGAGCTCAGCCAGAACGAGCGCAGCCATGCGCTGCAGGCGATGCGCGACGGCCGCGCAAAAGTCTGCATCGCCACCGACGTCGCGGCGCGCGGCATCGACCTGCCCAACCTCGAACTGGTCATCCACGCCGACCTGCCGACCAATCCCGAAACGCTGCTGCACCGCAGCGGCCGCACCGGCCGCGCCGGGCGCAAGGGCGTCAGCGCACTGATCGTGCCGGGCAGCGCCCGCAGGCGCACCGAGCGGCTGCTGCAGAACGCCGGCCTCAAGGCAACCTGGGCGAGCCCGCCCTCCGCCGACGATGTCATCCGCCGCGACGACGAGCGCATCCTCGCCGACGCCGCCTTCGACGAGCCGGTGAAGGACGACGAGCGCGCTTTCATCGACGCGCTTCTCGCCAAGCATGGCGCCGAACAAGTGGCGGCCGCTTTCGTGCGCCAGTGCCGCGCCAGCCGCTCGGCGCCCGAGGATCTCATGGACGTCGCGCCGTTCACGCCTTCGCGTGAAAGACTGGCGCGCGAAAGACCGGCCGGCGAAAATTTCGCGCAGCGCGACGAGGCGCCGAGCCGCCGTGACGATTTCGGCGCCAGCGTCTGGTTCTCGCTGTCGGTCGGACGCAGGCAGAATGCCGAGCCGCGCTGGCTGATCCCGATGCTGTGCCGCACCGGCAGCATCTCGAAGCGCGAGATCGGCGCCATCAAGATGCAGCCGGAAGAAACCTTCGTGCAGATCGCCGCGGACTGGGCCGACCGTTTTCTCGCCGCCATCGGGCCCGACCGCAAACTGCAGGGCAACATCGTGGTCAAGCGGCTCGACGGCACGCCGGACCTGTCGCGGGCCGGCTATCAGCCGCCCAGCCCCGACAAGAAGCCGCATCGCGGCAAGGCGCCATTCGACCCGAACGCGCCGAAGCGCAAATTCGAGAAGCGCGGACCGGCCTCGGTCGACCAGCGCCCGGCAGCCGCGCATGAGGCAAAGCCGTGGGCGAAAAAGCCGGGCAAGCCGAAATTCGACAATGCCGGCCCGCCGAAGCACAAGAAGCCGAAGAAGCGGCCTTCGTGACCCCTGCGAACGCCGGGACGCGCTTTCTTTGGTCTGCCTTGGCGAAGACGGCTGCACGTCAAGCCTTATGCTCGATCTGCCGCTAATATGGTAGCCATGCCGCACGGTCTTGCCCGAGGGATCGGCCCTGTGCCACATCTTGGCGGGGACGCGGCGACAAGGGGGGTGGGTGATGCGTGGCGAAGTGCTTCACTATGACGAGGACCAGGGTTTCGGCTTCATTACCGGAGCCGACGGCAACCGCTACACATTCACCCGCGAGAACCTTCGCCGGCAAACCGCGATGCCCAAGGGCACGGCGGTCGAGTTCCAGCCGGGCGGCGGCCAGGCGCGTGACGTTTTCTCGATCGCCACCCAGGCCGCAAGCCCGGCCGCCGGCATAAACCCCGCACCGGCTCAGGCCAGTCCCTTACCCGCGGCCGCCGCAGCGCCGGCACAGCATTTCGGCCGGACGGCCGAGCCTTCAGAGCCCACCGATCTCTGGTCCTATTTCTGGGGCGGTGTGACCCGGAACTACTTCAATTTCGCCGGCCGCGCCCGGCGCAAGGAATATTGGGGCTATTGCCTGTTCTGGACGATCGCGTTCCTGGTGATCGTCGGCATAGGCGTTTTCACCGATGCCGAGATAGGCAATTTCGACAACGCCGAGGTGCCGGCGATGACGGTGGGGCTTTTCGGCATGTTCCTGCTGGCCACCTTCCTGCCCAGCCTCGGCATGATCGTGCGCCGCCTGCACGACCTCGGCCTGACCGGCTGGCTCTGCCTGCTCATCCTGATCCCGACCTTCGGCAGCCTGATCATCCTGGTCTTTGCATTGATCCCGACACAGGGGCGCGAAAACCAGTGGGGGCCAGTGCCGGCGGGGGTCAGAGTTTAGCATGGCGTGCATATTGCACTTATGAACAACCCTGGGTAGCATGCTGGCGAGGCGATGCAGGGGGAAAGCAATGCGCGGTACGGTGTTTCACTACGACGCGGATCAAGACTACGGTTACATCGACGGCGCTGACGGCAAGCGCTATTTTTTCACACGGACGGATCTGAGCCGGGAGACAGCCCTCGTCCGAGGCCGTCTTGTCGAATTCCAGCCGGACGACGGAACAGCGCGCAACATCGTCGCCGCGAGTTCGCCCGCACCCTCGGCGACCCCTGGCCAGCCTGACCTTGACACTGAAACCCGGCCCACTCGTTCCACAGGACTGTGGGCATACTTCCTGTGCACGGTCAGTGTGGATTTTTTCAATTTCAACGGACGCGCCCGCCGCAAGGAATACTGGGCCTTCTGGCTGTGCTCGACCATCCTGGTGTTTGCCATGCTGGGTTTCGGGATACTCGTGGATCTTGCCGTCAACGGTTTCCGCGACGTTCCGAGCAGGAATGCGATCGGATTCCTGCCCTTCTTTATTTTCGCGTTGGCACTCAACCTGCCCTGGATCGCGCTTGCCGTGCGACGTCTTCACGACTTCGGCAAGAGCGGCTGGTTTGTCTTGCTCTGCTTCATCCCAGGCATCGGTGGCATAGCCGTGCTGGTCTTCGGGCTTGTGCCATCCCAGGCGGGCAAGAACGCCTGGGGGCCGGTGCCCGCGGGGGTCAGAGTTTAATCGCCAGTTTCCCGACAAAAGGGGAATTCACTCCCCAAAAGCGGTCGTTCGGCCGAACTTCGTCACGGCTGAAGATTCCTCTTGCAATTTAATCCGTGCACAGATAGTCTGTGCACAGATTGAATGATCGATCAGGCAAGACGAATGGAGCCAGGACAATGTGGAGCAATGAATACACCGCGATTTCCTCCCTTCCCGCAGCAGCCATCTGGAACGCGCTGAAGGCGTTGCACGAGGGCCGCCTCACCTATGAAGGGTCCGACACTTTCGTGCTGCACGGCCCGTTCGCCAAGGGCACCCGCGTCTCGGTGACGCCGGTCGGGCAGGACACGTTCGAATCGACCATCGTCGATCTCGTCGATAACGTCACCTATGCCGACGAGACCACGTTCGGTGACACGAAATTGCTGTTCCGGCACACGCTGGTGCCGGTCGAGGGCGGCACGCAGGTGACGCACCGGCTGGAAATTTCCGGCCCCTCGGCGGCCGAGGTCGGACCCGAACTCGGCCCGCAGATCAGCGGCGATTTCGACGTGTCGATGGCCAAATTGTTCGAGCAGGCAAAGGAGTTGGCGAACGGTGGCTGATGGACAGGATTTGAAGACGCGCTTCAGCGGACCTTCGGAGAGCCCCGGCTTGTTGTTGTGGCGAACCACCATGCGCTGGCAGCGCGTCATGACGGCGGCACTGGCGCCGCTCGACCTGACACATGTCCAGTTCGTGCTCTTGGCCTCCGCCATGTGGCTCGGCCGCAATGGCGAGCCGCCCAACCAGGTGCAGCTCGCCGCCCAGGCAGGCACCGAGGTGAAGATGACCTCGGACGTCGTTGCCCGGCTCGAGGCCAAGGGTTTGATCGCGCGGGAAGCCGACCCCGGGGATTCGCGTGCCAAGGTGATCCGCGTCACCCCGGCCGGGGCCGCCGCCGCGCAGCGCGCCATCGTTGCCGTGGAAACCGCCGACGCGGCCTTTTTCGAACCGGTGGACGAAGCACAGCTCGTCGGCCTGCTGCAGCAGCTGGCCGGCGAAATACGCTAGAGCAATTCCAGGAAAAGTGTGAGCGGTTTTCCGTCCGGAATTGCGTCAAAACAAAGAGTTAGAGCGGTTCGCCGTTTCCATGAAACGGTGAAACGCTCTGAGTGAGCGGGTTAACCCAGGAACTTGGCGATGATCGCGTCGCCCATCTCGACCGTGCCGACCTCGGTCATGCCCGGCGAGAAAATGTCCTTCGTGCGCAGGCCCTGATCGAGCACGGCGGCGATCGCGCCTTCCAGCCTGTCGGCCTCATCGACCATGCCGAAGGAATAGCGCAGGCACATGGCGAAGGAAGCGATCATGGCGATCGGGTTGGCGATGCCCTTGCCGGCGATGTCGGGCGCCGAGCCGTGCACGGGCTCGTAGAGCGCCTTGCGCTTCTTGGTCTTGACGTCTGGCGCGCCGAGCGAGGCGGACGGCAGCATGCCGATCGAGCCGGTCAGCATGGCGGCGATGTCGGACAGCATATCGCCGAACAGATTGTCGGTGACGATGACGTCGAACTGTTTTGGCCAGCGCACCAGCTGCATGCCGCCGGCATCGGCCAGCATGTGATCGAGCTTGACGTCGGAGTAGCGCGCCTTGTGCGTCTGGGTGACCACCTCGTTCCACAGCACGCCCGACTTCATGACGTTGCGCTTTTCCATCGAGGTCACGTGGTTCTTGCGGGTGCGCGCCAGTTCGAAGGCGACGCCCGAAATGCGCTCGATCTCGAACGTGTCGTAGACCTGCGTGTCGATGCCGCGCTTCTGGCCGTTGCCGAGATCGATGATCTGCTTGGGCTCGCCGAAATAGACGCCGCCGGTCAGTTCGCGCACGATGAGGATGTCGAGGCCTTCGACCACCTCCTGCTTGAGTGATGAGGACGCGGCGAGTGCCGGATAGCAGATGGCCGGGCGCAGATTGGCAAACAGCTCCATGTCCTTGCGTAGCCGCAGCAGGCCGGCCTCGGGGCGCACCTCGTAAGGCACGGCATCCCATTTCGGTCCGCCGACCGCGCCGAACAGCACCGCGTCCGCCGCCATCGCCTTGGCCATGTCGGCATCGGAGATCGCCGCGCCATGCGCGTCGTAGGCGCAGCCGCCGACTAGGCCCTCATCGGTGGCGAAGCCGCTGCCGAGCTTTTCGTTCATGGCCGATATCAGCTTCTTGACCTCGGCCATGGCCTCGGGGCCGATGCCGTCGCCGGGGAGCAGGAAAAGATGCTTCGTTGCCATGGAAAAACCGTCCCAGAAAGATTTGAACCGCGGCCTTGCTAAACGCCAAGCGCTTGCGGCGCAAGCCTGCGGTTCAGAACCGCGATCACCGATGTGAGAGAATGTTCACCAGCCGACCCAGGGGATCGCGCACATAGAAGCGCCGCACGCCCCACGGCTCGTCGGCCGGGCCGTATTCGATGGCGAAGCCGGCGGCCTTCATGCCTTCGAGTGCTGCCTCGACATCGTCGACCTCGATCGACAGGTCCGGCACCGGCGTGCCGGAGCCGCCTTGCGCCATGAAGGAGACCTGCACCTGCATCTTTTCCTCGGAGCCGTAAGTGGCGATCCAGCCCTGGTCCATCAGCACGTCGAGGCCAAGCACATCATGGTAGAAGCGCTTCGCCGCCGCCGCATCCTGCGTCTCGATATTGGCCACGATGCGCCGGACCTTCATGGTCTCAGCGCCCCGGAGCCGAGCGTCGCAGCGCCGTGACTTCGATCTCGATCTTCATCTCCGGCTTGTTGAGCTGGCACACGATCATCGTCGCCGCCGGCCTGATGTCGCCGAATGTCTCGCCCAGGATCGGGAAGACCACGTCCACAAAGGCCTGGGCGGTGATGTAGTAATGCGCCCGCACCACGTCTGACATCTCGAAGCCGCCATCGGCCAGCGCCTTGCCGATCGTCGCCAGGCAGTTGCGCGTCTGCGCCTCGACCGTCTCCGGCATCGTCATCGTCGCGTAATCATAGCCGGTCGTCCCGGAGACGAAGCACCAGTCGCCCTGCACCACCGCGCGCGAATAGCCGGCGGTCTTCTCGAAGGGCGAACCGGTGGAGATCAGTTTGCGCATTGGGGGCCTCCTTGGATTGTGGGCCTGCATCTAGCAGGCGGCTCGGCGCGGGTCGTGGGCCAAGCAGGGCGGACCATTGTCACGACGCCGCCGCGGAGATTAGCCGGAGGCTCCCTTCCGTCGTCATCCTATGGCGAAGCAAGGAGCGTAGCGACGCAGCGCAGACCCCTGGATGACGAAAGCGCGGGGCCGCCCCTAATTCGCCGACGACAGCGCCTTATCCAGCGCTTCCTTGACGTCGGCCGGCCATGTCGCCACCGCCGGCCAGGCGTTCGGCTGGCCATTGTCGCCGCGGCGGGCGAAGTAGAGCTTGTGCTTGGTCGGATCGACCGCCATGAAGCCGTCATTGCCGCCGCAATCATGCGGCACGCAGCCACTGGCATAGAAGGCGCCCGACGCGGTCTTTTCCGTACCGCCGCCGACCAGCAGGCTGGTCGCCATGTCGGGCATGTCCTTGCCGAGCAGCTTTTCGGCTTCCTTGTAGACCGCCTCATTGTGGAAGGCGTCGATGATGTTGTCGTATGTCGAAGGGTCGATGTCTTTCCAGTCGGTCCCGGGTTCCGGCATGTAGGTCAGATTGCCGGAGGTGGTCAGACCCGATGTCGGCGACCACTGCAGGGTCGGCTTCTCGTCGCCGGGCAGCAGGTAAGGCACGAAATAGATGGCGCTGTCGGAGATCGCCGCCGGCGGCGCGCCGCATTCGTCCTGCTCGACCGTCGTGGTCTTGATCTCGCCGTCCTTCGGCTTCCAGACGATGACCTTGGCCGGGCCGCATTGATTGCCGCCGTCGCCGACATCGACCAGCGCCACGTTGACGTCGCCGATCTTCACGATCCTGTCGAAGAAGACATCGTAGTTGCTGGCCAGCTGCTTGCCGTCATAGGCGAGCACCTTCTCGCCGTCCTGCTCCGGCTGCGTGATGGTCAGCTGGCCGCCCTCGAACGGTATCGGCGCCTGCTTGTCGTCGTCGGCGGGCGCCGCGTCGCTGGTGCTCGACGATCCCTGGTCGGTCGCCGGTTGTTCGGCCGGCTTCTGGGCTGCCGCTGGCGTCTGCGTCTGCGCAAAGGCGCTCACGCTGGGCACCAGCAACAAAACCAAGCCGCAAACGCCGGCAAGAAGCGAACGTGCCATGACTGTCCCTCCCCTCAGTCGCCACCAAACCCGGCTTGAAAGCGGCCGGGCCTATCGTCGGACGGTGCCGCTCAGGCCCAGGGGCGCTGTTCGGCGTTACGCTTCTCGAACGAGGCGATGGCGCCGGCCTTCTCCATGGTCAGGCCGATATCGTCGAGCCCGTTGAGCATGCAGTGCCGCTTGAAGTCGTCGAGGTCGAACTTGACGACGCCGCCATCGGGGCCGCGGATTTCCTTGGCTTCGAGATCGATCGACAAAGTGGCGTTCGAGCCGCGCGAGGCGTCGTCCATCAGCTTTTCGAGATCCTCGGGGCTGACGGTGATCGGCAGCACGCCATTCTTGAAGCAGTTGTTGTAGAAGATGTCGGCGAACGAGGTCGAGATGACGCAGCGGATGCCGAAGTCGAGCAGCGCCCACGGCGCGTGCTCGCGGCTCGAGCCGCAGCCGAAATTGTCGCCGGCGACCAGGATCTGCGCCTTGCGGTAGGCTGGCTTGTTGAGCACGAAATCCGGATTTTCCGAACCGTCGTCATTGTAGCGCATCTCGGCGAACAGGCCGGTGCCGAGGCCGGTGCGCTTGATCGTCTTGAGATAATCCTTCGGGATGATCATGTCGGTGTCGACATTGACGATCGGCATCGGAGCGGCGACGCCGGTGAGCTTGGTGAATTTTTCCATGGCTTTTGCCCGTGTTTTCGTTGCGGGGGATTTGCTGATGCCCCGTTTACACAAAGCCGAGGGCAAATAAAAGGCAACTGTTCGTGCGCGCTGGCACAAGGGGCATACCACAAAACGACTTCGAATTCGCGAAGCGATGGTGCAGTCTGGTCGGCATGGCTGAAAACCCCCATGTCCTCTACGCAAGCGAGCCCGCGCTCGACGTCGCCGAATTCCGCCGCGTGCTGGTGGAATCCGGCCTCGGCGAGACACGGCCCATCGATGATCCCGCCAGGCTGCGGGCCATGCTGTCCGGCGCCAATCTTGTGCTGACCGCGCGCCTCGACACCGAAGGCAAGCCGCTGGTCGGCGTGGCGCGCGCGGTCACCGACTTCTCCTGGGTCTGCTACATCTCGGAGCTCGCCGTCTCCCGATCGGCGCAGGGTCTCGGCGTCGGCAAGGGCCTGATGGACGAGGCGCGGCGGCAGCTTGGGCCGTCGGTCGCCATCAGCCTGATTTCCATGCCGGCCGCCGTCGGCTTTTACGAACGCATCGGCATGAAACGCATGGCCGACGCCTTCTGGTTCTCCCGCAAGGGCTGACTTTTTCTCCCGTGGCCGCGCCCAACCGCTCATGGCGTGCGATCTTGCCGCTTGACATGCAACCAAATGGTTGCATATTAAAGCCATGAGCATGGATGCAGTCTTTCGCGCCCTGGCCGACCCGACGCGCCGGCAATTGCTGGACAACCTCCATGCCCGGAACGGGCAGACGCTGAACGCACTGTGCGCGGAGATGGACATGACACGCCAGGCGGTGGCCAAGCATTTGGCCATCCTGGAGGAAGCCAACCTCGTCACCACGCTGCGCAAGGGACGCGAGAAGCAGCACTACCTCAACCCGGTTCCGATCAACGAGATCGCCGAACGCTGGATCGGCAAGTTCGAGCGCCATCGGCTGGATGCATTGAGTGATCTGAAGAAACGCCTCGAAAGGGAAGACTGATGAGCAACAGCTTCGTTTACGTGACCTACATCCGCACGACGCCCGAAAAACTCTGGGAGGCGCTGACCGACCCGGAGTTCAACCGGCAGTTCTTCCTCTGCTCCTATCAGGAGAGCGAGTGGAAGGTCGGCTCCAGCTGGAAACTGATCTTCCCCGACGGCCGCGTCGCCGATTCGGGCGAGATCCTCGAGATCGACCCGCCCAGGCGCCTGGTCATCAAATGGCGCAACGAATGGCTGCCGGAGGTCAAGGAAGACGGCTACACGCGCTGCACCTTCGCCATCGAACAGGACGGCGAGCTGATGAAGCTTGCCGTCACCCACGAGGCCGACGGCCCGCACCGGCTGATCCCGAATGTCTCCAAGGGCTGGCCGCTGGTGCTGGCCAGTCTCAAGAGCCTGCTTGAGACCGGCAAGGGTTTCGAGCGCCCGCCATCGAAAGGGTGAAAGGCTCGTTTCGATACCGAAACAAAATGGAGGCACCGATGATGCACATCCTCGGGATACAGAGCATGACCAATGGCGAGACGATCATGGCGTCGGCCGAGATCGAAGCGCCCGCGGAACGCATTTTTCGCGCGCTGGTCACGAGAGAAATCGAGCACTGGTGGGGGTCAGCCGACACCTACCGCATGGCCGACTGGTCGGCCGACCTTCGCGTCGGCGGCCGCTGGTCGGTTGTCGTCCGCACGGCCGACGGCAGGGAGCTGCCGGCCGGCGGCGAATTCCTCGAGATCGAAGCGCCGCGCCGGATCGTGCAGACGCGGGCCTATGGCTGGGACCATCCGACGCTTGGCCGGCGGCAGACCACGGTCGCCTGGCTGCTTGAGCCGAGCGCCAGGGGCACGCGCCTCACCATATGCCATGGCGGTTTTGCCGGGCGCAGCGATGCGGCGGCCGAGCATGCCGAGGGCTGGGGCCGGGTGCTGGCCTGGCTGCAGGCTTATGTCGAGGCCGGAAGACTGGCTGCGGCTTAGGCGCCTCTTCCTTCTCCCCCTTGTGGGAGAACCGGCCGCTTCGCTCAAATCACGTTCAATTCGCGGAACGCGCGTCCCTCGGCCACCCGCTCATAGCCGAACGCCGAGCAGTCGATCGTCCGGTACCCGCCATGCACCAGGAACTCGGCCAGCGCCTTGCCCACCGCCGGCGCCTGCTGCAGGCCGTGGCCGGAAAAGCCGTTGGCGAAGATGAAATTGCCGACCTCTGGATGCGGCCCGATCACCGCGTTCTGGTCGAGCGTGTTGTAGTCATAGTGCCCGGCCCAGGCGTGGGTCGCCTTGATTGCCTCGAAGGCGGGAATACGGGTCGCCAGCACCGGCCAGATCACCTCTTCGAACAGCGGCCAGTCGACTTCGAAATCGCTGGGGTCGGCCGGGCCGTCGCCTTCTTCAGGCTCGGCGCCGCCGGTGAGATAGACCGAGCCTTCCGGCCGCACATAGATGCCGGAGGGATCGACCAGCAGCGGCATGTCGGCATATTTCTCGCGCGCTTCGAAGACGAAGACGTTGCGCTTGCGCGGCTCGACCGGCAGCGCCAGCCCGGCAAGAGCCGCGACCTTGCCGGCATTCGGCCCGGCGGCGTTGACGACGATGCCGGCCTCCAAGGTCTGGCCATTGTCGAGCGAGACGCCGGTGACGCGGTTGCCGTCGCGCGCAATGCCGGTGACCGACGCGGCGATGAAGTCGATCTTCTTGTCGCGCAGCGCCTTGCGGAACAGCGTCAGCATGGCATGCGCGTCGAACCAGCCTTCGCCGGTCCGGCCATAGGCGCCGGCGGAGATGCCTTCGGTCGACAGCCAGGCAAAGCGCCGCGTCAGCTGCTCGGCGTCCTCGAGCACGATGTCGGCGCCCTCGGCGACCTGCGCATCATGGTTTGCCTTGAGCACCGGCAGGCCGTTCTCTCCGGCCAGGATGAGATAGCCGCCCTCGCGGAAACCGATATCGGCATCGGTGCCGAACGTCTCCTTCAGCCGCCGGAACAGTTTCAGCGTGAATTGCGACAGGCGGATGTTTTCGGGAATCGAGAATTGCTGGCGAATCGAGGCCATGGACAGCGTCGTCGCCGCATGGGCGAATTGCGGATCGCGCTCGATGAGCGCGATGGAGCCGCAAAACCCTTCCTCGCGCAGATAATAGGCAATGGAGGACCCGACGATGGCCCCGCCGATGATGACGATGTCGTAGCGCACGCTTAATGCCTCTCCAAGCCTGGAGCATGATCCCGAAAAGTGGCCGCCGGTTCTCTCGGACAAACGGTTTCCGTTTGTCCAGAGATCATGCTTCCTCTCATACCACCGGCAGTGTGATCTCGAAGCGCGTGCCGCGCTCGCTGTCAACCAGCCGGATCATACCATCATGCACTTTCAGGAGGGCCAGCACGATGCCGAGGCCCATGCCGGTACCGCCGGTGGAGCGCCGCGTGGTGAAGAAAGGCTCGAAGACGCGCGCCCGGTTGCTCGGTGAAATGCCGGCGCCGTCATCGCCGACCAGAACTGTCGCCTTGCCGCCGGCGCCTGTCGCGGTGATCGAAACCAGCGTCGCGCCGTGCCTGGCGGAGTTGTCGATGAGATTGGCAAGCACGATTGCCGCGTTCTCGGCCGAGATGCGCAAGGCGAGATCGCCGCCCGCCTCGACGCGGACCGCCAGCCTGGTGTCGGCGGGCAGCAGCGCCAGCGCGGCACCGATCGAGGTGCTTTCGCCGCTCGGTGCAAGATTTTCGGCTTTCGTCAGATCGAGCAGCCGCCGCACCAGCAGGTTGAGCCGCCCGGCATCGGTGACGATGTTGTTGGAGAAGCGCCGCCGCTCCTCGTCATCCATCGTGCTGCCGGAATCGCGCAGCAATTCGGCCGCGCCCTGGATCGCCGTCAGCGGCGATTTGAGCTCGTGCGAGACATGGGTGGCGAAGGTCTGGATCGAGTCCGAACGCGCCTGCAGCCTTTCGGCCATGTCGAGGAAGGCGGCGGACAGCTCGGCCATTTCGTAGGTGCCATGATGGTCGAGCGGCCGGATCGCGTCGCGCTCGCCGGCGGCGATGCGCTGCGTGCGGTCGATCAGCGCATAGATCGGCCGGCTGACCGTGCGCAGGAACACCAGGCCGATCAGCAGGGTGCCGCCAAGGATGGCGATCGCCGCCAGGGTCACCTTGCCGCGTTCGCCATAGAGATGCTTGATGATGTTGTTGGGTGTCCGCGAGACATAGACCACGCCGGCGACCTTGCCGTCGACGGCCACCGGCAGGGCGACGAAGACCCGCACCTTGGTGCCGCGGCTGACCGAATAGAGCGGTGGCGTCGGCTGGTCGAGAATGCGCAGCCTGAGCGCGCTGGCATAGTGGCCGCCAAGGGCGGTTCGCACCTCATCGACCTCGCCAAGCGACTGCCCGACCTCGCCGCGCCCGGCAATGACGACCCCCCGGGGATCGAGCAGCCGGAAGCCGGCCAGCGTGGTTTTCTGCGTGGCGTCGAGAATGCCGGACAGGCGCGTGCCGATTGCGGCGAAGGCCGGATCGGCGGTGGCGGACATGGCGGCCGGCCGGGTCGGAAGCACGGCGTCGGAGGCGAGATCGAGGCGCGGCTCGATCGGCCGGTACGGGCCGTCGGGATTGGCGGCTCGGCTGGCGCCGCCATCGGCCTGCGGCATCGGCGCGCCGAGTTTGTCCGGGGGAATGCCGGCGCCGCGCACCTCCTGCGCATAGATGGCGGCGATGGCCGCCCCTTGCGCGATCAGCTCCGCCTCGGTCTGGCGGATCAGCTGGTTCTCGTAGAGGCGGAAGAAGAACAGGCCGACCAAAGGCAGCGCCATCACCATGATCAGGATGGCGACGACGACCGTGGCAAGCCTTGGCCGCCATTTGCGGCCGATCCATTTGCTGGACGTCGTCAGCCGCATCGGCCGAGCCGGAAGCCGACGCCATGCACGGTCTCGATGGCGTCCAGGCAGCCCATCGCCGCCAGCTTGGCGCGGATGTTGCGGATATGGCTGTCGACGGTGCGGTCGGCGACATGGATCTTGCCGGCATAGGCGTTTGCCATCACCGCGTCACGGTCGAGCACATGCGCCGGCCGCGCCAAAAACCCTTTCAGGATCGAGAACTCGATCCCCGTCAGGGCAAGCGGCTTGCCGTCGAAGGCGGCGGCGTGGCTGGCCGGCGCCAGAGTGAGCTTGCCATGCGAAAACTGCCGGTCGTCGGCCGCTTCGGCCGACGCCGGGCGGGCGCGGCGCAGGATGACGTTGACGCGGGCGACCAGCTCGCGCGGGCTGAACGGCTTCGTCACATAGTCGTCGCCGCCCATTTCGAGCCCGAGGATGCGGTCGATCTCCTCGTCGCGCGCGGACAGGAACAGCACCGGCACGTCCGATGTGTGGCGCAGCCGCCGGCAGACCTCCAGCCCGTCCATCTCCGGCATGCCGATGTCGAGCACGACGAGGTCGGGCGCCCGGCGCCCGATCTCCTGCAAGGCGGCGGCGCCGTCGGACACCCCAAGCGTCTTCATGCCGGCCTTCTCCAGCGCGAAGCAGATCACTTCGCGGATATGCGGGTCATCGTCGGCGACGAGGATGTGATGCGGCATCGGTCAGCGGCCCGGCGAGGAAGGTTGCGAAGGCTGAGGAAGCACGAGCGACCCCTTGCTGTCGAGATAGGCAAGCAGGCGCCGGTCGCGAAAGCTCCAGGCCCGCCAGTTTGCCTGGACGGCTCGGTACCAACCCTCGTCAATGCCACGCAGTCTCACAAGTTCGCGTGTGGCGCCGGCCTGAGCGGTCTTTCCCTGATGATCGAAGAAACGGTCGAGCGCTGGAAACGCGCCCGGGCCGAGCGAGCGCACGTACCAAGCGTCGAGGGGGATGCCCTGGCCGGTCATTTCGAAGGAATGGTCGACATTGTAATTGGCGATCGTCGCGGCGAAATTGATGAAACAGCAAGCATAAAGCGTCAGGGATAACGTCAGAAGATTGGCGGAGGAGAGCCATTCATTGGATTTTCCGAGCGCGATGCGGGCGATGATCAGCGCCAGCCCTGCCGCCACCAGCCCCATCCAGACGAAAGCCGCGATGCGCCAGTAGGTCAGCGCATAGATGCCGACATAGAGGTCGAGCCGCAGGATCGACGAGATGACCAGCATGATGTTCTGCGCCACCCAGGCATAGACCAGCCGGCGGATGACGGGGTCACCTGAGGTCTCGCTGCCCGGCCTGAGCGCCGCCAGCACGAAACCGGCGGCAAGCAGTGCGGTGACAACAAGGGGATAGGCGCCGCGATGCGCGTAAGCCGCGTAGCTCAGACCGTCGGGAAGGGCTGCCCCGCCCCACAGATAGGTGGCATCGAGCCCGGTCTGCAGCGCAAACAGCACGTTGAAGACGATCAGCGCGCGCAGGATGGCGGCCTTGCCGAACACGATGTCCTCGATGACGTGGCTTTGCGGATTGATCGCCGCCGCGGCAAGGGCATGGGTCGGCCGGGGCCTGCGCCGCGAAAAGCGCGGCAGGCGTGGCCGCAAAAAGGCCCAGACGCCGGCGAGCGCGAACAGCCAGAAGGCGATGCGCGCCAGCTGGATGAGGTCGAGCAGCTTCATCAGGTCGATCAGCGACAGCCAGTGGTCGATGACCGGATTGGCGGCGCCGAACAGTGCCAGGAACACGGCGCCCAGTGTCAGCGGCATCACCCAGACGGCGATCGTCGCCAGCCGCACACGTCGCCCGCCAAACCGGCGCGCCGTCTTGCGCCAGCGGATGAAATCGCGGACGAAGCGGAACGGCGCCGCAAGCCCGAACAACGCGATCTGGCCGGCAATGCGCGCCATGCCGTGCCGCAGCCGGCCGCTGAGCGAAAGCGAGAACACCACCAGCGCCGCAAGCGCGATCGAGACGGACAGGAGGCTGACATTTTCGGCGAGCGGCAGCAGCGCGACAAGCAAGGCGGCGGGCTTGAGCCAGACCCTGATGTCGCTGAAGGCCGTGGGATGCACGGCCACGACCGCGGCGGCGATCAGGATGGCGAACAGGAAGGCGGCGATGCCGGCGGGCTGGCCGTAGAACAGGAAATCCGCCAGCACGACCAGCAGCACGGCAACACCGAAGCGGCTGCAATAGCTTGGCGCGAAAAATGACGTCATGAACTGACCCTCGCGATGGCGTCCAGCCGGACGGCCGGCGGACGCTTGCGGGCGAAAGGGATGAGGATCGCCGCGGGATCGGCGGGCGGCGGATCGACCAGCCACCAGCCGTCGCTGCGCAGGCGCTGTGGCACGGACCAACGGGGTTTTGCTCGCTTGTGCATGCCGCCTGTTTCGCAGGCCGGCAGGGAGGGGGCAGGGCGGATCCGAGGAGCTTTTCCGCAGGCCTGTGCAGTTTTCGTGCAGGGCTGACCCATCATTCGGACGTCGGAGCCACCTCTTGCCGGCCGTCGTTCGAAGGCCAAGCGGCTTTTCGTCCGCTCTGTAGACTGCTCCTTAACGCCCCGGGGCGAAGGGCACCGAGCTTCTACCTCCCCTTTGTGGGGAGGTCGGACCGCAGGTCGGGTGGGGGCCGGCGCCGCGCCCCACCCCGCTGCTTCGCAGCGACCCTCCCCACAAGGGTGAGGATGGGCGCACAGCCCCAACGCTTGCCTCGACCGACCCCAGGCGGCATAGATCGGATATGACCGAATCCTACCGCCCGCGCCGCTCGGTGCTCTATATGCCGGCCTCCAACGACAAGGCGCTGGCCAAGATCGCGCTTCTGTCCTGCGACGCAATCATCATCGACCTCGAGGACGCCGTCGCGCCGGCCGACAAGATTGCCGCCCGCGAAAAGCTGCCCGCAATCTTCGCCAGCCGCCCGGCCGCCAACCATCTTGGCCATCGCTGCGAGATGGTGGTGCGCGTCAATGCACTGGCCAGCGAATGGGGCGGCGACGACCTCCTGGCCGTGGCGAAAGTCGAGCCCGACGGCATCCTGCTGTCCAAGGTCGCCACGCCGCGCGACATCCTCGAAGTCGGTGACGTGCTCGACGACAATTTTGCCCCCGATAGCGTGAAACTCTGGGCGATGATCGAGACGCCGAAGGCCCTGCTCAACATCGGCGCCATTGCCGAACTGGGCCGCGACCCGGCCTCACGGCTCACTTGTTTCGTTGCCGGAACGAATGATCTGGCCAAGGACACCGGTGCGCTCGTGACGCCGGACCGGCGCTACCTCGTGCCATGGCTGATGCAGATGGTGCTGGCCGCGCGCGCCGGAGGCCTCGACATGCTCGACGGCGTTGCCAACGATTTTCGCGACCTCGACGCGTTTGCCCGTGAGTGCGCGGAGGGGGCCGCCATGGGCTTCGACGGCAAGACGCTGATCCATCCGGCCCAGATCGACGCCGCGAACCGCGCCTTCGCGCCCTCGCCGGAGGCGATCGCCGAGGCACGCGCGGTGAAAGATGCCTTTGCCCTCACGGAAAACACGGACAAAGGCGTGATCGCGCTGAACGGCAAGATGGTCGAGCGGCTGCATCTGGCACAGGCCGAAAAACTGCTGGCGAAGGCGGCCGCCATCGGCGCATGATATAAACCCATGCTCGCGGGCTATGCGCACTTACGACAGGACTTGGGACATGAAACTCTACCGCTTTCTCACCGGCCCGGACGACGCCAGCTTCTGCCACAAGGTGACGGCGGCGCTGAACAAGGGCTGGCACCTGTTCGGCTCGCCGACCTACGCCTATGACAAGAAGGCCAAGACCATGCGCTGCGGCCAGGCGGTGGTGAAGGATGTCGACGGCCAGGAATATGGGCCGGATACCAAGCTCAGCGACTGGTAGGGACCAGCAGCCTTCCTCTCTTCGTCATCCTAGGGCGGAGCAAGGAGCGAAGCGACGCGGCGCAGACCCTAGGATCCATGCCGTGACGTTGGTCGTAGAATGCGGCAGATCAGAACGGCGCTTGTGCGCGCATCGACACTGGCTACGCTAGAATGATGACCGGCTATGTCTACATGACGGCGAGCCAGAAGCGCGGCACGATCTACATCGGCGTTACCAACGATCTTGGCCGTCGCGTGCCGGAGCACAAGGCTGGACAGGGCTCAAATTTCACCAGTCGCTACGGCGTGCAACGCCTTGTCTGGTACGAAGAGTATTTCGATATCACCGATGCGATCCAACGTGAGAAGTCCCTGAAACGTTGGCCACGCCTATGGAAGATCGAGCTGATCGAAAAAGCTAATCCTGAATGGTTCGAACTCTTTCGCGGAACTGGGTGGTGAGCGTTTTGCACCGTCGCAACGCGCCACAGTCACGGCATGGATCCTAGGGTCTGCGCGCGTCGCTTCGCTCCTTGCTTCGCCCTAGGATGACGAAGGTTCGAGGCTATTCCGCAGCTTCTTCGATCCGCTCCATATCATCATCCGACAGGCCGAAATGGTGGCCGATCTCGTGGATCAGCACATGGGTGACGATGTCGCCGAGCGTCTCCTCGTTTTCGGCCCAGTAGTCGAGCATGGCGCGGCGGTAGAGCGTGATGCGGTTCGGGCCTTCGCCGGTCTGCGGGTTCCAGCGCTCGGCGATGCCGCGGCCCTCGAACAGGCCGAGCAGGTCGAACGGCGTCTCCAGCGACAGGTCGTCCATGACCTCGTCGGTCGGGAACTCGGCAATCTGGATGACGATCTCGCCCGTCAGCTTGCGAAAATCCTCCGGCAGATGGGCGTAGGCCTCCAGCGCCAGGAATTCCATCTCCTCCATCGAGGGGGCGAGTTCGCCATGCCAGGTGCGGGTCTTGTAGATGCGGGCCATGCTTTGTCCTTTGACCCGGCATATAGGCTTTCGCACCGGGCGAGGCAATGAAGCGGCAATTCCTGCCGCGGCACCTTTGCCCATGCCGAGGAATCGCGTAGGGGTCGGTTCCGGCCGTCTCCTGGGGAGTTCTCATGCCGGACCTTTCCACCATCGGACTTTTCGTCATTGCCTGCCTCGCTCTGACCGCGACGCCAGGGCCGGACATGCTGCTGATCGCCTCCCGCAGCGCCAGCCAGGGGCGCGCCTCGGGCCTGGCGACCTATGCCGGCATCGCCGCCGGCACTTATTGCCACGCGCTGGCCGCCGCCTTCGGCCTGTGCACGCGGTTCCGGCGGGCGCCGCAGATCCTGCTCGGAACCGTATTCGCGGGCCTGGCTGCACGGCTGGCTTTCGGCGGCCAGCGCTAAAGCGCGCGTTCGCAGGAATAAATTCCTTGTGACTCTGCTTGACTCTTCCGTCACCCTCTGGAATCCTAGGGAACATAACAGGAACAATTGTGAGTGGACACTAACCGTCATGGCGATATCAGCCGTGGCGCGGGAGACTGTTTTTGCCCTGCGCCGCCAGATCGCGAAGATCGAGGGAACGCTGCCCGAACGCCTGCAGGCGCCGGCTGGCGCGCCGCTTGATGCCGACGCCAGCGCCGATCTCACGATCGTCCGGCGCGGTCTTGCCGCGGCCTTGCCGGATGCCTTCCTGCCGATCGGCATCGATCCCCTCGATGCCGCCCTGAGCGGTGGGCTGCCGAAAGCGGCGCTCAGCGAAATCCATGGCCTGGAAACCCGCGATGCCGGAGCCGTCGCCGGCTTTGCCCTGTCGCTCGCCAGCCTGATCCTCAAGCAGGCGCAAGGGCTGCCGGTGTTGTGGATCGGCACCACGGAGATCTTCCGCGAGGCGGGTTTTCCCTATGCCAGGGGACTGCAGGCCTCCTTCGGCATCGGGCCTGAGCAATTGCTGTTTTCCGAGGCGCCGAAACTCGTCGATGCGCTGTGGGTCGCCGAGGAAGCAGCGAGGATGACGGCGCTCGCCGCCGTCATCCTCGAAATCCGCGGCAACCCGCAGCGGCTCGACCTGACCGCGACGCGCCGGCTGCATGCGAGGGCGCAAAGTGCCGGCCGCCCCGTATTCCTGCTGCGGCAGGCGGCCGAGCCGGAACCGACGGCGGCGCCCGTCCGCCTCATCGTCTCGCCGGCGCTGGCCGTGCCGCGCGAAACCGTCGCCGGGCCGCTCGCCGGATCGATCGGCCGCCCGGCCTTCACCATCAGCATCGGCAAGAGCCGCACGGCCCTGCCTGGACAATTCACACTGGAGTGGAACCCCGATGAACGCGTATTCGACGAAAGAAGGGGCGAAGAAGGACGGACAGGCCGGGCAAAGAATCCTGTCTCTGTGGTTTCCCTATCTGGCGGCCGAAAGGATCCTGCGGCAGCGCCTGGGGCGGTCCTGGCGTTCCCGGCCCCAAGAGCACCCGACGCCATCTCACCCGCCACTGGTGATCAGCCACCGCCAGGGCAACGCGCAGCGCATCTCAGCCCTCGACGAGCGGGCTGAGGCGCTGCACCTGAAGCGCGACATGGGCATTGCCGACGCGCGTGCCATGCATCCGTCGATCGATATCGTCGAGGCCGATCCGGAGGCAGACCGGCGCCTGCTCGAAGGCCTTGCCGACTGGTGCGACCGCTACACCCCGCTGGTGGCGCTGGATGGGGCGGACGGCCTGTTTCTCGACGTCACCGGCTGCACCCATCTGTTCGGCGGCGAACGCGCCATGCTGGACGACATCCTGTCGCGCTTCTTGCACCAGGGGTTCGATGTCCGCGCCGGCCTTGCCCCGACGCCGGGCGCGGCCTGGGCGGCGGCGCGCTTTTGCGGCGACCGCATCGTCAATGGCGGCGAGGAGGAAGCGCTGCTGGCGCCTCTGCCGCTCGCCGCACTGCGCATAGCGCCGGAAACCCGCGCCAGCCTGGAAAGTGTCGGCCTGCGCACGGCGGGCGCCGTCATGGCCGCACCGCGCGCGCCGCTTGCCCGCCGCTTCGGCGCCACCTTGCTGCTGCGTCTCGACCAGGCGCTTGGCCGTCTCGACGAAGCGGTCTCGCCGCGCCTTCCCGTGGCGCCGCTTTCGGTCGAGCGGCATCTCGCCGAGCCCGTCACCCTGACCGAGGACATCGAGCGGCTGGTCGGCCTGCTGGCGACGACGTTGAAGAGCGATCTCGAACGCCGCGGCGAGGGCGCGCGGACGCTGGCGCTGCTGCTCTTCCGCGTCGACGGCGCCGTCAGCCGCATCGCGCTCGGCACCTCGCGGCCGATGCGCGATCCCCGGCTGATCCAGAAACTGTTCCATGAAAGGCTGGCCGCCCTCGATCAGGACATCGACGCCGGCTACGGTTTCGATCTGGTGCGGCTTTCGGTGCTGGCGGCCGCCGCCTTCGACATGGCGCAGGCCGATCTGACGGGCGAGGTGACCGATGACGGCGCCGACATCGCGCTGTTCGCCGACCGCATCCGCGCCCGGCTCGGCGAGGGCGCCGTGCTGCAGCCGGTCGCGGTTGAAAGCCATCTGCCGGAGCGCGCCGTCGCCATCGTCCCCTTCAGCGAAGCGCCGCGCCGGACCACGCCGCCGAAGAGACCAGACAGGGTGCGGGCGCCCACAACCATCTTTCCGCCGGAACGGCCGATCCGGCTGTTTCGCGCGCCCGAGCCCATCGAGGTGCCGGCCACCGAAATGCCGGAGGGTCCGCCGCTGCATTTCCGCTGGCGGCGCGCGCTCTACCGCGTCACCCGCGCCGAGGGTCCCGAACGCATCGCCGCCGAATGGTGGCGCCAGGCGCCAGGCGACGCCGCGGCATCGACACGCGACTATTTCCGCATCGAGGATGCCGACGGCCGCCGCTACTGGCTCTACCGGCAAGGGCTTTACGGCGGCTCGCAAGCCGCGCCGCGCTGGTTCATGCACGGGGTCTTCGCATGAACGCGCTGACCGTCATTCCCTATGCCGAGTTCGGCATCCAGTCGAATTTTTCCTTCCTGCGCGGCGCCTCCAAGCCGGAGGAGCTGGTTGTCGCGGCCAAGCTCATGGGTTTCTCGGCGATCGGCCTTGCCGACCGCAACACGGTGGCCGGCGTGGTGCGCGCCTGGCAGCAGGCCAAGGTCGAAAAGCTTGCCTATCACCCTGGCTGCCGGCTGGTTTTTGGCGACGGCACGCCTGACATTCTCGCCTATCCCAGGAACCGGGCGGGCTGGGGGCATCTGTGCCGCATGCTCACCCAGGCCAATCTGCGCGACGAGACCGAAAAGGGCGCCACCCTTCTCCAGCGCGGCGACCTGCTCGAATGGGGGGATCTGATGTCGCTGGCGGTCATGCCCGATCTGGCGGCGGGCGCGCAGGACTGTCTTGCCTTGCTTGGCCAGATCAAGGACCGTTTCGGCAGGGCCCTGCGCCTTGGCGTCTCGCCCTGTTATGCGGGCAATGACCGTTTCCGGATCGAGCAGGCAGCGGCGTTTGCCCAGAGCACCGGCATCCCGCTGATGGCGACCAACGATGTCCTCTACCACACCGCCGAACGCCGCCCGCTGCAGGACGTGCTGACCGCGATCCGCCTCAACACGCCGGTCGCCGAGGTCGGGCTGGAACTCAGCGCCAATGCCGAACGCCATCTGAAGCCGCCGCTGGAAATGGCCCGCCTGTTCCGCAGGCATCCGCAGGCGCTGGCCGAGACTTTGCTGTTCGCGCAAGAGCTGACCTTCTCGCTCAGCGATCTCCAGTACAATTACCCCGACGAGCCGACGGAATCCGGCCTCGGGCCGCAGGCAGAGCTGGAAAGGCTGGCGCGGGAGGGGGCGGCCAGGCGCTATCCCTCAGGCGTGCCTCACGCGGTGATCAAGCGCATCGAGGAAGAGCTCGCCCTGATCGAGCGCCTCAACTACGCCCGCTATTTCCTGACGGTTTACGACATCGTCAAATACGCCCGCAGCCAGGACATTCTCTGCCAGGGGCGCGGTTCGGCCGCCAATTCGATCGTCTGTTTCTGCATCGGCATCACCGAAGTCGGGCCCGATCGGATCGACACGCTGTTCGAGCGCTTCATTTCCGAGGAGAGGAACGAGCCGCCCGACATCGATGTCGACTTCGAGCATGAGAAGCGCGAGACCGTCATCCAGTACATCTACGAGAAATACAGTTCCAAGCGCACCGCGCTCGCCGCCGCCGTCATCAGCTATCGCGGCCGTTCGGCGCTGCGCGAAGTGTCGAAGGCGATGGGCCTGTCGGAGGATGTCCGGGCGTCCCTGTCCGGCTCGATCTGGGGCTGGTCGACCTCGGAACTCGGCGAGAAGGAAGCCCGCGCCGGCGGCCTCGACCGGAGCGACCCCACATCGCGCCATGTGATGGAACGGGCCAATGAGATCATGGGCTTCCCCCGCCACCTCTCCCAGCATGTCGGCGGCTTCGTCATCACCAGGGACCGGCTCGACGAGATCGTCCCCATCGTCAAGACGGCGATGGACGAGCGCAAGATGGTCGAATGGGACAAGGACGATCTCGACGCGGTGAAGATCCTGAAAGTGGATGTGCTGGCGCTCGGCATGCTGACCTGCCTGCAGCGCGCCTTCACTCTGCTTAAGGACCACTATCCAAAAGCCCTGGATCCCTATGGCCAACCCTATGTGCTCGCCACCTTGCCGCCGGAAGACAGGCGCGTCTACGACATGATCGGCCGCGCCGACACGCTCGGCGTCTTCCAGATCGAATCGCGCGCCCAGATGTCGATGCTGCCGCGCCTGCAGCCGAAAACCTTTTATGACCTCGTCATCGAGGTGGCGATCGTGAGGCCGGGCCCGATCCAGGGCGATATGGTGCACCCCTACCTGCGCCGCCGGCAAGGCAAGGAGGAGGCCGAATATCCAAAGCCGGAGCTGAAAGAAATCCTCGGCAAGACGCTCGGCGTGCCGCTGTTCCAGGAACAGGCGATGAAGATCGCCATCGTCGCCGGCGGCTTCAGGCCGGGCGAGGCCGACGAACTGCGCCGCGCCATGGCCACCTTCAAGCGCACCGGCACCATCGGCAATTACCGCCAGCGCATGATCGACGGCATGGTCGGCAAGGGCTACACCAAGGACTTCGCCGAGCGCTGCTTCAAGCAGATCGAGGGTTTTGGCGAATACGGCTTTCCCGAAAGCCACGCCGCCTCCTTCGCCTTGCTCGTCTATGCCTCCTGCTGGTTCAAGACCTTCTATCCCGACGTGTTCTGCGCCGCGATCCTGAATTCGCAGCCGATGGGGTTTTACCAGCCGGCGCAGCTGGTGCGCGACGCGCGCGACCATGGCGTCGACATCCGCGAGGTCGACGTCAATTATTCCGTCTGGGACTGCACCCTGGAAAAAGCGCCGTTCGATCCGGCCCGCATCCTGCCGCGCCATGGCGATATGCGTGGTGTTATCGAGACGAACCATGCGGTGCGGCTCGGCTTCCGGCAGATCAAGGGTCTTTCCAAGGAACGCATGGGGGATTTCGTAAAGCGGCGGGGTTCAGGTTACGAAACCGTCCGTGACCTCTGGCTGCGCTCCGGCCTCGATGTCGACGAGATCGAGCGGCTGGCGCAGGCCGATGCCTTTCGTTCGGTCGGCCTCGACCGCCGTGCCGCGCTTTGGGAAGTGCGCGCGCTGGGCGCCAGGAGTGCGGCCGAAAAGCTGCCGCTGTTCGACCAGCCGGCACTGCGCCTGCGCGAGCTGGAGCCGGAGACGAAGCTGCCGAAGATGCCGCTCGGCGAGCATGTCATCCACGACTACCGCTCGCTCGGCCTGTCGCTGAAGGCGCATCCGATCGCCTTCCTGCGCGAGCGGCTCGACCGCGCCGGCGTCACGCCCAATGCCAACCTGCCTTCGGTACGCGACGGCAGGCGGGTTTCCGTCGCCGGCCTCGTGCTGGTGCGGCAGCGTCCCGGCAAGGGCAATGCGATCTTCCTGACGCTGGAGGACGACAAGGCGGTCGCCAACGTCATCTTCTGGGAGCGGACCTTTAACCGCTTTCGGCCGATCGTCATGGGCGCGCGCTTCGTCAAGGTCACCGGCAAATTGCAGTCGGAATCCGGTGTCATCCATATCGTCGCCGAAAAGATCGAGGATCTGACGCCTTGGCTGACCGTGCTTCTGGAGAAGGTCAGCGGGGCCGGAGCGCCGGGCGCTTCCCCTCCAGCCGCGAAAGCAGAGGCTCCGGATCGCGACAGCCGACCCGCGATACGCAACACGCCGGTCGGACAGGACCTCGCAACGCTGTCGGAAGAGGCGGAAAGCGTCATGCCCAAGGGGCGTAATTTTCAGTAGGGCTGTCGCACTTGGCGATTCGTCGGCATTTTGGCGGCGGGCCAGGGTATGTCGAGATTCAGGTCAGGCCGAGTCGAAAACGGTGGGTTGCGAGAACCGGAGCGGAGCATACTTTTCGTACGTGAGCCCCGGAAGCGCAGCAACCCATTGTTTGCAGGCCGGCATCACCTGAATATCGATATACCCTAAGAAGGCCCACCCAACTTCGGCGGCGCCAGCACATCCTCCGCCGACAGCGTCCGCGCCTCGGAGGGCAGCATGATCGGGATGCCGTCGCGCACCGGATAGGCGAGCTTGGCGACCCGCGAGATCAGTTCGCCGCGCTCCGGATCCCAGGCCAGCGGCCCCTTGGTCAGCGGGCAGGCCAGGAGTTCCAGCAGCTTGGGATCGACACCGATCTTCTTTCCGTCACGCCCATCCGCCGCCACTCTATTGCCTCCTGACCAACTATCGAAGATGTGCTGATATTCAGGTGATGCCTGACCTGAATCTCAACACATCTTACTGCAAGCTCGAGCCGAAATCCTCATTCTCGCGCGCCAGCGCCATTTCGGTGATGGCGATCAGCGTTTCGGCGCGCGTCTTCAGGTCGGCGGCTTCGAGCAGCGCCTGTTTCTCGGCCGGACCGTAGGGCGCCATCATCGACAGCGCGTTGACCAGCATGGCATTTTCGGCGCGGCTGACGCTTTCCCAGTCGGCCTCGAGGTCATTGGCCTGCAAATAGGCGCGAAACGCCTTGAGCAGAGCCGGCCGGTCGATCTCGTTGGCCGCCGGATCGTCGTCGAGATCGGCGAGGAAGGGCGCCGGCTTTGCCTGGCGAAACGGCGTCTTGACCGTCAGTTCATGGGCGATGCGGAAGCGGAACACGCCCTGCAGCGAAATCAGGTAACGGCCGTCGCCGGTTTCGGAGAAGGCGATGATGCGGCCGGCGCAGCCGACATTGCACAGCTCAGGCTCGCCATCCTCGCGCAGCGCGCCGTCCAGACGGGGCTGGATGACGCCGATCAGCCGCGAGCCGGCGACCGCTTCGTCCACCATCTGCAGATAGCGCGGTTCGAAGATGTTGAGCGGCATGCGGCCACCCGGCAGCAAAAGCGCGCCCTCGAGCGGAAAGATCGGGATCGTCGACGGCAGATCCTTGGCCAGCCGGTAATGCGCGTTTCCCGCTTGCACCACATTCCTCCGATCGACTTCATTCACCGCCCGCCGCCGGGATCGTCGGCTTGGCCGAAGTCAGCTTCCTAATCTGGCGCGGTCGCCGCCGACCACAAGCCCGTGCGACGAAACAGCCGCCGGCTCAGGAAAACAGCAGCGCCGACAATTTGCGCCGCGCGGCCAGCGTCGCCTCGTCGGTCATGCCCCAGGCTTCGAAAAACTGCAGCAATTGCGTCCTGGCGCCATCCTCGTTCCAGCCGCGGTCGGCCTTGATGATGGCCAGCAGGTTGTCGGCTGCCGCCGTGCGTTCGCCCCTGGCATTCTGGATCATGGCCAGGTCGAAACGCGCCTGATGGTCCTTGGGGTTTTCGGCCAGGCGGCGCTCGAACTCGGCCGGATTGCCCAGTTCCGCTGCTTGCGCGGCCAGCGCCATCTTGGCGCGCAGCGCGGCGAGAACAGGCGCGTCCTTCTTGGCCTCGGGCGCCGTTGCCAGCAAAGCCTCGGCGCCTTGCGCGTCGCCGGCCTCGAACAGCAGATCGCCCAGCCCGGCGATCGCCTCGATCGTCTCCGGCGCCTGCGCCAGGATGGCGTCAAAAATCTCGGCGGCGGTCTGCATGTCGCCGGCCTCGCGCGCTTCCGTCGCGGCCGCCAGCGCCTCGGCCACGGCCGGGGCGCCATTGCCCTTGCCGCCGACCTTGGTGATGAATTCGGTGATCTGGCTTTCGGGGATGGCGCCCATGAAGCCGTCGACCGGCTGGCCGTCCTTGAAGGCGATGACGGCCGGAATCGACTGGATGCCGAGCTGGCCGGCGATCGAGGGGTGATCGTCGATGTTCATCTTGACCAGCTTGACCTTGCCGCCTGCGGCCCGGACCGCCTTTTCCAGCTGCGGCGTCAGCTGCTTGCAGGGACCGCACCACGGCGCCCAGAAATCGACGAGCACCGGCTGGCGGCGCGATTCCTGGATGACGTCGGCGGCGAAGGCGGCGGTCGTGGTGTCCTTGATGACATCGCCAGTGGCAGCGGGGGCGGGAGGCGCGGCATCGCCAAGCGCGACCTTTGCCGGCGCGGCTGCGGTTCCGCCATACTGAACGGTGGTGGCATATTGGCCGCCACTGCTGCCGAATGACCCGCCAAACGGCTTGTTGTCGCTCATCTCGTCACCCTTTCGGTCGCGCCGCCGGCCCGGGGGTCGGCGCCATGTCATTGGAAGTCGGTTTCGCCATGCATGTGGCGATCATGCCGAGACTTTCAAGATAGCAGCATCATGCCCGGTTGCCTCGACGAATCTGATGAGATCGGCCGACGCGATCGAGGTCGTCGCCTCATTGGTCAGCGGATGGGCGTTGATGACGGCATGCGCCATCAAATCCTCGCCGAGCACCAGCTTGACCCGGTGCGCCGTGTCGTTGATGACGCCGAAGACCGTGACGGCGCCCGGCGAGACGCCCAAAAGCTCCATCAGCATCTCCGGCTTGCCGAAGGAAACCCGGCTGGCGGCGCCGATCAGCTGGTGGATCTGCTTGAGATCGACGACCGCGTCCTCGTCGACGGTGACCAGGAAGAAATTGTCCTTCTTGTCCTTCAGGAACAGGTTTTTGGTGTGCCCGCCGGCGATTTCGCCGCGCAGCGCCTGCGAATCGGCGACCGTATAGAGCGGCGGGTGGCGTTTCGTCGAAACGGCGATGCCGAGTTCGGCGAGAAAGGCAAAAAGTTCGGCTTCGGTCTTCGGCATCGATCGTCTTCTTCGTCGTTTTCCGCCTTGCCGTTTACGGCCAATGCGGTGGCCGACACAAGGCCATCGCACGGCAGGCCGATGAAATCCCCGCGCCGCGGGCGGTTTGCCGGCATCGTTTGGCATGTGGAAAAAAGCCTGCGATTTCCCTGTTGCAATCGCCGCGCTCTTCAGCCATATAGGCGCGGCTTGCGGCCAAGACGCCGTGTGAGCGGGTGTAGCTCAGGGGTAGAGCACAACCTTGCCAAGGTTGGGGTCGAGCGTTCGAATCGCTTCACCCGCTCCAGTTTCCTTCAGGAAGCCAAGTGTCGAAAAGCCGCGGAACTCCGCGGCTTTTTCGCGTACTGGAACCGAGATGGGCGGAGGTAACAGCGACCTGTGTGGGCGCAGTTTTACAGTCAGTTTTACAGCAGCCGTTCATTCTTTGGTCCTGTCGAGCTGGCGAACAATCGCTTGTGTGGCCGCTGAACGCGAGACATATCGACGAATGATCTTTTCCACTCGATCCTCCTCCCAAGCTAGGATTTCGGCGATGACCCTGAACGAGCGCCCCGCCAATAAAATGTAGGAGCCGCCGTTGCTCTTAAATCGTGGAAGCGGCGCAAATCATCATGCAGCCCTGCGTCCGCGGTAAGGATTCAAACTAACCTCGTTCACCTCTGGCAAGGATCTGCTTGCGTCAGGTGCTGACCTTCGGAACGTGCCCCTGTAAGCGACAGCTTTTGGGCCGATTTCCAGACCGTCCGCTTCTGTTCGGATTTGACGATTAGCTGCCGTTTGGCTTGCCTGTAGAACGCTGCGTGCCCGTTAGAGGTGCTCCGCCGTTTGGCATTGCCGTCAGTCTGCGTAGAGGGTGTTCCGGGCTGGAACCCGACCGCTAAACGACATCGGCACCCCTTCGTAAGGAACTCGGCACGAATGGACCTGGCGCGCTCCGACTATGCGCGGCGCCGTAGGATCGAATAATAAACCCGCTCTTGGCCGCACGTGCTGAAAGCGTGCTATCTAACGATCACAGCCTATCAAGCGGAGCGAAACATGCTGAAGACGGACACCCGCCAGGCCAACTGGCGACGGGCCAATCCCGGCAAATACGAAGCCCATCTCGCGGTTCAGCGAGCCCTAAAGGCAGGCGAGATTGATAGGCAAACTTGTGAAGTTTGCGGTGTCGAAGCCGTCGACGCCCATCACGATCAATACGAGGAGCCGTTGACGGTCCGATGGTTGTGCCGCCGCCATCACACCCGGCTCCATCACTACGGTGAAGACATGTTTCCAGTCAGGGAGTGCCGTTGAACGAATACCCGAGACATCTGTCTTTCGCTCGAAATGGCGTGGGTCAGCGGGAGGCGAGATGGATCTGCTCGCGGATCCATTGCTGTCCCTGATGCGCGTGAGTGCGCTCGTGCCAAATGAGCTCCACTTGAAACCGCTCCGAAAGCCAAGGGACGTCTATCCACGCGACTTCAGCTAAACGGTCGCTCATCAGGCGGCGCGGCACCAGTGCAACGAGCTCGCTGCTGGCGACAATGCTCGGAACAACAAGGAATGAGGCAGCGGACGCGACAATGGCGCGGGAGTGACCGAGGGCCTCCAGGGTGGCGTCGACGGGGGTCGTAAATCCGCCTCCAGAAGGCGAGACTATCACCTGTTCAAGCGCGGCAAACCCCGCTGCGGTCGCCCCTTCATTGATACGTGGGTGGCCGGGACGGCCGATAAGGATATAGCTCTCCTCAAACAGGTGCCAGGTCCTCAGGTAAGCTTTCCCGGTGTCTGGCGTGGCGATGGCCAGGTCGACATCGCCATCCGCCAGTTGCTGCGTTAACTTTGCCGGGGCCAAGCGGTGCACCGCAACCCGTATTTTGGGCGCCTTGTCGCGCAGCGCCACGATCAGAGGCGCCACCACCACAGCCTCGACGTAGTCGGTGCAGGCGATCGAGATGGTTAGCTCGGCTGTCGCGGGGGAAAAGCTGTCATGGCCCTGGAGGGTTCCGCGGAGCTGATCCAGGGAAGCTCTGAGCGGTCTGATCAGCTCCAGGGCCTTGGCGGTCGGCACCATGCCACGATGCGCCGGCACGAGCAGGGGATCCTTGAACAGGTCACGAAGGCGGTTCAGTTGGGCGCTGAGCGCCGGCTGGCTCATATGTAGCCGGGCTGCGGCCCTTGTGACGTTGCGCTCGACAAGCAGAGCTTCGAGACTGACGAGTAGGTTGAGGTCGATACGCTTCATATCCATGACATGGATACTAGCGCATAAATCAATCGATTTCACATATGGTCTACAGGGTGCGATTTAATCTCCAGGGAGTGCCGTGCTGCGCTGCTCCAGGAAAGTGATGGAGATACACATGTCGATCGATCAAAAGCCTACCATTGTCGTCGCAGGCAGCCTGAGCAAGCAGGGCCGGAGCGTGACGGAGTCGTTGTTGGGGAGTGGACGGTATCACGTTCGTGCGCTGACAAGTCGTCCAGACTCGCCTGCGGCCCTCAAGCTGGCCGAGCAGGGCGCTGAGCTCATCGCCGTGCCGCTTGCGATCAACCACAGGAGCGATTTTGTGAAAGCGTTTCGGGGAGCGCAGGGCGCCTTCCTGATGACTCCAGTCGTCGCCCCGCCGGAAACCTACGAGTTCGATATCGGTAGGGATCTCGCAGATGCCGCGGTCGAGGCAGGTGTCGAGCACATCGTCTTCAGCACGCTGGAAAACGTCGATGAGATCACCGGAGGTTCGAAGTTCGCGCCGCATTTCACGGACAAGGCGCGCGTCGGGACTTATATCCAGGGTCTTCCTGTTCGCAGCTCATTCGTCGAGCTCGCGTTCTTCTACACGAACCTTCTCGAATATTATACGCCGCGTAAGGAGGGCGACACGCTCGTCTTTCCGATCTATCTGCCGGAGCATTTCCGAGCACCCTTCGTCGATCCGCTGACGGCGACAGGACCAGCCGTTCTGGAAATCTTCGACCATCCCGACATCTATGCCGGGCAAACGCTACCGATCATCGGGGACGTTCTATCACCGGCCGAGATGATCGAGACCTTCAAGCGCGTCACGGGCCGGAAGGCTGTGTATGCATCAGCCTACACCCCTGATGAGCTGGTTCGTCATTTTCCGGAGTTCGGGGAAAATCCCGAGCTCGTTCGAGAAAACATCGGCATGGCGGAATACGCGGTCGAATACGGATATTTCCGGAAAGACCGGGATCTCTCGTGGAGCAGGCGGATCAATCCCTCCAGTCTCACCTGGGAGCAGTTCCTGATCAAGACCGGTTGGGACGGCGAAAAAAGGGCGTTCGGTCTCAGCTAGTGAACCTCGGTCGCTCGCCGCTCGTTTACTCGCACGTCGAGCGCCGGAACCATTATCGGCAAGAGGGATTTCGAACACAGATCCATCTGAAAATCCCGAAAAACGTACTCGATGTTCACAGGCTTCGAGCTCACAACCATCCAAACATCACGCGGTCAGATCCGGCTGAGGAAGGGAGGGGAGGGGCCGCCCGTCCTTCTCCTCCACGGTTATCCGCGGACACACATGCCATGGCGGCAGGTGGCAGATCGGCTGGCTCCGTCGCTCACCGTAATCTGCCCGGACCTACCGGGCTTCGGGCAGTCGTATACCTTCGGCCTTCGTCGAAGCCACTGTGAACGCCGTCATCAGCAAGCGTTTCTTGTGGCCCTTCGGCAATGGAGCGCCGGCTCGGCCGGGAATTGCGGGGGCCGCAGCGGGCCTAGCGTCAGCCGGGATAGCGGCGACGTTCTATGCCGCAAATTGCAACGACGACAGCCCGCTCTTCGTCCTCCTCTGGTATCCGATCGCCATATCGTTGTTACAGGAATTGGCGCTCTGGCCGGCCATAAACTACTGCGGTGGTAGATCTTTGAATTGGTGGCATCACAGTGTTCTGCCCCCTATCCGGCGCGGCCTCGTTTCACTGATTGCCATTCGAGACACGTTCTCCCATAGCTTGGAACATCCAGCCAACTCCGAAGTAAACAACCATAGAGGTCTAAATGACGCCCGAGGAATTCCGACAACGAGGTCACGAAATCATCGACTGGCTCGCGGACTATCATGCGAAGATATCCGACTACCCGGTCCAACCTGCGACACGGCCGGGCGACGTGAAAGCGATGCTTCCGGCCGTCCCGCCGGTGGAAGCTGAGGGTTTCGATCAGATCATCGCCGATCTCGATTCGGTCGTTCTTCCGAATATCTCGCATTGGCAGCACCCGCGCTTTTTCGGCTACTTTCCCTCAAACTCGCTTGGCTCAGGTATCCTGGGCGACCTGGTGAGCGGCGGACTGGGGGTGCTGGGTCTGTCCTGGCAGTCATCGCCCGCTGTAACGGAGATTGAGGAGGTCACGTTGGACTGGTTCCGGCAAATGGTTGGCCTGTCTTCCGCCTGGTTCGGCGTTATCAACGACACGGCATCGACAAGCACCTTGGTCGCCCTGCTGTGTGCCCGGGAGAAAACAACGGGGTTTTCGCTTGCTCGCCAAGGCCTGCAAGCGGAACTTAAGCCATTGACGATCTACACATCGACAAGCGCTCACTCGTCGGTGGAAAAAGCGGCGCTGCTGGCAGGCTTCGGTCGTGAGAATGTCCGCATGGTCGATGTCGACGTCAATTTTGCAATGCATCCAGCGGCGCTCCAGGATGCCATCGATGCGGATATCCGCTCCGGATTCACCCCTTGTGCGATCGTCGCGGCCGTGGGCGGGACCGCTACCGTGTCCATTGATCCGGTATCCAAGATCGCCGACATAGCGCGCAGACACGGTCTGTGGCTCCACATCGACGCTGCCATGGCCGGAAATGCGATGATCCTGCCGGAGCTGCGATGGATGTGGGAAGGCATCGAAGAGGCAGACAGCGTAGTCATCAACGCGCACAAATGGCTCGGCGTGCCTTTTGACTGCTCGCTCTATTTCGTGCGTGATGAGCCCCACCTGCTTCGGGTTATGTCTGCTGATCCAAGCTTCCTCCAATCCCAGGCCGACGAGAAGGTGCGCAATCTGCGCAACACCGGTATTCCCCTCGGGCGAAGATTCAGGGCGTTGAAACTGTGGTTCGCCATACGGGAGCAGGGGGTCTCCGGGCTACAAGCCAGGTTGCGGCGAGACATCGGCCTGGCCCAAGATCTCCGCTCGAAAGTCGAAGCAACACCGGATTGGGAGGTCGTCGCACCCGTCGTTCTGCAAACCGTATGTCTTGTGTATCGTCCGAAGTCTGTGCCGTCCCATCGTTTCGATGATTTCACGCGCGCATGGGCGAATGCGGTGAATGCGTCGGGCCAAGCCTATGTCACGCCCGCCACCGCGGCCGGGCATTGGATGGTTCGTGTATCGGTCGGCACGATATCGACGGATGCACACGATACCGAGGCGGTCTGGGGCGCGATGCAAAAAGCGGCAGCCGCGCTCGTTCCGGAATTTTCGTGAAGGGCCGACGAGGCTCGCCATGGCCGTTGTCTACCGGACGAGCGACGTTCGATGGGCTGATTGAAATTACGATGTGATCGCGAAGCTGCGGAGGTGCGTCCGTCTCCTCCATCTGTCTCCCTGAAGTGGAGAGCATGAGGAATTGTGTGGCAATCAGGCCGCTGCGGAATTGTTGCTGGGTTCGTGATTGTCGTTTGCCATGCCTGGATACCAATTCTCGAAGCAGATCGGTGGACGCCCTTTCCATCGAACCGCATCCCAGCTTAAGCGGAGAACATCATGATTTCACCCTACACGATCAACATCCCTGACGAACGGCTCGCCACGATCAGAGCCAAGGTCGAGGCTTATGACTGGAGCCAGCTGCCGGATGCGGGAGGCTGGTCGGCGGGGGTCGGGGTTGATGACCTCAAGCGGCTCGCCGCTTATTGGCGAGACAGCTACGACTGGCGGGCGGTCGAACGGCGCCTTAACGCACTCCCCAACTTCACGGCCGACGTGGAAGGCGAGCACCTCCACTTCGTTCATGTGAAGGGCGACGGCTCCAAGCCGCCCATCCTGCTTCTCCACGGCTGGCCGGGCTCGTATCTCGAATTCGAGCGGCTCTTGGAGCCACTCGCCGCAGACGGGCACGATGTTGTCGTCCCCTCGCTTCCTGGCTTCGCGTTCTCCAACCCGATCACGGGCCCGATCGGCCCGCGGCGGGCTGCTGCGCTCGTGCATCGGCTGATGATCCAACTGTTCGGCGACGCGCCGTATTTCATTCAAGGGGGCGATTGGGGCCACGCCCTCGCGGTCTGGGCGGCGCATGATCGACCGGACGCTCTGCTCGGCATCCATATCAACATGATGACCGTGCATGCGGAGGATGCCGCTCCGACGACCGACGAGGAGAAGTCCTTCGCCGCCAAGCGGGCCGCGATTGCCGATCGGGAGAGCGCCTACTTTCACGAGCAAGCAACCCGTCCGCAAACGCTCGGCGTCGCGATGGCCGACAGCCCGGTCGGAGCGGCGGGCTGGATACTCGAAAAGTTCGGCAAGTGGGCCGATCTTCCGACAACCGCCGATGGCGCCCCCGACATCTGGAGCAAGTTTTCCGAGGAGGAACTCCTCACCAACATCATGCTCTACATGGCGCCGGCATCGTTCGTGACTGCAACCTGGATCTACTACGGCAGCCGGCTTGAGAAGTCGCGGATGCTTCCGGCCGGCACCCGCATCCAGGTGCCGACCGGCGTTGCGGCCTTCCCCGATCCGGTGTTCTTGCCGTCGCCGCGCTCGTTCGTGGAGAAGACCTACAACGTCGTGCATTGGACCGACATGCCGCGGGGCGGGCATTTCGCCGCGCTGGAAGAGCCGGAACTGATGCTGGCCGACCTGCGCGGCTTTATCGCGACGGTGTCGGGATCGCGCTCCTGAAGGTGGAGATCTCCGTTTCCGAAGCGCGGCGCGTGGCGCTGGCGGCGAAGGGCTTCAATGCCCTGCGTCGTCAAGACCGCATCGGCGCAGGCCAGCTGTGAAGGGCGATCGACCGTCTTGGCCTGCTACCAATCTACAGCGCCAAGACCTGCGTTAACTAACCCGTAACGCCATCTATACGCCGCGACGGCAGGCGTGGCGCGTGCGACAGGTTATGGTGGAACTGTGGCGCTGCAAAGGGCTCTTGGTCGAGTTCTTACTCGCATTCGTCCTGTAGAAAGCAAACTCTCTTGAATACCGCTTTTTGGCGCAATCGCGACCTATAACGCAATCGCCGCCATGTCCGCTTTCGGGAAATCGCAACGCCGGCCTTCGCGACCGAGATTGGGCGCATTGCGGTCCGGCAGCAACGCTCGCGCGATTGGCGAGGGATTCCGCCTTTAGGCCAAAAGGTTTGCTGTGGAAGATCCTCCAGCGCAGTGCACGTCGACCAAGGACTCATTTTTGACGCGGCCGGCAGGCCGAGTCCTGGTCTTAAATGTGCTAGATAGTTTTACACCTGCACGGTATTCATTGAGATATTTCGCGCGGGAATGAAGCGGTTTTGGAGCTAACCGCTTGATTTCAGCGGAAAAGAGCGACCTTGCCAAGGTTGGGGTCGAGCGTTCGAATCGCTTCACCCGCTCCAGTTTCCTCAAGGGGAATCAAGCATCGAAAAGCCGCGGTCCGCCGCGGCTTTTTCGTTTTAGCGGATTGAACCTCGACCGCCCAAGAGCTGGACGTCACTTATGGGACTGCTGGAAGCCGGCAACGTCGTACTGAGATACGCTCTTCGGGTTCTTGGAGTTCTGCGGCTGGGTGCCTGCGTAATGTATTCCCGCATTTCCGTCCGGGTTGAAGGCTGAGCCTGGGGCGGTGCTGGCATTGCCCGGCGTGACACTTCCTGTCTGAGCGGTGCCGATCGTTTGATCGGGTTGACCTTTCGTCCCCGTTACTGAGTGGACGTTGCCTGCCGAAGCCAGGCCGGCGGAGGTCATCAGCAAGCCCAGCGCCATGGGGATGAGGCGATGTTTCATCGTTGTTCTCCCAAAATCGGTTTGATTTCAGGGCGCTCGCGGTCTCAGGAGCACCCGGCGAACAAAGACTGAAACGCTTTTCGGGCCGCCATTCATCCCGAGCATCACGAACCTGTGATGTCGGGCGCCGCCGGCGTGGCCTGTCGCACAGGCTAACCCACGCTTTCCGTTGGGTGCACGTAACATCCGGAATTCCTGCACCGACTTGAGATCGCGCACGAAAACCGATGTTCAGGCGGCGCTGTGCCGGCCTGTCGGCAAGCCGGGGTTCGCCTCGGCTTTTTTCGTTTTGGGCGGGTGGAACCTCTACCGCCAGTTACAAAAGCTTCTCGAGGCCAGGGGTACCGCAGGATACTTGTCTATCATGCGCCCACTGGGATGGCAGTTGAGGGCTATTCTGCAAAAGAGTCGAAATCGGTACCGCTCATATCTAGGCTCCTCGCCAGCCTACCGTCCACCGAGCCTAGCTCATCGATGAACGGGACTATAGCGTCGGTCGGAACTACCGTTCCGTAACCTAGATTGTCGTACTGATGAATCGCGCTGTCCAAGCTATCGCCGTGCTGATGCGCGGAGTCCCTCGAGACAACACCCACATAGTTCCCTCGATTGTCTAGAACCGGGCCGCCTGAGAAGCCGCCGCGCACGCGAGCTGTGATAAGCAGAAGTTCAGTCTTGGCGAATATCTCGAACGGGTTGCTAGCTACCGTGCCACGAGTGGCGGTCAACCGCGATGAAATTGCGGCCTTCTCGGCTGCCAAGGTCGGTACAAATCCGGCAATGTCAGGATACCCAATGGCCATCACCTCCTGAAGAATAGTCGGACGTCCAGCAGTTATTTGCGGTAACGAGGCAAACACCGGTTCCGCAAACCAGACGAAACCGAGATCAAGGGCTTCGTTCGAACTCACGAAAAACCGAGCGCCTCGCAACTGTTCAGGCGTCAGACCCCGGATTGCCAGCCGAGAGGCATTTTCGAGGCAATGGGCGGCTGTTAAGAGCCCCCCGGGGACCTACAACAAATGCCGTACCTATAGACGTTCTGTCAGTGCCTACCGCGACGTGAGAAATTGGCAAAATCGACGGTGTGAAGACGTCGTAGATGCACGGAAACCCGTAGACCGCACAGTCAAGAAGTCTTGAAATGGGGCCAGGGTCCAGTTCAGCTCTTATCAAACAGAAGTATGTGTTCCCGGCGCCATCAACGTTTGCGGGGCGGCTTGTGCCCATGAAGCTGAGGTACCCCATGCCACACAGCCGCTGACAGATCGCATCAACGGCGCCAGGCTGTGGAATGCCGCCTTTGTCTTTAGGAAAGGTTTCGATGAACTCCCAGACAGAATGAGCCTTCAGCGTTCCGTCCGGTTGCTTCGCATTGCTGTGATCAAAAAACTGGATCGCTCTCCAAGGCAGTCCCGGAAAGCGCTTGTAGTAAGTCTCAGTGTCGCGGTGCGCCATCAACCATCGTCCCACGCCATACGCCACGATCCGCTCGCAGACTCGTCGAAAAGCCCGCTGCGGCCTTTCTGCATTTTAGGGTCAGAACCTGCCCTCCAAGCCTATTTCGTCCCATCCGCCTTGCGCAGCGATGCCTGGTGCACCAGCGATGTCCAGCTGTTGGTCGAGGCGAGGTGGCAGTAGAGCAGGCCGAGCGCGCCTGACTTTCTGAGGTCGAGGAAGGCTTCGTCGCTCAGCTTGTTGAAGGCCGGCTCGTCGATCACCTGGAAATCGGTGAGGTTGAGCACTTCGCCGCCTTCCAGCGTCACCTTGCTCTGGCGCGGCGCGAACAGGCCATGCGCGTCGATCCTGTCGATCATCTCGCGCGTGGCTCTGAAGTCGATCTGGAACTGGTCGCAGAAGGCGAGCGCCTGCCTGGTTGCTTCGGTCGGCTCGCCGCCGCTGAAGAACGGCGCGATCTTGTCTTCGCGGAACGGCGCCATGAGCTGGTCGATGACCCGCTCGCTTGCCCTGTCCACGCACAGCGTCAGCCGGCCTGCCGCAGTCGGGTCCTCGGCAAGGATGAAGGGATAGCGGCGGACATAGGCGGGGACGTAATGCGGCGCGGTCCACCGGCCGTCGGCATCGACGAAC
This sequence comes from Mesorhizobium sp. B2-4-19, assembly GCF_006441315.1. NCBI lineage: Bacteria > Pseudomonadati > Pseudomonadota > Alphaproteobacteria > Hyphomicrobiales > Phyllobacteriaceae > Mesorhizobium > Mesorhizobium sp. B2-4-19. The sequence continues at coordinate 37,516 of NZ_VFUV01000017.1, read as the reverse complement.
AGGTTCTCGCCCTGGCGCACGCCGGTGATGATGACAGGGGATTTGGCCGGGCCGATGAAGACGATCGGGTAAGACCGCATCGCCGCCGGCATTTCCGACGCCACCACCGGAATGGCATGCGCGGTGCGCGCGAAGGCAAAGTCGCCGCGCGCGGTCAGCCCCAGCGAGCCGTGCCGCACCGGGTTGAGCGCTTCGGGCCTGGAATAGAACAGCGGCATGGCAGCATCCGCCGGCGCCGCTTGCGTCTTCGCCCCGATATCAGTCATGGTCCCGTCCCTTTCTCCCGCCGGCCGATCAGGCCGGCTCCTCCACATCAGACCCCAGGACTGGCATCTGCTCTTGTTGCGCTGATCTTGGTCGGGCCAAGACTCCGGCGCAGGGACAAAGTACTACAGTGTCCGTGGCGCGCATAAAAGCACGGCCGCCGTGGTATTTTGCGGTTTGCCCCGACGAATTTGTCTCGCCGGCGCTTGGGCTGCTGCCGGCCTATGGACAGCCTGCCGCGAAGCGGCGAGACTGCGCCCGCAAAGCAATTCCAGGAAGTGCTTGGCTGTTTTTCCCGGGAAAAGCGCATGGCGCTTTCCCAAGGGAAGCGCGTTAAACAAGAAGCAAGTGGATTGAGGCGGATGGCATGGCGTTGGTAGCGGATTTCGAACAGGGGCAAGTGTTCACCGTCGAGGCCGGTGCAGGGACGGTCTCGATGGAACTGAGCGCGGTCACCCCCATCGCCGCCAGCCCGCGTCCGGGCGGCGGCTTTTCATTGATGTTCCGCGGCCCGCGCGAAACGCCGCTGCCGCAGGCGACCTATCGCTTCACCGGCGCAAGCGGGGTGCACGACATCTTCATCGTGCCGGTCGCAGCCGACGCGACCGGGCGGCTTTACGAGGCGGTGTTCAATTAGGGTCGCTGGCGTTCAGCGGACCATCGGAAACCCCGAGATTTACCGGAGCCCCCGCCTCGTCATCCCGCAGGGCGGAGCCGGCGCGAAGCGGCGTCGCGGAGAACCTGGGATCCATTCCGTGACGTCTAATCGAAGTGTGCGGCGGGAGCGGAATTCCGCACCGTGGCGGCGCTCGGGAGTCCCGGCATGGATCCCTTGGGCTGCGGAGCAGCTCCAGGGGGTCTGCGCAGCGGCGCTTCGCTCCTTGCTCCGCCATAGGATCACGAAGCGATTGATGTTCGCGCCAGTCGCCAGTATGGGTCCGTCAGCGAACGGTGCTCCCTGCCCTCGGTTCCCCTGCCTGTCACGAACCGACCACACCGCCCCCAGGCGGCGCACGGGCCATCAGATCGTAGACACCCTTGTCCGCGATCACCGCGAAGCCGAGCTCGACATAGAGCCGCCGCGCCGGATTGTTCTTCTCGACATGGATCGAAGCTGATTTGCCGGCTAACCATGCTTCGTCGATGAGGTCGCGCAACAGTGCCGAGCCATAGCCCCTGCGGCGATGCTCCGGCATAAAAGCGATGTCGATGATGCGGTGTTGGCTTGGCCAGCGCTCGATATAGAGGCGGCCAATGTCCTGCCCGGCCCGGCCCACCACCAGCCAGTCGGCTTCGGGATAGTGCTTGCGGTAGTGGGCATGCTGCGCCTGGAACTGCATGGCGAGGAAGGCCGCCTTCTGCGCCTCGCTCCACGAGGTCACGGCGAGTTCTTCCAGGCGCGTCGAGGCGTAGAGAAGCGACAGGAACGGCAAATCCGCCGCGGCCGACGCACGAAAGATGAGCCCGGCCTTGCGCGACCGGGACCAGACCGGAGAAAACGGTTCCAGGCCGGAGTCCGCCACGCTGCCGGCGCGTCAGACCGGCGGCGTCAGGTCGCGCACGACGACGATCTGCTTGAGGTTGTCTTCGGTCAGCAATGTCCAGTTATACTCCCATTCGGAGCTGTCGATAGCCATCTGGCTCACCGTCCCGAGCGAGTTGGTGCCGTTCGGCATGACCATCAGGCTGAACAGAGCGAGCCGGCCGTCGGCATTGTAGTTGAGCGTCAGGCGCGTCGCGAAAAGGGACACGCCGAAATCGCGCCATCCTGACCAATTCTGGGTGGCGGCGTCCCACTGCGCATTGAATGCGAGGACACGCTGCTGGTCGGACGAGACCAGGACGATGTCGCCATCGCCCTGGATGCCGGCGGCAAGCCCGGATTTGGGCACCCTGGAGTAGCCTGTAGTTGCCCATTGCGTCCATGTATCGGAGCCGGCGGGCTTCTGGCGCGTGTGCAGCACCTGGCCATTCTGGGTCAGGGCGAACAGGTTGGTGGCGCCGAGCGGGCCGACCACGGGTGCCATCTCGATGAAACCACCGGTTTGCCCGGTATCGATCTGCGCCCATTGCGTCCAGTCGGCGGCCTTGAGCGCCTGCGCCTTGGTCTGCTGGCAGCGGTAGAGGTGCAGCCCCGAATTGATGCCGAACAGCGCGATGCGGCCGTCGGCCTGGCGGATGGCCGTGATTGCCACCAGCCCGCCGGGAATCTGGATCCAGTCGCTCCACGGCTTGGCGGGCGGCGCAAGCTGATCGACCGTGACGACGATTGGGGTCGTGGTGCCGGGCGGGGTGATGGTTTTCTGCACCTGCGCGATCTGGTCCGGATTCTGGTAGATCCACCAGATGCGGCCCTGGTTGTCGGTGAGGAAGATTTCGATGCGGCCGTCGGCATCGTTGGCCATCGTCAGTTTCTGGTAGCTGGCGACGCCGGGCGGCGCGCCGATGCCGACCGGAGGATTCCATTTTTCGATCGGGCCGATCTGGTTGGCGTCCTCGGTGATGAAGGACAGATTGGTGGTGCCCGAGGGCTGCCCGACCACGGCCACGCGGCCGTCCTTGGTCAGGCCGGCGGTCATGATGATCCAGGCGCCGGGCGCGATGATCGACCAGGCGGAGGGCCACGACCCGTTGGGCGCGGCTTGAGCTTTCTGGATCAGCCGTCCCGCGGCGGAATCGATGCCGACCACCATCAGCCGCGACAGTTCGAAGAACGGTGTGCTGGCCGTCACCTGCTGGGAGGGCGCGGGAGACGCCGCGGCGTCGGCCTTCTTGCCACTGGCCGCTTTCGACTTTGGAGCTGCCGTCTTGGCCATTTGATTGGTCCCGTGGCTCGGCATCAGGTTCTCGGTGGGAAAACGCCTTGCAGCGCGATGCAGAAATAGCAGGTGAGATAGGGTTGCAGATTGTTGTGCGGCTGATCTCCGCCGGCGGGGGCGAGCGCGTTGCCGCTCATGGGCGCTAGATTGGCGTTGGTGGTCGTTTGGTACGCAGCCCCGCCGATCGAGGTGGCCAGGGTGATGTTGGGGGTCAGGGTGCCTTGCGTTCCATCTTCAACGGTTCCCCGCATCGCATGGTTGTGCATGGGCATCTCGGACTCCAGCAGGGACACGGTCTCGGAGCCGCCGGTCTCACCAAGATCGTGGAGGGAGAGTCCCGGCCCTTGCCCCGGATGCATCGGTGAACGACCCTGGAGATCGGGCAAGGCAAAATTCGACTTGCCGTTGCCCCCATAAGTGGTGCCAAGCAGTGAGAACAAAGCCGTGTTCTGCGAAAGCGGCAGCAACTGACCGTCGCACCACGCCCAGCCCGTGGGCGCGAAGTTGAACGGGAAGATACGAATTTCGGCGACGAACGGATCGGCCATGACGGTCCCTCTTCAAGTCTGCGACGGGAAAATGCCGAACAGCGAGATGATGAAATTGACGCAGAGATAAGGTTGGAAATTCGTATGCGGCTGACTGCCGCCGACAGAGGAAATGGCGGATGTTGCCATCACCGCGTCTGCCGTTTCAAGCGCGTAGAGTTTGACCAATGTCGAACTTGCCAGAACATTGTTTTGCGGCGAGGCTTGTGATCCGTTGCCGATATTTCCCAGAAACGGATGGGAATGCGCCGGAATCTGTTGGATTGTCAGCGTGATTTCCTCGGCCCCGCCCGTCTCGGCGAGAATGAAGCCATTGCCCTGGTGAAGCGGCAGACGCCCGCGCAGGTCGGGCAGCGCGAAGGTGCTTTCGCCGTCGCCGCCATAGGTGGTGCCGATCAGTTGGAACAGCGTCTCGTTCTCCGAGATCGGCAGGATCTGCCCTTCGCAGAACATCCAGCCTGCCGGCGCGAAATTGCCGGCAAACATCCGAACTTCGCCAACATAGGGTTGTGCCATGATCGCGTTCCTCAGTTCGGCGAGGGAAAAATGCCCTGCAGGGCGATACAGAAACTGAGCGTCAGGAAGGGTTGCATGTTGAGATGCGCCTGGCTGCCCCCGATACTGGACACGCTTCCCGCATTCAGTGCCGCCAGATTGTTGGCGGGGCCGTAAATATTTCCCGGGTCCTTCGCCAGGACGTTGCCCACATTTGAGAAATTCGGGTTGGTCGAGTTGCCCTGCGTGATGGACGCGTTCGCGACATGCGTATGTTGGGGCAGTTCGCCTATCGAAAGCGTATGCGCCTGCTCCCCACCCCGCTCGCCCAGTGTATGGCCGTTGCCGACATGGGTCGGAATACGGCCCCGAAAGTCAGGCAGGCCGAAGTTCACACGGCCATCACCGCCAAAAGTGGTGCCGAGCAGCGAGAAAAGGCCCTGGTTCTGATTGATTGGCAGAAGCTGGCCGTTGCACAGGGCCCAACCCTTCGGCGCGAACACGAATGACATGATTCTAATTTCGGAAAGAAATGGTTCCGCCATCGCCGCTACCTCGCCTGTCGGTAAGCACAGACAAGCCATATCGCAAGATAGTCTTGCGGCGCGGCATGTCAGTGCTTAAATTTTTCTGCTTGTTAGAAACAACTCGCCTCTTACGCTTATAGAACAACCGATTTTACTACTTTGCAAGCCGATTTTTAGCTTGCTCTACTGTACCCGATTTCGATAGAGATTCGGCCTCGATTCAAGGCAAAGGATTGGTCGTTGGCAATGGCGCGGTACCGGCCGAGAATGTCACCGTTCCAGAGATGCTGAACTTGGTCGGGTCGGTTGAGCCGTTGGCATTGTCCAATTCCGTGGCGGTGTTGCCGGCAGTCGGCGAATCCTGTGTCACCCTCACCGTACCGGCAAGCTGTCTAATGCGCATGAACTGGCCATTGCCGGCCTGCCCTGCCACGTTCGCAAACGAATTACCCTGAACATTGGCCCAGATGGTCGGGAATGGTCCGAAGCCTGGATCCTGGTTGTCCTGGATGGTGATCGCCCGGCTGCCGTTGATATGGTCGAACGTATTGTTGATGATGGTAACGTCGGTCTCGCCGCCGCCGGTGGCTTGACCACCAAGGCCGACATTGACGCTGATGCCGGGGGCAGTCGCGATCTGATAGATCTGATTGCCGTCGATCAGATACTTGCCGTTAATGGCGCCTTCGTTCTGGATGCTGATGCCGTTGCCGAGGGCCGAGCCGGAATTGGTGACCGCATTGTTGCCGATGATGTTGTTCTTGATCGTTCCGTTGACCGTTCTGTTGAAGGGCCCGTTGCCATTGTCGAAATGGTTGATGGCCGTCGACCGCTGCCCAATGAACGTATTGTTCTCGATGTCGAAGGTAAGCGAGGTCGCAGCCGGGTCGGTCGACACGTCGATGCCGGCATTGTTGTTGGTGAATGTCGCTCCCGACACGTTCACCGTCATGCTGGTGCCGCCGGAATTGGCGAACAGACCTGTGCCGGTGATCGTCGCAGGCGGAGAGGCGGCATTCCAATCTCCGGTGAAGCTGCCGCCCGTGACCGTGATCCCCATCGTGGACGTCCCCGTGCCAAGGAAGTTGACAAGGTTGCCATGGGGTGAACTGGCATTGCCGTTGATCGGCTGGCCATCGCTGGAGATCGTGTTGTTGGTGAACTGCAGGTTGGTCAACGTTCCAGACGAATTCGAGATCTGAATTTCGAACTCGTTGTTGTTGCTGATCACCGAATTGCTGATCGACGTCGCATGCGCGCCGTTCGAGGCCGTGCCGGTCAATTGCGTTATGTTGATGCCGGACTCGTCCGTCGCCGCATCATTGCCATTGCCGGAGATGTTAAGCCGGTTCAGCACGAACCCATTGATGCCCGAGCCGCCGATGCCGTCGCCCAGATTGTTGGTGAGGTTCATGTAGGCGAGACGGACATCCTGGGTCGACGCCAGGCTGATGCCGTCGCCGGTAGAATTCTGGATCGTGCCGCCCGAACCATTGTTCGCACCGCCGCCGTCGCCGATGACCGTCAGGCCGCCGCTGGCGCCGGTGTTGTTGAGCACGATGCCGTTGACGGCGCCGTTGGAAGAGATGCTCCGGAACGCCAGGCCCGAGGCACCGATCGTGGTGTTGGCGACGTTGAGCGCGGTCGCGGTGCCTGAATTGATGACGCTGCCCGTGCCGGTAGCGCTGACCGTGCCGCCGCCCGTGGCGCTGAAGCCGGCGACGTTGGTGCCGGTCAGCGTCAGGGTGTTGGTGAAGTTGATGGTCGAGCCGGTGTTGCTGGATAGCGCTATGCCGCCGCTCGAGCCGGTCGCCGAAACCGTGCCGCTGAAGGTCGCCGTACCGCCGGTACGGCCCGAAATGGCGACAACGTTGCCGGCGCTCGTCTTGGCGATCGAACCGCTATAGGTGATGGCCGCCGTGCCGCCGCTGACATTGAATGCCGTGCCAGAGGCGCCGCTCAGCGCGCCGGAGCCCAGGCCCACAGTGCCAGTGACATTGGTCAGGCTGACATTGCTGGTGCCGCCACCCGAGGTGGTCGAGGTGAAATTGATGCCGGCGGCGATGCCATTGAGGTTGACCGCCTGGGCGGCAGTCGCGCTGATCGAACCGGTGGTGACATTGACCGTGCCGCCATTGGTCGCGGTGAAGGCCGTGTTGGCGCCACTCGTCGTGATGGCGAGGTTGGCGAAGCTGATGGTCGAGGCCAGGCCCCCATTGTTGATCGACACGGCGGTGCCGGCGGCGTTGTAATTGACTGCGCCGGTGAAGCTCACCGTGTTTACTCCGGTCGCGCCGGAGATGGCGATACCGCTGCCACCAATGGTGGACGTGACCGTGCCGGCAAAACCGAAGCTGCCGCCGGAGCGGTTGGTGATGCTGACGGCGGTGCCGGCGAGGTTGGCGATCGAGCTCAAGTTATCGAAGCTGAACGCCGCATCGCCGCCGCCGACGGACATACCGCCGCCCCCCGAGAAGTCGACATTGCTGGCGGTGACCGTTCCAGAGGCAGCGCCGAACTTGATGCCCATCCCGGCCGCCCCTGTTGAGAAGAGCGAGAGATTGGTCAGCGTCGTCGTGCCGGTGGCGCCGGCGCCGAAGTCGATATCGGTGGCAGTGACGTTCCTGATCGTCATGTTTCTGATCGTGGCGCCCGATGTCGCGCCGCTGATGCCGATCGCGGCATTGGCAGCGCCGAGGCCATCGTTACCGTTGATGGTAAAGCCGTCGATGATGTTGCCACTGGCGCCGAGCGTGATGGCGGTGCTGCCGTCGGTCGTCGTCAGCGTGGTGGTGCCGCCGGGTGTCTGGTCGGCGATCGAGACGGTGTTGCTGGCGAGCTGGATGGTCGACGGCACCGTCAGCGCCAGATTGATGTTGCCGTTGTCGAAGCCGCGTACCTGCTCGTTGGCCTGCAGCACCAGCGTGTCGTCGCCATTGGTGCTCTGCGCGGTGATGACGCCTTGATCGTTGACCAAGACGATGACGTCGCTTGCGACAGCGTTGAATTCGGCGTCGGCCAGCGTCGCCAGGTTGCTCTGGTCACGGCCACTGCCGTCGCCGGTCGACGTCGCGCCGACGAAATAGACTTTGCCGAGGCCGAAGCCGAGGCCGGGGCTCGACTGGAAGTTGACGTCCCGGACGTTGTAGGTGCCGGCGATCGGCGCGCTGGAGGCGTCGATGCCGACATTGGCGCTGATGGTCGAAAGCTGGTCGGCCGCCGATTCGCCGTCGCCATAGATGAAGGCAAGGTCCGTCGTCGAGCTCAGGTAGACGCCGGTGTTGACGCCGGCAATGCTGGAGCTGGCGCCGCCGGCTACGGCGTCACCAAGCCGTACCGTCTGGCCGCCGGTAGCGCCGCGCAGGTCGACGCCGACCGATGTGCCGGCGGCGGCTGCGTTGGTGACGTCGAAGTCGTTGGCCGTGATCGCCGCGTTGATCGTCGCGCCATTGAGGTCGAAGGCGGTGCCCGTTGTGCTGTTCAGGCCGATATCGAGATCGTTGAAGGACAGCGCGGCGCCAAGCGTGCCGGAAACATCGACGCCGCGCGTGGTGATGCCTTGCAAATTGACCGTGCCAAGCGCGATGGCGCCGCCGCCGGACGGGGCGACGTTGTGCAGCACCATGCCGACTGACGCGCCATTGGCTGAAACGGAGCTGAAATTGATGCCGCCGGTGCCGACGGTCATGCCGTCGAGGCCGAACGCGGTGCCGCTGCCGGTGGAAATCGTGTTGCCCGCGCCGGTGACCGAGACCGTGCCGCCGGCGGTACCGCTGAAGCCGGTGCCGGACGTAGTGGTGATCGCCAATCCACCGGCGAAATTGACGGTGGCGCCGGTGTTGGCCACCAGGCCGACTGCCCTGTTGGCGCCGGTGGAGAGCGTCATGGCCCCGTTGAAATTGAACGTGCCGCCGGTGTTGGTGTGGACATTGATGCCGTTGTCGAAGCCGCCGGTGGCGCTGAGGTTGCCCGACAGCGTGACCGTGCCGCCGGCGACGCTGGAGATGTCGACGATATTGCCGGCGGTGGCCTTGGTGATCGTGCCGCCATAGCTGACGGTCGCGCCGCCGCCGCCGAGCAGGAACCCGACGCCCGCCGCACCGCTCAGCGCGCCGGAGCCGAGGTCGACCGTGCCGCTTACATTGGTCAGGCCGACATTGTTGGTGCCGCCGCCCGACGAGGTCGAATCGAGCGCGATGGTGGCGGCGACGCCCGAGAGGCTGATCGCCTGGCCGCCGGTGGAATTCACGGTCTCGGCGCCGCCGGTGGCGGCGATGGTCATCGCGCCGGCGGTGCCGGTGAGGGCGGTGCCGGTGGTGGTGTCTACGGTCAGCCCGCCGGTGAAGCCGGTCGTGCCGCCGCTCTGCGTAATGCCGGCGCCGCTTGTCGTGTCTATGTTGGCGAGGCCGCTGACATTGAGCGTGCCGCTGGCCCAGCCGATGCCGCCACCCAACGAGGTGAAATTGTTCACTGTCACCGTGTTGAAATTGAACGTGCCGGTGTTGGCGTTGATGGCGCTGATGCCAGTGCCCGACGTGCCGGTTACGGTGGTGGCACCGGTGACGGTGAAGGTGCCGGCGACGCCGGCGAAGATGATGCCGCTCGCGCCACCGGTGGCCGTGACGCTTCCTACCGTCATGTTGACGGTCAATGGGTCGAGATTGACCGCCGTGCCGTTGGTGGTGTCGACCGAGCCGCCGCTGCTGTTCAGCGTGAAATTGGTATTCGCGCCCTTCGTGTCGACCAGGAGACCGGTGCCGCCATTGCCGGCGACGGTGAAGGTGCCGAGATCGAGCGTGCCGCTGGTGTTGGTGAAGGCCAGGCCGTTGCCCTGGACGCGTGCGCCAGTCGTGCCGACATCGAGCGTGCCGACGCTGACCGTGCCGCCGGCTCCAGTGGAATCGAACGTAACGTTGTTGAAGGCAATGCCGCCTCCGGTGCCGCCGGTGACCGTATTGCCGGAGAAGGACCTGACGGCGATCGAGTTGCTTGCCGGGCCGATGTTCTGGCCGGCGAAGGACGCGGCCAGCGCGGCTCCGGTCGACTGCAGCGTGTTGCCATCGATCGAGAGGAGCAGCGTGTTGGCCGGCGCGCCGGTGGTGATGAAATCGAGCGCCCGGCCGCCGGCGGCGATGTCGTTGTCCCTGACGAAGAAACTGGAGGTGGCCGATGCGTTGCCGGAAATGCCGGCGCCGGTGCCGGTATTGCGGATGATGAGGTTCTGGATGCCGCCGGTGATCGTCCCGGCGCCCGATGTCGCCAGGTTGATGACCGAGGTGGCGTTGTTGGTCTGCAGGATGGGCCGCAGCGTATCGATGCCCGCCGGCGCCGAGACGACCGTCGAATTCTGCACCGTGGTGAAATGGAACGCGCTCGACGCGCCGGCGGCGGAAGAGACGCCGAGATCGGCAACGTCGATGGCGGCGTCGCCGCTCTTGAAGGCGAGCAGCACTTGCCCGTCGTCGAGGTTGAACGTGGTGCCGCTCATGTCGATCGTCGACTGGCTGCCGCCGGTGGTCTTGTCGATCAGCACGACGACATTGGCGGTGGACGCCTGGGCACCCGCATAGCTGCCCGGATTGGCGAGGCTGCCATCGCCGGTTCCACCCTCGACGACGTAGTAGACGTGGATCGTCGACAGGTTCGACGTGTCGCCGGTGAAGTTGACATCGTTGAAATTGTAGTCGCCCACCGTCGGCAAGGTGTCGGTGGCATGGATGACCTGGCCGCCGGTGGTCGCGATCGTCGATTCGGCCGGGCCCTGGCCGTCGCCGAACACCAGCTTGGCGTTGGTGGCGCTGGAGAACTGGACGCCATAGCCGACATTGCCGATGGTCGAGGTCTGGGCGCCGCCGGGATTGACCGTGTCGCCGAGCTGGATGATGCCGGTGCCGGTCGTGCCGGCCATGTCGATGCCGATCGTGCCGGCGAAGCTGCCGCCATCGACGTCGAAATCGCCCGCCGTGATGTTGCTGGTGCCGAGCGATGCGCCGTTGAGGTCGAAGCCGACCGCGTTCGCGGCGCCGAGGCCGACATTGATGCTGGTAGCGCTCAACGATGCGCCGAGGGTGCCGGAAATGTCGATGCCGCGAGAGGTGATGCCCTGCAGGTCTACCGCGCCTAGATTGAGCGTGCCGCCGCTGACATTGTTCAGCGCAATGCCGGTCGCGGCGCCATTGGCCGAGATGGAATCGAAGGCGATGCCGCCGGCGCCGATCGTCGCGCCGTCGAGGTTGAGCCCGGTGCCGGTCGTCGTGGTGATGGTGTTGCCGCTGCCGCTGACGCTGATCGTGCCCGCGCCGAAGGTGCTGGCCATGAAGCCGGTACCGCTCGAGGTGGTGATGGCCAGGCCGCCATTGGTGAAGGCCAGAGTGCCCGTGCCTTCGCCCGGCCCGATGCTGGGCGCCTTGACGATGGCACCGTTGGCGCCGCTGCTGGTGTTGAAGATCTTCGACGTGCCGGAGAAAGTGGCCGTTCCCTCGGACGATCCGTCAAACAGGACGCCGATGCCCGTGCCTGTATGATTGATCGTGCTCGAAATCGTGTAGACGCCGTTGGCGTTGCCGCTGAAGGTGAAGGCCGCTGTCCCCAGCGCCGCTGCCGCCGTGGTCGAGTTGACCGAACCGCTCATGTTGAGCACGGTCCAGTCGCCGCCGCCGGCCTGCAAGACGCTGCCGGTGTCGACCTTGATCGAGCCGTTGTAATTCACCGTAGCGTGGACGAGGTCGTTGCCGCCGTTGAGGGCGATGGCCGAACCGGTGGTGCTTGTCGTCTCCCCGATCTTGGCGATGCCGCCATTGCCGCCGACGTTGATGATCCCGCCCTGCAGGCCGGTCGTGACTATGCCGGCCTCGCCGCCATCGATGGCCAGGGTGGATCCCGCGGCATTGGCTATGTTTATGGTGCCGACTAGCGGTCCGCTGATGTCGAAGCCTCTGTGGCTGACGTCGAGATCGGTCGTGCCGGTGAAATTGACCACGCCGGTGCCGCTCAGGCCGCCCAGTGAAGCGCCGATGTAGCCGATATCCCGGAGCCCGCCAATGTTGACGTCGCCGGTAAGGACGGCGGCCTGCAGCAACACGCCGGCGGCATTGACTGTCGATACCGCCGCGACGCTGTCGAAGGTGATGCCGCCAGCGCCGACATTGGCGCCGAACACCACCAACCCGTCCGCGCCGGAATTGATCTTGTTGCCGCTGCCGGTGACCGTGACGGAGCCTGAAGTGAAATCGCCAAGCGCGGCGAAGCCCATGCCGCCTGTCGTCGTTATGTCCAGGCCGCCATTGGTGAAGGCGATGGCGGAGTTCGTGTTGGGGCTCGGCGTGCCGGACGGGTATCCACCGGGGAAGCCGATGTTGACGCCGTCGGTCGCGCCCGAGCTGATCCGCTTGGTGGTGCCCGAGAAGGTGATCGTGGCCGAATCGTTGCCGGCAATGAGGATGTTGCCGCCCGCCGCCGCGTTGCTGTCGGTAAGGTTGCCCGACAGCGTCACCGATCCGCCGGTCAGGCCCTGGATCGAAACGGCGGCACCCGCGCCGTTGGTGGCGATCGTGCCGCCATAGGTGATATCGGCGTTGCCGCCGCTCGCGGCGGTCGCCGAGCCGATATTGAACGACGTGCCCGTGCCGGTGTTGGCCAGCGAGCCAATGCCGAAGTCGGCCGTGCCGGCGAGATTCTGCAGGTCGATGCCGCTGCCGGAGCTGAATGTCGCGCTGGTCGCGGCCAGCGTGATGTTGGCGGTGATGCCGTCGAGCGCAATCGCCTGGCCGTTCGTGTTTGTCACGGTGCCGGTCGTGGTATTGACCGTGCCGCCACCAGTGGCGGTGAAGGCTGTCGCGCCCGATGTGGAAACATCCAGATCCGCGAAGCTGACAATGGAGCCGGTGTTGTTGGTGAGCGAGACGCCATTGCCGCCGATCGTCACCTGGTCGTTGAAATTGACCGCGCCGCCGGTGCGGCCGGTGATCGAGATGCCGCCGCCGGTCAGGGTGCCGGGGCCGGGCGTGACGAGATCCGGCAAGGCGCCGCGCAGGACGGAGATCGTGCCGGTGCCGCCGCTGACGTCGAGCAGCGTGCCGACGACGTCGATGTTGTTGTTGCCGATCGACAGGCTGCTGTCGAGGTTGGTGACCTCGAACGCCGTCAGGCCGACGCCGACATTGCGCACGGTGACGCCCTCGATGCTGACGCCGCCGACATTGTTGTAGCCGCCCGCCGCACCGTCGATGAAGAACACCGAGCTGCCGGCGCCGCCGCCGGTCAGGTCGAAGGTGGTGTCGCGCACACTGTTGTTGCCGAACAGCTGCAGCAGACCGCCGGGGCCGGTGACGACGCCGGCATCGCCGGTAATGGCCGAACCGCCGAGATTGCCGAGGTTGCCATGCACATTGGCCGGCTGGACGGTGCCCGCCGATACCGCATTGTGGTTGCCGAAGCCGGCGATCGACTGGTCGGCATCGAGGCTGAAGCTGCCGCCCAGCGCGGTGAGATCGACCGTGCCGACGAAGGCGAAGGTCCGCGTGCCGGCCAGGGCGTCGGCGGCCGCCACCGAAATCGTGTCGACGTCGGTGCTGAGGTTGCCGGCGGTGTGGGCTGATATGATGCCGCCGTTCTGCGACACCAGCGTGAGCGCGCCGGGCGCCGCCGCGAATTTGCCTTTGCCGGTGAAGGCGACATCGTCGAAATCGTAGTCGCCCGTCGCCGCGAGGCCCACCGTGTTGACGGTGAAATTGCCCACCGCCGCGGTGATCGTCGAGTTGCGGCCGTTGGCGTCGGCGAATTCGCCGTCGCCGAAGGTGAAGCTGGCGTTGGCGCTGGTCGCCGTCGTCTGGCCGGACGACAGGTCGACGCCGATGCCGGCGCCGGAGATCGACGACCCGGTCAGGAGGTTGATCGTGCGGTTGCCTGTTGTCGAGGACAGGTCGATGCCGCGCGAGCTCGCATTGTCGTTTCCGGTGATCGTCGTCAGGCCGAAATCGGCCGTCGTGGCCGAGCCGGAGAAGTCGATGGCGGTCTGGTTGGCGCCAGCGCCCAGGCCGCTGACGGTGGTCGTGCCGAAGGTGACATCGTTGTTGGTGCCGGAGAAATTGATGCCGGCCGTGCTGGCCGCGCCCATGGTCACATTGGTCGTGCCGAAGCTCACCCGGCCGGCATTGCCGGAAATGTCGATGCCGTTGCCGCCGGCGCCGGTGATCGTGACCGCGCCGAAGGCCGCGCTGGCGGTGCTGGTGACGCCCGCGACCGAAAGGCCGCTGCCGGCCGCATTGGTGACCGACAGCCCTCCGGTGGCGCTGAAGGTGGTGTTGGCGCCAAGTCCGCCGATCACCGCGCCGCCGCCGCCGGTCGCCGTCAGCGGACCGGTGAAGCTGATCGTGCCGTTGGTGGGCGCCGTTGCCGTTCCGATGGCGAGAAGGTCGCCGGTTCCGGTCGAGGTGATGCTGCCGCCGAATGCGACCAGGCCGCCGGTCGTGCCGTTGATCGCGACCGCGCTCGCGGCGCCGGCCTGGTTGATCGTACCGTCATAGGTGACGTTGGCCGTCGCGCCGATGATGGAAAAGGCGCCATTGCCGGCCCCCGAAAGCGAACTCCCGGCTCCGAAGGAAAAGGTTCCGCTCGACCCGTTCCGGATGGCGATGCCATAGCCGTTGACGCCGCTGATGTCGAGATCGTCGAAGCTGGCGGAGCCATCGAAATCATTGGCGAACAGCGCGACATTGCTGGCGTTGGCAATCTTGGTGTTGCCGGTGAAAGCGATGGCCGCGTTCGAATTGGCGAGCGCGATGCCGGTTTGACTCGCGGCCTGGACGGTCAGATTGTTGACGGCGATCGTGCCCGAGGCGCCGTCGAACAGGAGGCCGATTGTGCCGCCCAGGACCGTCACGCCGGTGCTGGTGAAGCCGTTGATCGACGCCGCGCCGTCGATCGCCACGGCGGAACTGCTGACGCTGAGATTCGAGGCGATGTTGCCGTTGGCGAGGACAATGGCGTTGCCGGCGCCGTTGTTGAGCGTGGCGCCGCCGAAGCCGGTGGGATCGCTCTGCGTCGCGCCGGTGACGACGTGCGTGCCGGTGACATTGGCGAGCGGCCCGCCCAGAGTGACGGTGCCGCCGTTGGCGAAGGAAAGCAGCGACTGGCCGTTGGCCAGCGTGAAGCCGTCGGCATCGGTGTCGGTGGTCTGCACCGCCGCCGTCTTGACCAGCACGAAGACCGTGTTTGCATTGCTGGTCAGGTCGTCGGCCGCGGCCGCATTGATCAGGTTGGCGGCGCTCGAGCCGTCGCCGGTGCCGGTGTCGGCGGACCCGACATAGACGACATTGGCGACGTCGAACAGTTGCGGTCCGACCAGGTTCGTGTCGTTGAAGGCATAGCTGCCGCTGCCGGGCAGCAGGCCGCGCATGTCGAGCGAGGCGGTGACGCCGGTGATCGACGCGCCGCCGGCAGCGCCGAACGAGAAGACCGTGTTGGCGGTGGTGCCGGCCGCGCCATTGGTGCCCATCTGCACGCCGGTGTCGACACCGGCGATGATGCCGCTGCCGATCGTCACCGAGCCGCCATTGGTGCCCGACAGGTCGATGCCGATCGAGGAGCCGCCGGAACTGCCGCTGATGTCGAGCGTGGCGGCGGTGAAGGTCGAGGTGCTGCCCGACAGATCGAGGCCGGTGGAGCAGTTGCACAGGCCGCTGATATCGATGTCGCCGAAGCTGATGATGCCGTTGCTGCCAACGACGTCGATGCCGCTTCCGAACGGCTGGTCGATGGTGACCGCGCCGCTGAACGAAATGGCGCCGGTGTTGTCTTCCAGCCAGATGCCGTCGCCGGGATCGGTCATGCTGACCGGCCCGCTGAAGGTGAGCGTGCCGGTATTGTTTGTGGCGAGAATGCCCTGGCTGTCGATATGGGCCAGGGTGACCGGCCCGCCGAATGTGACCGCGCCGGCGGAACCCTGGACGACGATGCCGACGCCGCCAGGTGCGGTGACATTCGAAATATCGACGGCGCCGAAATTGACATCGGCCGTGCCGCCGGCGATCGCTACGCCGCCCAGCAGGGTGTTGCTGACCGTCGTTGCGCCGGAAATGGCGAATTTTCCCGATACGCCGGCGAGGAGGGCGCCGAACAGGCCGCCGTCCTGCGTCAGGCTGGTCAGCGTCACGTCGAGATCGGCGCCTAATAGCGCGACGCCGCCGCCGCCGTTGCCGGAGATCGTACCGCCGGTGGTGGTGAACGTGCCGGCGGTGGAAGAGACGTTGACGCCGAGGCTTGAATTGCCGGATGCGTTCAGGGTCTGGAACGCGTAGTTTCCGTCGCCGTTGATGGCCAGGCCGCCGCCATTGCCCGAAAGCCCTGTCGTGCCGTTGAAGGCATAGGTCCCGTTGCCGTCGATGCGCAGGCCGGCGCCGCCATTGCCGGTCGCGGTCACGTTGTTGGCCGCGACGTTGCTGGCACCTTCGAACAGCAGCCCGTCCAGGCCCGCTCCGCTGACATTGACGCCGCTTATCGTCACGCCGGTGACGTTGTTGCCGTGGATGCCGTTGCCGCCGCCCGGATTGGCGTTCGAGACGTTGAAGTCGAGCAGCGAGGTGCCGTTGGCCAGCGTCACGGTGTCGGCGCCGGCCGAACTGGTCAGCGTCGCCGCGCCGCCGGCGTCCGAGATGGCGCTGGTGTGCGCGACATTGTCGCCGGTCACGTTGACCGGGATGCCGCCGAGCGAGAAGGTCCGCCCGTTGCCGAACGAGGCCAGCGTCTGCCCGGCGCTGAGCGAGAAGCCGTCGGCGTCGTCGATGGCCGTGCCGCGATTGACCAGCACGAAGATCGCCGTGCCGTCGGTGTTGGCATCGGCGGTGGCGATCGAGGCGAGGTCGAGCAGGGAGGAGCCGGTGCCCGAGCCGGTCGCCGTGGCGCCGACGAAGATCACATTCTGCACGTCGAACAGCTGCGGACCGCTGAAGGTGGTCGAGCCGAACGCGTAGTGACCAAGCGTCTGGTTCAGCCCGCGCGCGTCGAGCGAAGCGGTGACGCCGGCGATCGAACCGCCGCCGAAACTGAATTCGGCATTGGCCGAATGGGCCAGCGAGCCGGCCATGCCGAAGCGCACGCCGGTGTCGACGCCCGAAATGGAACCGCCATTGGTGATGATGATCGAGGCATCGCCGCTGGTGTCGGCGAGATCGATGCCGATGGTGCCGGCCGCACCGGTGCCGGTGATGTTGAGCGACCGCGCGGTGAAGTTCGTGTGGCTGCCGGAGAAGTCGAGGCCGGTGCCGACGCCGAGGCCGGAGATGACGATGTTGCCGGCGACCACCGCAGCATTGACGCCGGCAAACGAAATGCCGTCGCCGCCGGGTGCCGAGATGGCGACATCGCCGAAGCGGATCGTCGCCGGCGAATCCGAAATGGCGATCGCCGGTCCCGTCGTGTTGGAAATCGTCGTCGAACCGTTGACGGTGAAGCTGCCCGAGACATGGTCGAGCACGACACCCGACGTGCCGCCGGTCTGGCTGATCGAATCCAGCACCACATGGGTGGTGATCGGGTCGATGAAGACGGCCATGCCGCCATTGCCCGACACGGTGCCTCCGGTGGTGGTGAAGCTGCCGGCGATCGACGTGCCCTGCACGGTTATGCCGCGATCGGTGTTGTTCAGCGCATTGACGGTGGCGAAGATGTAGGTGCCCTGGCCTGATATATCGAGGCCGTCGTCGCCATTGCCTTGCAGCAATGTCGTGCCGGTGAAATTGTAAGTGCCGTTGTCTTCGATATGCAGGCCGTCGAGGCCGTTGCCGGTCGCGGTGAAACCGGACGCCTTGACGTTGGTCGAATTGCCGGTGAATGCGGCGCCGTTGCCGCCGGCGCCTGTCACCGTGACATTGGTCAGCGTCGTGCCGGTGGCGTTGTTGCCGAAGATGCCGTTGGCGCCGCCGGTGATGGTGATTCCGTTCAGCGTGTTGCCGGTGCCGAGCGTGATGACGTTGTTGGCGACATTGGTGCCCTGGATCGTGCCGTCGCTGCCACCCAGGTTGAAGGTGGCGGTGCCGCCGCCGGACAGTTTCGCGGTGACGCTTTCGCCGCCGCCGATCACGGTCTGGCCATTGGCAAGTGTCACGCCGGCAGTCGTCAGATTGCCATTGCCGCCCAGCGCAACGACAAAACCGCCGCTGCCGGCTTTGGTGACCGCGTCGTCCAGCGTCGTCGGGTCGGTCAGCGTGCCGGCGCCGGCCAGCCCGCCATCGGCGAAATAGAACTTGCCGAACGCCGCATTGGTGGCGGCGTTGATGGCGACGCGCGTCGTCGAGCCGCCGTTGACCTCCTGCGACTGGATCCTGACGCCGATATCGCCGCGCACGCGCTCGTTGACGCGCTTGCGCAGGCCTTCACTGACCGGATAGACCGGTTCGGCGCCGATGGCCGCGGTCTTGTCCGAACCGTGGCCGGGATTGAACGGGATGTTCAGCCGCACGCTGCCGGCGAACTGGGTGTCGTCGCGATTGTCGTTGCGGACCTCGCCGGCGAAGACCAGTTCGGTGCCGCTGCCGAAGACATCGCCGATCGTGTATTCGAACCCGGCCTTGGCGCCGGTGACGCTGCCGTCGTCGCCGTGCGGGTCCTCGAAATGGTAGCCGCCAATGTCGAGCCGCAGCGAGTGCTTGTCGGGCAGGTTGACCGGAACCTGGGCGCCGATCTCGCCTTCGATGCCCCAGGCCGCGTAGTCGCGGTGGTCGAGCACCGATATCCGTTCGATCAGCTGGTTCGAGACCATCGACAGGGTCGAGCTGGTCGAATGATCGGTCGAGTCGCCCTTGATCGGTACGAAGACGTTCACATGCGCGTCGAAGTTCGGCGTGATCGCCTCGACGCCCAGCGTGGCCGCGGCGAACTGCGTGCTGTCGTAGTTCTCGAGGTTTATATAGGCGTAGCCGCCGAGCATCAGGTCGGGATTGACGATGCGGCGAATGCCGAGGCCGATGTCCTGGCCGGAAGCATCCTTGAAATCGTGCTTGGCACGGACATCGAGGAACAGCACCGACTCGGCCGTCTGCTTGATCGGGATGAAGCCTTCGAGCGCGGCGTTGCCGCCATTGTTGTCGGCGCCGACGATGGCGCGGATCTGCGGCTGCCAGAGCCCGTCGGGGTCGGCATGGGCAACCACGCCCGAAAGGCCAAGCGCCAGCGTCGTCAGCGCCGTCGTTTTCCAGAGATGGCTCGCAATGCGCGAACGGCGATAGCCAGCGCGCACACGCAAAGCCTCCCCGCGCGCTACCATCCCACCAACCTGCCGAGACGTCTCGGTAGTTTCCATCCCTGGCGAGTCCCTTCAGGGACTACACGTCCCGCGTGTCAATTCTTACGCGAATTCTATTGTATAGCGAGTCCGGAAGGTTATGAGTGTTGTTGTCGAACCGCAAAGTTCTGTCCTGTGACCATATTGCCACAGTAGATTTGCCGGCTTGCTTGACCCGGGACTCGGCCTTCGGAGCAGTCGCTCTTGTTGTATCAAGCCTTTTCCGAGAGAATACCTGCCGGGACAAGGAAAATTGTGGGGCGTCAAGAACATGGCAAGTATTTTAGTGAAAGCTAATCTAAAGGGCGTCGCGGCATTGGCTGTCCTGTGGCTGTTGTCGGCCTCTGTTGGCCCGGCGCTTGCCGAAGACGCCGCCAAAGGGTCCCAAACCAAACAGTCGCAACCCAAGGAGGCCGGACCCAAGCCGGCCGACGCCAATGCATGGGCGGTGAACTGCTCCAGCGGCTCGGCGACCAACGAGCTTCAATGCCAGGTGTCGCAGAACCTCACCGAGGCCAAGACCGGGCAGCGCGTGCTGACCGTCACCGTGCGCCGCGACAACGCCAATGGCAGCTTCGCCATGCTGCTCGCTTTGCCGCACGGCCTGTTCCTGCCGTCCGGCGCCAGCTATCAGGTCGACCAGGGGCAAAAGGTCGTCATCGCCATCCAGACCAGCGACCAGAACGGCGCCTATGCCGCCACGCCGCTGTCGCCGGAACTGCTCAAGACGATGAAGTCGGGAACCAATCTGAACATCTCCATGGAATCGGTCACCCGCAAGCCGGTCACCATCCCGGTCTCGCTCGCCGGCTTCACCACGGCCATCGCCAAGCTGGAATCGATCAAGTAGCGGGTTCGCCGGCAACCATTGGCCGACATCCTACCCTTCGTGGGGGTTCCGCTCCGCGCTCAAGCTATGCGGTGCGTCAATACGAGCAACCCGCTTGATTGTCCGCACCCGCAGTGCTCCGTTGTCGCTTCGGACATCCGGAGAAACCCATGACAGGCTTTGTCGACCGCCAACGCGCCGCGCAGTTGATGGAAGGCGCCGGCATCGGGGCGCTGGTGCTCTGCGCGCCCGAGGCCTTCCACTATGCGACCGGTGCATGGATCGGCCCGGCGGGGCTGTTCCGCCGTGCCGGCGGCGGCTTCGTGATCATCCCGGCCGGACAAGACCTGCCGATCGGTGTTGTCGTCGCCGACTTCAACGCCGCGCCGCTGCGGCTCGCCGCGCCGGAAGCAATCGTGCGGTCGCACCCGATCTGGATCGAATCCGCGCCGGTCGAGATTGGAACGAACGGGCTCGCCCTGGCCGAACGCATCGAGGCCGGCCTTGCCTCGCTTGGCCGCGCCCCGGATTTCTCCCGCCCCGCCACTTTCGATCTCGCCGGCTCGGTGCGCCAGCTGCAGGCCTTGCTCAAGGAATTCGGACTGGAGCGCGCAACGCTCGGCATCGACCTCGACTTCGTCCCGGCCGCCGATTTCGCGGCCATCCAGGCGCTGCTGCCGCATTGCCCGATGGTCGATGGCTCGCCGGTGCTTGACAGGCTGCGGGCCGTCAAATCCCAGCGCGAGATCGATCTCCTCCAGCAAGGCATCTTTCTCTCGGAAGCCGGGCTGGAGCGCTTGCAGGTGGACGCGATGGCCGGCATGCGCCAGGCCGATCTCATCGCGCTCTACCGCAAGGGCGTCGCCGAAGCGGCAGCCGGGCTGTCGCATCCGGTCGTCACTGCGGAATATGTGACGCTGGGCGCCCGCGCCAAGGGCGCCGACGCCAGGGCCGTGGCCGGCGATCCCTTGAAATGCGACATGGTCTGCACGGTCGGCGGCTACGCCTCCGACATGTCGCGCAATTTCACCTTCGGGCCGCCTTCCGCCGACCAGGCCGAGCTGCACACCATCGCCGAGCGCGCCTTCGAGGACGGGCTGGCAGCGCTGATCCCCGGAAACACGCTCGCTCATGTGCATCGCGTCACCACCGAGAGCCTGGCGCGGCAAGGCCTGCGTTCCTACCGCCGCGGCCATTTCGGTCACAGCGTCGGCCAGTCGGTCTTCTCCGAACAATGGCCGTTCATTGCGGCCGACAGCGATGTCGTCATCGAGGCCGGCATGGTGCTGGCGTTCGAGATCCCGCTCTACATCGACGGCCTCGCCAGCTTCAATCTCGAGGACCAGTTCCTGATCACGGCGGAAGGGCCGGTGCCGATGAACCGGCTGGCGAGGCGGCTGGAGATGGTTGGGCAGCGGGGGTTCTAATCTGCAACCTGAAGAATAGCCGAGCCCCTCCACCTTCGGAAAGGTTTTCCCGCGGACCCTTGCCGGCTAACTAAGCGCTCACCTGCGGCCGCCGATCCCTCCACGGCATCTCCTGCTCCAGCTGCGCCGACGCCGCCAGCACGGTCGCCTCGTCGCCATAGCGGCCGACCAGTTGCACGCCGATCGGCACGCCGCCTCTCGACCAGCCCAGCGGCAGCGAGATCGCCGGCTGGCCTGAAATGTTGAAGGGGAAGGCAAACACCGCGTCCGTCCATTTGGCGTTGTAGCGGTCGATGTCCGTCTCCGACATGTCGTAATAGCCGAAGGGACGCGGCAGCTGCGTCAGCGTCGGCGTGATGAAGAGGTCGTAGGCGTCGAGATCGCCGACAATGTCGCGGCCGATCTGCCTCAGCTGCTCTACATCGGAGATGTGCCTGACACCGCTGGTGGCACGGCCGCGCGCGATGATCGCCCAGGTCACCGCCTCGACATCGCCCGGCGTCACCGGCCGGCCGGTCACCGTTTCAAGATAGTCGAAGGTCGCCGCCGTCTGCACGCAGGTCATGTTGGTGTAGGTCGCCCAGACGCCGTTGGCGTCGAGCGGCATGTGGTGCTCCTCGACATGGTGCCCCAGCCGTTCGAGCGTAGCCACCGTCGCCAGCACCGCCGCCTTGACCTCCGGATCGATGGCCGTGCCGTTGGGCGGCGTGACGGTGAAGCCGATGCGCAGCGTCTTCGGTGCCCGCGCCGACAGGCTGAGCCACGAGGCATCGGGAACCGGCGGCGTATAGGGATCGCCCGGCAGCGCGCCGGCGACGGCATCGAGATAGGCCGCGGTGTCGCGCACGGTGCGCGAGCAGCAGAGAAAATAGGCGCCGCCGTACCAATAGTCGCCGAACGGCGCGAGGCTGACGCGGCCGCGCGACGGTTTCAGGCCGACAATGCCGCAGCAAGAGGCCGGAATGCGGATCGAACCGGCGCCGTCGCTGGCTTCGGCGATCGGCACCATGCGCGAGGCAACGGCCGCGGCCGCGCCGCCGCTCGAGCCGCCGGGCGTGATGCCTTCCTTCCACGGATTCTTCGTCACGCCGTAGAGTTTCGGCTCGGTCGTGATCGACCAGCCGTTCTCCGGCGCGTTCGACTTGCCGACCAGCACCAGCCCCGCCGCCTTCATGCGGCGAACCACTTCGGTGTCGGAGTCGGCGACGAC
This sequence comes from Mesorhizobium sp. B2-4-19, assembly GCF_006441315.1. Classification (NCBI taxonomy): domain Bacteria; kingdom Pseudomonadati; phylum Pseudomonadota; class Alphaproteobacteria; order Hyphomicrobiales; family Phyllobacteriaceae; genus Mesorhizobium; species Mesorhizobium sp. B2-4-19. The sequence continues at coordinate 15,119 of NZ_VFUV01000017.1, read as the reverse complement.
GTCCTTCAGATAGAAGCAGGAATTGGTGTTCGGCGCGCCGGTCCAGGACGAGGCCAGCTCCTTGAGCAGGAACGGCACGCCGGCGAAGGGCGCGGACCTGTCGACCGTCTGCGCCTGCGTCCGCGCCATGTCGTAGAGGCGATGGATCACCGCGTTCAGCGCCGGATTGAGCCGCTCGACCAGCGTGATCGCCGCCTCGACCAGTTCGCCCGGCGAAACCTGGCCGCCGCGCACCAGCCGGGCCAGATCGAGCGCATCGGAGTCCGCATAGGTTTTCAAAAGACTGTCGGTGACCATGTCTCTCTCCCAAATTTGCATGCCTCGACACCGCGCTTAACAATGCGCGAGCTGTCGCTACCCGCTAACTGCAAATGCAAGCGCCGCCACTCATCCGCCTGCCGGCGCCTTCTCTCCGTATGGTGACGGGGAGAAGGATGAAACTCCTGCGCTGCCGGTGCCGCCTCCAGCCCCAGCAGCCGGATTGCGTCAGGCCAGCTCGACCGTCCGTCCCAGCGCAATGCTCTGTTCGGCGGCGAGCACGATGCGCAGGCTGTTGACCGCCGCGTCCATCTGCTCGGCCAGATCGAGGTTCTCGCGGATGGCGCGCAGGAAGAAGGCCTGCTCGCGGTCGCACAGCTCCTGGTGGCCGGGCTCGTCCTCCATGCTGACGATCTCGTCGGGCTTGGAAAAGTTCTTGTCGCCGTCGACTTGGGCGTAATGGATCTTCAGCGCATCGGTCTTGGTGTGACGGTCGATGTCGGCCGAGTTCGACACTTCGGCGTCCGAGGCGGCGCTGGCGGCCTGGCCGGCGACGATCGACACGGCGCCCTTCGGACCGACCACGTCCTTCACGAAATAGGCCGTCTCGCTCATCATCGGGCCCCAGCCGGCCTCGTACCAGCCGACCGAGCCGTCATCGAAAGTGACATGCAGATGGCCGTAATTCTGCTTGTCGGCTTCCGCCCACAATTTTGCGCCGATGCCATGCACGCGCACCGGCTTGGCGCCCGTCAGCTGGCACATGACGTCGACATAGTGCACGCCGCAATCGACGATCGGGATCAGCGAATCGATCAGGTTCTTGTGCCAGTGCCAGGCGCTGCCGCTGCTCTGCTGGTTGAGGTTGAGGCGCATCACCAGCGGCTTGCCCAGCGTCTTGCCGACCTCGATGAATTTGATCCAGGACGGGTGGACGCGCAGGATGTAGCCCAGCACCAGCTTGCGGTTCTTGGCGCGCGCCGCCGCCACGACCTTCTCGGCATCCTTGATGTTGGTGGCGAGCGGCTTTTCCATGAACACATGGCAATTGGCCGCGATCGCCTTCAGCGCATATTCGGCATGCGTGTTCGGCCAGCTGTTGATCGAGACGGCGTCCGGCTCCGTCTCCTTCAGCGCCTGGTCGAAATCCTCGTAGAGCGGATAGCCGGCTAATTCCGCCGGTATCTTGCTGTTGCTCTTGATCGAGCGGCTCATGATGCCGACGATCTGAAAACCCTCGGAGCGGTGATAGGCGCTGGCGTGCGACGCGCCCATATTGCCGAGACCCACCACCAGCACTTTTACCTTGTCGGCCACCGCCACCTCCCACGCTTTTCTTCAATGGATTGCGGGCGGCAACGCTGTCGCCGCCCGGTTCTGCCGCCGGCAGCCCTACTTGACGGCCGAATCGAACAGATGCGCCTTGATCTTCTCGACATCGAGCGCGGCAAAGCCTTCCGACAATTTGACGCCGTCGGCATCGGCCTTGACCTTGGCCTTGTCGAAATCGTTGGCGGCCGGGATCAAGTCGTTGGTGCAGACATCCTCGGCCTTCACCGGATTGGTGATCTGGCCGATCTTGTGGATCTCGTCGAAGAAGCCCTGCCAACTCGCCATGTCGTGCGAACCCCAGCCGCCGCGCTTGTCCATGTCGCCGCGGAAGACGTTGATCTGCTGCAGGATCGAGGTGGTGCCGAGCTCCGGCCCGAGATTCTTGGCCAGCGTCGGGAACTGCTCGAACACCGCTTCGACCGCCGCGCGCGGATTCTGGTAGCCGAATTCGAGGCCCATCGCCCAGCCGCGCAGGTACTTTTCCAGGAACGCCTTCTTGTCGGCATCCTCGAGGTCGGCGCTGCGCACGACAAAGGTGTTGGCCGGCAGCTTGGAGTTCTTCACGCCGAGCCAGTACTCGAAGTCGAGGCCCTTGGCGATCCATTCGGCGCGCAGCCCTTCCCACGACAGCGCGGCATCTCCCTGGCCGCCGGCAAGCGCGGTGCCCCAGGTCGGCCAGCCGGCCTCGACATACTTTACTTTCTTGATGTCGACGCCTTGCGCGGCGAGCAGCGGATCGGTGATCGACTGCCAGGCGGCGGAACCGAGCAGGATGGTCTTGCCTTCGAGCTTCTTCAGATCGTTCGATCCCTCGCCCTTGCGGAAGGCGATGCTGAACGTGTCGCGCGCGCCCATGTGGAACACCGATTTCAGCTTCATGCCGTTCTGGATGGCGAAGGAGAACACGCCGGGCGAGGGGAAGCCCATATCGGCCTGGCCGACATCGACGAACTTGACCGTCGCCGTGCCGTCCGACGGCCCCGGCTGCATGTCGGTGTCGAGCCCGTCGAAATAGCCGGCTTTCTTGGCCGCCCAATAGGGATAGTCGTCGAGCACTTCGAGCGTGCCGCGCGGCGAGATCCAGGTGAACTTGCCATAGGCCTCGGCCCTTGCCTTCAAGCCGGTGGCGCCGAGCGCGGTTGCCGTCACCAGGCCGGCGCCGGTGAGCTGCAGGAAATAGCGGCGGCTGATGCCTGGCTGGTTCGTCGAATGGTCTTTGGTCATGGCATTCCCCTTTTTGTTTGACGTCGGTCTGCCGCCCGCCTCCCGGGCGTCTTGCTTTAAATCCTTGTCTTCAAGCCTCCCAGCTCGCCCATTTCTTGCCGATGAGGAAAAACAGCACGTAGATGAGGATGCCGAGCGTCGACAGGATCAGCACCACGGCGAAGAACTGCGGCATCTGGATCATCGACGAATAGGTGGTCAGCCGGTTGCCGAGGCCGAAGCCGCCGCCGACCATCTCGGCGCCGACGGCGGTGAGCAGGCCGAAAATGGCGCCGATCATCAGCCCGACCAGGATCATCGGCAGCGCCATCGGCGCGCGGATCTTCCAGAAGATCTGCAAGGTGCTGGCGCCGTAGGAGCGGGCGAGCGCGATCTTGGCGCCGTCGACGCGGCGAAAGCCGGTGGCGGCGTTGATCATCACCATCGGCCCGGCGGCCAGCGCCACCGCGATGATGCGCGGCGTGTAGCCGAAGCCGAAGCGCAGGATGAGCAGCGGCACCAGCGCCAGCATCGGCGTGGTGACCAGCAGCAATATGTAGGGCGCGACGATTTTTTCGGCAAAAGGGAACTGGGTGATGACGGCGGCCAGCACCAGCCCGACGACGGCGCCGATGGCAAAGCCGGAGACCAGCTCGACCAGCGTGTAGCCGAGATGCGGCGCGATCAGCGGGAATTCGTCGAACAGCGCATAGGCGATCGAGCTCGGCGGCGGCATGATGTAGAGCGGCACATGGAACAGCCGCAGCGCCAGTTCGATGCCGCCGATGATGACCACGGCGACGGCGATGATGGCCGCCACCTCCTTGCCCGACTTGACGCCGGGGCCGCTGGCGAAGGCCGACAGATTGGTCAGGCTGACCTCCTGGCCATCACCTGATTTGGACTTGGAGAATTCCGGGATGGCGTCGCTCACGGCCTGATCCTCACGATCTCGGCGCTGGCGCGCTCCTGTTCCGGCGCCGTCGGCCTGGCGCGCTCGCCGACAATGTCCATCTTGATCCGGTTGGTGAGATCGAAGACTTCCTTGGTCGCCATGATCTCCAGCGAGCGCGGCCGCGCGAACGGCACGCGATACTCCCTGGCGACCTTGCCCGGCCGGGCGCTCAGCACCACCACGCGGTCCGACAGAAAGATCGCTTCCTCGATGCTGTGGGTGATGAAGACGATGGTGGTCTTGGTGTCGAGCCAGATCTCCTCGACCAGCCGGTTCATCTCCTCGCGGGTGAAACTGTCGAGCGCGCCGAACGGCTCGTCCATCAACAGCACCGAGGGCTTCAGCGCCAGCGCCCGCACGATCGCCGCGCGCTGCTGCATGCCGCCCGAAAGCTCGCGCGGGAACTTGCCGCCGAAGCCGTCGAGGCCGACGCGGTTCAGCAGGTGCGCGATCCAGGCGCGGTCCGGCTTCTCGCCCTTGATCTCGAAGGGAAAGCGGATGTTGGCGTCGAGATTGCGCCAGGGCAAAAGGTTGGCTTCCTGGAAAACGATGCCGATATCGGGACGCGGGCCGGTGATCCTGACGCCGTCGAGCCGGATCTCGCCGCTGGTCAGGCCATGCAGGCCCGACATCGACCACAAGAGCGTGGTCTTGCCGCAGCCGGACGGGCCGACGATCGAGACGATTTCATTGGCTCTGACATCGAGGCTGCAGCGGTCCAGCGCCAAGAGGTCGCCTGACGCCGTGTGATAGATCTTGGTCGCTGCCTGCACGCCAAGCTTCGGCGTTGTTGTCTCGCCCGCGTTCATCCGCCCCTCGGAGATTGCGTGATGATCCAGTAGGTCATCTGCCAAAAATCAGTCTGTAACTATCCTACTTTGCTGTCAAGCGCTTGCGGTGGTAACCGTATCATGAAATTTCCGTTCTTGGACCAATACATTGTTTTTGCACAATTTTCCTAGCCTTGAAATTCGTGTTGCTTTCCTACATACTCTGAAAAGAAGGCGCGAACTTATCGTCCAGCACGCAACGGTTGCAGTGCGGCGGCGCATGGAACGACGGCGTGCAAACATGGTAAGAGGTCAGGTCGAAAAGCCAGGGAAGACCGACTTCATGACCGAAGCTGACAGCCAGCAAGAGCCTGTTGCAAGCCACGAGCCGGAGGGACGCGACATCAGGCGCATCCCCGACATCATCTCGCTGGTCAAGGATTCCTATGCGGAGTTGAGCCCGGCGGAGCGCCGCGTCGCCGATGTCGTGCTCGACGATGTCAAATACGCCGTCGACGCCTCCAATGCGGCGATTGCCGAACGCGCCGGCGTCAGCGAACCGACGGTCACCCGCTTCTGCCGCGCCATCGGCTGCGAGGGCGTGCGCGATTTCAAGCTGAAGCTGGCGCAGAGCCTCGTCGTCGGCGCGCTCTATCTGGCCAAGCCGCCGGCCATCAGCAACGACAATGGCATGCCGTTCTGGAACGCCGTCTTCGGCGAGGCGCGCCGGGCGCTGCAGGAGGCTGAACGCCAGCTCGATCCGGGCGAGCTGCAGAAGGCGGCGGAGCTCATCGCCAAGGCTCGCCAGGTCACCGTTTTCGGCCTCGGCGGCAGTTCCTCGGCGCTGGCGCAGGAGACGCAGTACCGGCTGTTTCGCTACGGCATCACCGTCAGCGCCCAGTGCGATCCCTATCTGATGCGCATGACCGCCTCGACGCTGAAGCCGGGCGATCTGGTGATCGCCATTTCGGCGACCGGGCGCACGCGCGAGGTGATCGAGGCCGTGGAACTCGCCAAGCATTACCGCGCCAACGCCATCGCCGTGACCGCGCCCGACACCGATCTGGCCCGCGCCTGCGATGTCCGGCTGACGGTGGCGGTGCCCGAATATCCCGACACGCTGAAGCCGACCGCTTCGCGCTTCGCCTTCCTGGCGGCGATCGACCTGGTGGCCGTGGCCTGCGCCTACAAGCTCGACGGCTCGGCGCGCGAGACGGTGCGCCGCATCAAATACAACGCCCAGATCCACCGCACCGGCAAGGAGATGGAGCCGCTCGGGGATTAGAGCATCTCTTTTGCTTTTCCCCTCGCGGGAGAAGGGAACCGGACAGCGCCAACGCAGGAAGAGGAACACATGCTCGAAATGGCACCGACGAAACAGGCAGCCGCATGGCTGGAATCCCTGGCGCAGGCGCTCGCAGCCGGCGATGCGACCGCGGCAAGCCATTTGTTCGTCGACGACTGCTACTGGCGCGATCTTCTGACCTTCACCTGGAACGTCACGACCATGGAAGGCCGCGAGGCCATCGCCGACATGCTCGAGGCGACGCTGGCGACGACGAAACCCACCGCATGGCAGCTCTCCGGCGAGGCGACCTCGGACGAGGGCACCATCGAAGCCTGGTTCACCTTCGAGACCGCTGTGGCTTCCGGCCAAGGCATCATGCGCCTGCGCGACGGCCGCTGCCGCACCCTGTTCACGGCGATGACCGACCTCAAGGGGTTCGAGGAGCGCAAGGGCCTGGCACGGCCGCTCGGCGTGCGCCACAAGGCCGACCCCGAACGCGAGACCTGGTCGGAGGCGCGGGCGCGCGAGACGCGCGAGCTCGGCGTCACCGAGCAGCCCTATTGCCTGGTCATCGGCGGCGGGCAGGGCGGCATCATGCTGGCCGCGCGGCTGCGGCAGCTCGGCGTGCCGACCATCGTCATCGAGAAGAACGCCCGGCCCGGCGATTCCTGGCGCAACCGCTATCGCACGCTCGTGCTGCACGATCCGGTCTGGTACGACCATCTGCCCTACATTCCGTTCCCGGAAAACTGGCCGGTCTTCACGCCCAAGGACAAGATGGGCGACTGGCTGGAAATGTACACGCGCGTCATGGAGCTCAACTATTGGGTCGCCACAAAGTGCCTCAGTGCCTCCTATGACGAGGCACGGAACGAGTGGACCGTGGTGGTCGATCGCGTCGGCCGCCACATCACGCTGAAGCCGAAGCACATCGTCTTCGCCACCGGCGCCTACGGTCCGCCGCGAAAGATCGACCTGCCCGGCGCCGCAGCGTTCAAGGGCGAGCTGCTGCATTCCAGCCAGTATGCCAGCGGCGACAAATTCCGCGGCAAAAAGGTCGCCGTCATCGGCGCGGCCAGCTCCGGGCATGACGTCTGCGTCGATCTCTGGGAAAGCGGCGCCGACGTCACCATGATCCAGCGCTCGCCGACCACCGTGGTCAAGTCGGACACGCTGATGGAGGTCGGCTTCGAGATCTTCTCGGAGAGCGCGCTGGCGCGCGGCATCACCACCGAAAAGGCCGACATGATCGTCGCCTCGACGCCCTTCGCGCTTGTGCCCAAGGGCCAGCGCGCGCTCTACGAGGTGATCAAGGCCCGCGACGCCGCCTTCTACGACCGTTTGCGCGCCTCCGGCTTCGCCATCGATTTCGGCGACGACGAGACCGGCCTCCTGATGAAGGCCTATCGCACCGGCTCCGGCTACTACATCGATGTCGGGGCTTCCGACCTGATCATCGACGGCAAGATCGGCATCCGCAGCGGCGTCGCCATCAAGGCGCTGACGCCGACAGGCATCCTGTTCGAGGACGGCAGCGAGCTCGAGGCCGACGCCATCATCGCCTGCACCGGCTACCAGTCGATGAACGAGAATGTCGCCGCGCTCGTCTCGCGCGAAGTCGCCGACAAGGTCGGCCCCTGCTGGGGCCTCGGTTCCGGCGTCAACGGCGACCCTGGCCCCTGGCAAGGCGAATTGCGCAACATGTGGAAGCCGACGGCGCAGGAAGCGCTGTGGTTCCACGGCGGCAATCTGGCGCTGTCGCGTTTTTACTCGAAATACGTGGCGCTGCAGATCAAGGCACGCATGGAAGGGATTGCCACGCCGGTTTACGGCAAGCCGAGCAATTCGCACCGATGAAGCTGCCGATTTCCCCCACAAGGGGGAGATCGGCTAATCGTGCCGGTGCCCGAAATGCCCGGCCGCCACCTCGACATGCGTATGCCGCTCCCGCGCCTCGAAACGCTCGGTCTCGCTGACATCGTTCACCGCCTCGTTCGGCCACCAGGTACCGCCGATGACGATGCCTTGCGACACCAGTCGCTGGTCGGCGACCAGCGAGGCGCCGACCGCGTCGACGAAGGTGAACCGGCCGGACAGCTGGCGCAGGACAGCGACGTCGCCGACGCTGCCGACGGCCAGCGTGCCGAGGTCCGGCCTGGCGATCGCCCGCGCCGGCGCTTGCGTCGCGGCGCGCAGCACCTCGACCAGCGGCATGCCGAGCGCCATCAGCTTCGACATGCAGACCAGAATGTCGAAGGCCGGCCCGTCGACGCAGTAGAGATGCACGTCGCTCGAGATGACGTCCGGCGCCAGCCCCTCGGCCAGCATGGCGCGCGCCACTTCGAAATCGAACGAACCCATGCCATGGCCGAGATCGAAGATGACGCCGCGCTCGCGCGCCAGCCGCATGTCGGGCCGCACCGCGCCGGAAGCGAAGACCGGTGCGTTGGGGAACGGCCGGAAGCAGTGGGTTAGGATATCGCCGCGGCGCAGGCGCGGTAGCACTTCCGAGCGGCCGGGCGGCGGCTCGTCAATATGCGCCATCAGCGGCAGCCCGGCCTTGTCGGCCGCCTCGAGCGCCAGATCTACCGGCGCGATGCCGCTGGTGCCGCCGGCATGCTTGCCGGAGCGGACTTTCACGCCGACGACGACATCGGCATGCTCGCGCGCCGCGGCGACCACCTCGCGCGGCTCGCAGAGCCGCAGATCGCTGCATTCGCCGACCGAAACCGACTGCGAGAAGCCGAAGATGCCGGCAAAGGAAATGTTGACATAGGCCAGGATGCGCGCCCTGGATCGCTCCATGACATGGCGGCGGAAGCCGAGGAAGTTGCCGGCGCCTGCGCTGCCGGCATCGATGAAGGTGGTGGTGCCGCTTTTGGCAGCGAGCCGGTCGGCGTCGACGCCGAGCGAGGTGCCGCCCCAATAGACGTGGCTGTGAAGGTCGACCAGGCCAGGCGCGACGATGCAGCCGGCCGCGTCGACCACCTCTTTGGCGCGATCCGCCGGGATATCGGCGTCGACCGCCGCGACCCGCCCATTGGCGATGGCGACATCGCGCGCCGCATCGATGCCGGACGCCGGATCGATGAGCCGTCCGCCCTTCAGCAGGAGGTCGAATTGCATGAGGGGAACCTCCGGTTCGTTGCTTTGCCTTCTCAGAGACTGTTTCGAAATTCGCGCCGGCGAGTCAAATGGTGGTGGTTTCGAGAACCGGAGCGGAGCGGACATTTGGGTCCGTGAGCTCAGTTCTACTGCACGCAGTAGAACGGGGAAGCGCGGAAAACCCCGCTAGATGGCCGCCGGAGTAGAATTTCCAAACGGTCTCTCTTAGACGGGCCTGTAGGCGACCGCCTCGACCTCGATCTTGATGTCGATCATCAGCCGCGATTCGACCGTGGTGCGGGCCGGCGGGTTCTTCGGGAAGTGCCTGGCGTAGACCGCGTTGAAGGCGCCGAAATCGCGCGCGTCTTCCAGCCAGACGGTGGTCTTCACCACGTCGTCCAGTGTGCAGCCGGCCAGGGCCAGCGCCGCCTTCACATTGGCAAGCACCTGCTCGGTCTGTTCGGTGATGCCGCCTTTGACCACGATGCCGTCGCTGCCGACCGGAACCTGGCCCGAGACATAGACGAAGTCGCCGGCCCGCACGGCGGGCGACAGCGGCACATGGGATGTTCCAAAAGTCTGCTTGGGCAAGGGATGGCCTCCTCTGTTGACGCGGCAGGGGCACCAGGGCGGCGCCCGCTTCCGCGCAGATTTACCGCGATCGGGGCGGTCCCGATAGGGCCCCTGTTGGAAAGCAACATTCTTCGAAATCCGTGTTGCTTTATTACAGAAGCGCTTGCATCGTGCGCACCGGCCGGGCGGCCTGCGCGCCGCCACGGACACATGCCTGCGCGACACCGGAGAAACCGAGAATGACCTTCGACAAGAACCCGTTTCCTTCAGGCGATGCCGACCGCCATGCGTTGTGGGAAATGCTGGTGCGGCGCGACATCGACGCCTTCATCGGCCAGGACTGGTCCATGGTCGAGCACGATTTCATCGCCGAAAGCTTCTTCGGCATGCACGCGCATTTCCTCGCCAATGCCGATGCCTGGCGGCTGCAGTTCCCGCGGTTGGAGATCTATCGCGACGAGTGGCTGCGCCAGGCCGGGGAGACGGCGGCGACCCAATTCGCCGAGCCGCTGCGCGAAGCGCTGTTTCGCGTCACCAATCTGCGCGACATCGACGTCGACGGCGACCGCGCCGTGCTGCACAAGAAGTTCGACGGCTCCGTCGCCAAGGCGGATGGCAGCGTCGACCGGCTGAAATGGCAGACGCTGTATTTCTGCCGCAAGGTCGAAGGCAGCTGGAAGATCGCCGGCTTCGTCGGCTACATGCCGTATCCGCTGGGAGCCTAGCGCTTTCGGGTGGCCGGACCCGGCCCAACAAGAACCGCGGCGCGATAGGCCGGATTGCCGTACCAGGCCATCCGGTCGAGTTCCGCCGCCCGAACCGGGAGATCCACGACGTCCATCTTCTGTTCGAGCCGGTCTGGCTCGATCCAGGGATCGTTGAGGAAATAGACGCCGTCGCCATGGCCATGGACGAGCACCCAATGCGGGCAGGTGTGGCCCATCATCGGCGCCTGGTCGATCAGCACCAGCGCCGACAAGCCGCGATCGAGCGCCTGGCCGATTTCTTCGACGGCAAAGGCGCGCGTCTCGATCGGCAATGACGCGGCTTCGGCCTCGCGCTTGAAACCGGCCTGCACGAAGCGCATCAGCCCACGCCTTTCCTCCGAGCTGGCCCGGTCGAGGAAAACCGGTTCGGCATTGCTCATGAATATTTCGGTCCGCAGGCCGCGCCGGTGCGCCGCCAGCGCCAGGCCGTAGGGGTCGCAGCCGCCCGGACCGCTCGGGCCGATGATGGTGGTGGCCTCGCGCCAGAGCTCGACCTCCAGCGCCCGGTCCGGCAGCAAGGCCGCATCGATCCCGGCCATCGCCATGGCCAGCGCCGACGGCCCGCACGTAAAACCCGCCGTCTGCGGCCAGGATGGCGGAACCTGCCCTGCCGACGGGCCGGTTCGCTGCCGATCCAGCGTTGCAGGAACCCGTCGCGGCGCTGCCACTGGCCGCCGATGCGCTGCACCATATTCTCGTCGGCACGCAGGCAGAGCGCGCCTTGCGCCAGCGTCTCCTTCTCCAGCGCCTCCAGCAGGCGCGGGCCGTCACCCGCGATGAAGTTCGGGGCAGACCAGAACAGGGCGATGCGCATCATTGCTGCCGCCGGCCGTCGCTGGCCGACCATGATCGCCTCCGGGCGGCCCTCGCTGTAGTGCGCCACGCCGGTGACCCCGGCGATCTCCCGCAGTGCCGCCAGGCGATCGCCGGCCTCGGCCGGCACCGCCGCGATCAGGTCGGCCCAGACGGCCGCGTGTCCGGCCGTGAAGACCATCACACCGGTCCCTTCGCCTTCAGCCGATACTACAGGCTCCTCGAAGTGCTGCATGACCCGCAAAATTAGCCGCACAATGGCCGATCAGTACAGCGTGACGAAGGCCGGGAACAGCAGGCCCGTCTGCCGCAAATACTCGATCAGCTCGATGGCCGGGAAGATGGCGAGGAAATAGAGCCCGTCATGGAAGGTGCGCTTGAGGGCGCGCGTCGAGAACTGCAGCTGGTCGTCGTCGCGGTAGAGCAGCGGGTTCGGCCAGAAGCGCGGCGTCGTCTTGATATAGGCGGAATAGGCCGGGCCGAACTTGCCCAGCAGATATTCGGCTTCCTTGCGCGCGGTGACGCGGAAGATGAGGAAGCTGGCCACGCCAAGCACGGCTGCCGCCACCAGCGAGCCGTAGAGCAGACCGATGCCGACCGCACCCACTGTCGAGAAGAAATAGAGCGGGTTCTGGCTCATCGAGAACGGCCCCGTCGAAACCAGCTCCTCGTTCTTCTTGCCGCCGACATAGAGGATGCTCCACAGCCGGCCGGCAACGCAGGCGAGCACCAGGCAGAAGCCGAAGAATTCGAGCGTTTCGTGACCGTTCGAGCCCTCGGCGAGCGCCGGCTTGGTGAGGAACAGCAGCAGCACCGCTAGCACCGCCGCCACGCGCACGAAGATCAGCCGCTTGCGCTGCACGAAAGCCTGTGAAACCGGCTTGAGGGAGGCATGGCTCATTCGTGTTTCCTGGAGCACGGATTGCGGGTCCGCCACTGGGGCGCGCCATTGATGGCGGATACAAGGCGGTCACCTTCTATCAGCGCAGCGCGCGGTGTTCGTAAAGGTCTTTTGCGCCAACCAGCTCCATCTTACGAATTTGTATGCCCCGGGACAGGCTGGAGTGAAGTCGTTTCCTTATCGTTCAGATGCCGGTCCGCCAATTAGGGGCCGGCTTCAATTACCGCAGCCGGACCACCGGCATCAGATAGGGAATGGTTTCATGAGAAGACTTTCACTTGCCATCACAGTGGGGACCCTCGCTGTCTCGGCCGCGATGTCCACCGCTTATGCGGCCCCCGCGCCTTGTGAGGAAAGTTTGAAGGCCCTTCGTGCCGCTGAAGCGACAGCCAAGCTCAACGACGCCGACAAGAACAAGGTCTCGGAGCTGGAGACCAAGGGGATCGAACGCTGCAATGCCGACGACGACAAGCGCGCCGACGACTTCTTCGCCCAGGCCATGAAAGTCATGGGCAAGTAATCCATGCCGTCCAAAGCGCCCTCGGGCCTTTTCCGAGGTGTGCAGCGATTGAGACACGACGTGCATGAAATAGGGGCGAATCATATGAATCCCTCGCGATGCGCGTTCGTCCCGCCGCAACCATCAACCTCAGGACTTCAGCCATGCTCCCGACCAACAAGCAGCCTGCCGGACCGAGCCAGAACAGGGTTCCGGAGGTCACGCTCGATTTCTGGCTGATCAAGCTGATGGCGGTCACCATGGGCGAGACGGCGGCCGACTATCTCGCCGTCAATCTCGGGCTCGGGCTGACCGTCACCTCGCTGATCATGACCGGCGTGCTGATCGTCGCCCTTGTCCTGCAGTTCGCGCAGAAGCGCTACGTACCCTGGGCCTACTGGCTGGGGGTGGTGCTGATCAGCGTCGTCGGCACGCTGATCACGGACAACCTCGTCGATAATTTCGGCGTGCGCCTGCAGACGACGACGATTGCCTTCTCGGTCGCGCTCGCGGCGACCTTCGCGGTCTGGTACGCCAGCGAGCGGACGCTCTCGATCCACACCATCTTCACCACGAGGCGCGAGATCTTCTACTGGCTGGCGATCCTGCTCACTTTCTCGCTCGGCACCGCCGCCGGCGATCTCGTCTCCGAGAGTTTCGACATGGGCTATCTCACGTCTGGCCTCATGTTCGGCGGCGTCATCGCGCTGATCGCGCTTGCCTATTATCTCATCCATCTCGACGCCATCCTCGCCTTCTGGCTGGCCTATATCCTGACGCGCCCGCTCGGCGCCTCCTTCGGTGATCTTCTGTCGCAGCCGGTGGAATATGGCGGCCTCGGCTTCGGCACCACATTCACCAGCCTGATCTTCCTGGGCTGCATCGCAGCACTGGTTCTCTACATGACGCTGAAGAGAACCGCCGACGATGCCGACGAGATCCTGCTGGAACAGGATTAGGCTTCGGCGTCTGGCCGTCTGTGCCATCCTAGGAACCGGACCATGCCGGTGATAGCCTGTGCGCGATATCGGCGATCAACCGGAACAGCGATGCGACTTCTTCTTGTCGAGGACGACCACAAGACGGCGGACTATATCGTCAGGGGACTGACCGAGGCCGGGCATGTCTGCGACCTTCTGCGCAACGGCCATGACGCGCTTTTCGCCGCCACCACCGGCGGCTATGACGTGATCGTCGCCGACCGGATGATCCCGGGTCTGGACGGACTGTCGATGATCAAGGCGGTGCGCGCGGCCGGCGTGCGCACGCCGGCGATCTTCCTCACCTCCATCGGCGGCATCGACGATCGCGTCGAGGGACTGGAGGCCGGCGGCGACGACTATCTGGTCAAGCCTTTCGCCTTTTCCGAGCTGCTTGCCCGCATCAACGCGCTTGGACGCAGGCCGGCGGCGCAGGAGCAGAAGACGACGCTGCGGGTCGCCGACCTCGAAATGGACCTCATCATGCGGCGCGTCACGCGCCAGGGCCAGCAGATCGACCTGCAGCCACGCGAATTCAGCCTGCTCGAGGTGCTGATGCGCGGCGAGGGCCGCGTGATCACCCGCACCATGCTCCTGGAGCGCGTCTGGGACTTTCATTTCGACCCCAAGACCAGCGTGGTCGAGACCCATATCAGCCGGCTGCGGGCCAAGGTCGACAAGCCGTTCGAGGCCCAGCTCATCCATACCATCCGCAACACCGGCTACAGCCTGCACGCGCCGCTTGCGCCATGACTGGAAGCTGGTCTCGCCTGCTGCGCAGCACGCCGTTCCGGCTCGCGCTGACATTCGGCTTCCTGTTCATGCTGGCCTTCGTGCTGTCGGGCGCCATCGTCTACCAGATGATGAGCGCCGATCTTGCCGAACGGCTCGACGAGAGCATCAAGGAAACCTATTCGGTCGTCGCCGCCACCTATGCCGCCAACGATCTGGAGGACCTTGTCGCCACGATCGAAAGCCATGCAAAGCTGAGCCCGAAGAAAGAACAGCTGTTTTCGCTGACCGACCGGGCCGGCAACCACCTGGCCGGCAACTTCACCGCCGCCGGACTTCCCGACGGGTTCTCGGCGTTCGACGCGGTGTTGCCAGGCGTGCCTCCGCATAAGGAGTATCGCGCCTTTTCCGGTTCGGTCGGCGGCAACAATCTGACGGTCGCCTTCAGCCTTTCCGAAACGGAGGAGCTGGAAACAGTGGCGATGATGAGCTTCGGCTGGGCAACCCTGATCATCACCGGCCTGGCGATCACCGGCGGCGCGCTGCTTGCCTCGCGTGTCCAACTCCGTCTCGACGGCATTGCCGCCACCATGGTCGACGTCTCGCATGGCCGGCTCGATGCCCGCATCCCGCTGACCGGCACGGGCGACGACATCGACATCGTTTCCAGCCAGGTCAACGCGGCGCTCGATCGCCTGTCGAGCCTGGTGGACGGCATGAAGCAGGTCAGCGCCAACATCGCGCATGATCTGAAGACACCGCTCAACCGGCTGCAGATGATCCTGGAAGGCGCCGCCGACAAGGCCGCGCGGGATCAGGACGTCTCCGATGATCTGGCCGACGCGCGCGCGGAGGGTCATCAGATCAATGAGACCTTCGATGCGCTGTTGCGCATCGCTCAGATCGAGGCGGGAGCCCGCAAGGCGCGGTTCACCGATCTCGA
>NZ_VFUV01000016.1:0-150952 GCF_006441315.1 Mesorhizobium sp. B2-4-19 | reverse complement strand
GTTCTGAAGTAGGGGAATAGGCAGTAGGCAGTAGGCAGTAGGCAGTAGGCAGTAGGCAGTAGGCAGTAGGCAGTAGGTTGGTGTTTGCCGCCCAATCTTTCTCGCTACTGCCTACTGCCTATTCCCTACTGCCTGTACTAAATTCCTTCGCCGGCAAACTCTTCCGAAAGCGTGGCGACCTGGTCCTGGGCGCTGCGCATCATCGGATAGATGGCCAGCACCTTCTGCCAGGCTTCGAGCGCCGACTGCTTGTGGCCGGTCAGAGCCATGATCTGCGCCAGGCCCGACAGCGCGCCGAAATGGCGCGGCTCGAGTTGCAGCGTGTGGTCGATGTCGGACATTGACTTGCCGTAGTTTTTCATCATGAAATGCACCGTGGCGCGCCGGTTCCAGCCTTCGGCATAGGTCGGCTGCAAGGTCACAACCTGATCAAGCAAATCGAGCGCGACGTCGAATTTCTGGTTGTCCATCGCCTTTTGCGACCACAGCATCATCAGATCGATCGAGGCGCTGCCGGACTGGAACCATTCGCCCCAGATGTTGCCGGCGATGCGTTCGGCGGCCTTTTCGTTGCGTTCGCGCTTGAGGTCGGAAAACAGCTTGTCAAGCCGGGCCTGTTTCGTCATCGGCGCGGCAGGAGCCTCCGGGGCAGCCGGCGCTGCCGGCTGATCGTCGGCGGCGCCGGCCGGCAAGCTTGTGGCGCCGGAAACAAGCAGGGCTGTCAAAAATGCAAAAAGAATCCGCATCGCCCGATCCTAGTCCCGGGCGGCGGAACAGCAAAGTGATTTTAGCGTGAGAAGGTCGGCAGGCCGACAAGCATCAAGGGGCGGAGGCGAAAAGCCTCCGGCCGAAAGTCAGCCCTGGCGCGCCTTGTAGCGCGGGGCGGTCTTGTTGATGATGTAAACGCGGCCCTTGCGGCGAACCAGCTGGTTGTCGCGGTGACGCGCCTTCAGCGCCTTGAGCGAATTCTTGATCTTCATGGTCTTGCCTGTCGGTGTGGACCCGGTTCCGGGTCGAAATTTTAAGGCGCGCCAGAAGACGCGCCTTTTCAACGGTGGGTGGCTCATAAACGAGGAGCCTTGCCCATGTCAACCGCAAGCATGCTCCATACCTCCATATCATCAAATATCCGCCATGTCGGCCTTGCGGCATTGCGCGGCCGTGGGCCGGCTGGGATGATACGGAGTGTTTCAAGTGATTTGGGGACGATCATGCGCCGAATATTGCTGTCCGCCTGCCTTGTCGTCCTGGCGGAAACGTCGATCGCGCGCGCACAGGAATGCGACCGCTCCGACGACAGCCAGCAGATGATGAACATCTGCGCCGGCGAGGACTACCAGGCCGCCGACGCCAAGCTCAATGCGGCCTATCAGGACCTGATCAGCTCCGATGATGCCAACGGTAAAAGATTGCTGCAGGCGGCGCAACGCGCCTGGATCACCTTCCGCGACGCGGAGTGCGCGCACAGCACAGCCGCCAGCGTGGGCGGTTCCATCCACGCGATGGAGGTTTCGCAGTGCCTGGCCAGGCTGACCAATGACCGCATCAGGCAGCTTGCAGCCTCGGCCAATTGCGAGGAAGGCGATGCGAGCTGCGCCAGCCCCAACGAGGACAGCGACGTGGTGCAATAGCTTCGCTTCCGGCTATTGAACGCGACGGCTGACGCGGGTGAAATGGCCCATCTTGCGGCCGGGCCGCGCCTCGGCCTTGCCATAGAGATGCAGCATCAGATCGGGCTCGGCGAGCAGTTGAGGGACGCGCAGCACGTCGTCGCCGATCAGGTTCTCCATCACGCAATCGGAGTGGCGCTCCGGGCTGCCGAGCGGCAGGCCGGCCACGGCGCGGATGTGCTGCTCGAACTGCGAAACGATGCAGGCCGCCTCGGTCCAGTGGCCTGAATTGTGGACCCGCGGCGCAATCTCATTGGCCAGCAGCGAACCGTCGGAAAGCACGAAGAACTCGACGCCGATGACGCCGACATAATCGAGCGCCGACAGGATTTTCGCCGCCGCCGTCCGCGCCGCTTCAGCCGTCTCACATTTGACGCCGGCTGGCAGCGTCGAAGTGTGGAGAATGCCGTTGCGGTGGACATTCTCGGCCGGGTCGTAGGTTGCCACTGCGCCATCCAGGCCACGCGCTGCAATCACCGAGATCTCACGCTCGAAGGGCACGAAGCTTTCCAGGATCAGCGGCACATTGCCCATCGCCTCGCAGGTGCCGGCGAAGCCGCCCGCCTCCATGTTGCGGAAGACACGCTGGCCCTTGCCGTCATAGCCCATGCGCCGCGTTTTCAATATGCCGCTGCCGCCGAATGTCTTCAGCGCCGCCGTCAGGTCCTGGTCGGTGTCGACCGGACGAAACTCGGCGGTGGCAATGCCGATGCCGTTGAGGAATGTCTTTTCGCTGACCCGGTCCTGCGCAACGTCGAGCGCGCGCGCCGGCGGATAGACCGCAACCTTGGCGGCAAGCGCTTCCGCCGCGGCAACGGGAACATTCTCGAACTCGTAGGTGACGACGGCACTTGCCGTCGCCAGCTCGGCAAGGGCGGCCGGGTCGTCATAGGCTGACGTAATCTGCCGATTGGCTACTTGTGCCGCCGGGCAATCCGGTTGCGGTTCCAGCACGATGGTGCGGTAGCCGAGGCGGGCGGCGGCCATTGCCAGCATGCGGCCGAGCTGGCCGCCGCCGATGATGCCGATGGTCGATCCGGCGGGCAGGCTCACGGCGTGTCCGTCGGTTCGTCGGCGACCTTGGCGGTCTGCGAGGCGCGCCAGGCATCGAGGCGCTGGGCAAGCTTGTCGTCGTTCAGCGCCAGAACGGCGGCTGCCAACAGGGCCGCATTGGCCGCACCCGCCTTGCCGATGGCCAGTGTCCCGACAGGAATGCCGGCCGGCATCTGGACGATTGAGAGCAGCGAATCCTGCCCCGACAGCGCCTTCGATTCCACCGGCACGCCGAACACCGGCAGCGGCGTCATCGCCGCCGTCATGCCGGGCAGGTGCGCCGCGCCGCCGGCGCCGGCGATGATCACCTTGTAGCCGGCGGCCTTGGCGCCCTTGGCGAACTCATAGAGCCGGTCGGGCGTGCGATGCGCGGAGATGATCAGGCGCTTGTGCGGGACGCCGAGCGCCTCCAGCGTTTCGGCAGCCTGGCGCATCGTCGCCCAGTCGGACTGGCTGCCCATGATGATGGCGACGTCGGCGCGTTGATCGTTCAAGCTTGTTGCTCCCCGGCGACAAAGGCGCGCCTTAGCGGAATTCGGCAGCGACGGCAAGGATATGCGGGCATGCTTGTCCTCCGGCAAGGCGCAAACCGGCCCGCTAGAGGTTGTGACGCTCTGCCTCGGGCGTCGAGACGAGCAGGGCCGAAGCGGCGTTGGCGGCGGTGACGGCGGCCCGCATGTCCTCGCCATTGGCAAGTGCGGCGGCCAAAGCGCCGACGAATTCGTCGCCCGCGCCGTGCGTGCTGACAAGCTTGACCGGGATGGCGGGAAGAGAGAAGGCCTCGCCGGTCCGATCGCAGCAGGCGACGCCCTCGCCACCCGCCGTGACGATCGCCACGGGGCAGAGATTGGCCAGAAGCCGTGCCGCTTGCGCCGCGCCGTCGAGCGTCTCCACCACCGCGACGCCAGCCAAGAACTCCGCTTCGATGGCATTGACCACGAGGATATCGACCAGCGCGATCAAGTCGTCCGAGAGCTTGCGTGCCGGGGCGGCATGACGCCCAGCCGCCGAGTCGAGCATGGGTGCCGGCCGTTCTTCCCGCGGGAGAACGGCCTCAAAGCGTTGGGATCGATAGATGGGGAGGTAGCCCTCACACCACCGCCTTGCGGAAGCGGGCGACGAAGTCGTCGAGTTCGGGCCGTTCCATGTCGGAGATTGCCCAGTAGGAGAAGGCGCCGTCGCTCCAGTGCACCATCGAGAAGCCGCCGGAGGAAAGGTCGCCGGGCTGGGTGGTCTTGCCGCCCTGCTGCGGTTCGGCGACCAGCGTGATCAGATGCTCGCGGTGGCGGTAGACCAGAGCCGGCACCGGCCGGCCGGATATCACCTCGACCCGGCCGCCGATCAGCGCGTAGCCGTCCTGGGCAAGGTCGGGGGCCGGCGGCGACACGCCGATGCGGGCGTCGAGCCAGGGCTTGACCGTATGGCGGTCGGACGAGACGATGTCGATTGGGCTCGCGGCAAGCAGGCTGCGGCGATGGCCGCTGGCGACCGCGGCGGCAAAGCCGTCATCGACGCCGCTCTGCATCACCCATTGCGTCGCCCCGCTGGCCAGCACGGCGCTGATCATGATCGACGCGGCCATGGCGCGCCAGTCGAACGAGCCGAAGCGGCGCGCTCTCGGCGATGGCCGCGCCTCAGAAGGACGTGTCCCGGCTTCCCGTCTCTGGCCGCCGCCAGCGCCGGCAATCAACCCCGGCAGCGTCGACGGCGTACCGCGCTGCGGCTCCGCCTCGCCCGGCGCCTGCCGTTCGGTGCCGGCCATGCCGATCGACGCGATGCGGGCCCGGAACGCGTCGCTGACATCAGGGCGCGGCAGACGGCTGACAGCGCCTTGCAAGGCGACAATGCGGGCATGCTCGGCGGCAAGCCTGGGGTCGGCGGCGATGCGGCGCTCCACGGCAAGAGCGGCCGCCGCATCAAGCTCGCCATCGACAAGGGCATGGATCATCAGTCTGATACCTTCGGGATCGTTGGGCAGTCCGTCGTCGTGCGTCATGACGCTCTCCCCAATTCTGACGCGAGCAGGCCACGGGCGCGGGCCAGCCTGGACATCACCGTGCCGATCGGCACGGCAAGCATGGCCGATATCTCGCGATAGCTGAGGCCGTTGATATCGCGCAGCACCAGTGTCTCGCGAAATGGCTGCGGCAGGGCCGCGATCGCCGCCTCCAATGCTGCACTATCGGCCTTGGCGATCAGGCTAGCCTCCGGGCCGTCCTCGTCGGGCATGCTGGTGCCGTGCGCCGCCGCCATGTCATCGAGGTCGCCCAGATCGCCGACGGCCATCATGGCACGCGGCCGGTTGCGCGCCATCCAGGTGTAGGAGGTGTTGCGCACGATGGTCAGCAGCCAGGCGCGGGCGTTGCCGCCAGCGTAGCCTGATATGCCGGCATGCGCCTTGATGCAGGCGTCCTGCACCACATCCTC
Source organism: Mesorhizobium sp. B2-4-19 (assembly GCF_006441315.1). Lineage (NCBI taxonomy): Bacteria > Pseudomonadati > Pseudomonadota > Alphaproteobacteria > Hyphomicrobiales > Phyllobacteriaceae > Mesorhizobium > Mesorhizobium sp. B2-4-19. The sequence goes on along the minus strand of NZ_VFUV01000016.1, from coordinate 145,802 downwards.
GGCATCGGCGGCATTGCCGGTCAGCCAGCGGGCCAACGCCAGCGCATCGCCGAGATGCGGCAGCACCACTTCGTTGAAGCGTTCTGCCAGGGCCCTCTCGCTCAACGCGGCACCATGATCCGATACTCCAGGCCGTGCCGCCTCAAGATGCGACGGTGACCTTGCCCTGCTCGGAGGGGCAAAGCCCCCGGAAGCAGGCAGAGCCGCCTGCCTTGCCGAAACTGAATTCATCTGCGTCACCGCTGTCAAGCGCCACGAAGGAGAGCCTGACGACCATCATGCTCGCCAGCGCATCGCCACGGCCGACGCCGTGTTCGCTGTCCTTGCAATGATGGGGCATGCCGGTCTCCTCAACGCCAGCCGTGGCGTATACGGAGGAGACTTGTCGCGGCGCCGATTTATTCCCAAAGCCTGCGATCCGGGCTGTTCACAGTCGCGTGATCACTGGTGGTTTGGGATGGTTGGCCTGACGCTCAATCCGGCCAGCGCAGTGTGCCAGAAGAATCCTTCCGCGCTGCCTTCATCGCATCGGCGGGACGGTCCTTCGCGGTCAGCACTCCACGCAACCGCTCGGCGACGATCTCGGCCTCGCCGGGATGCAGATTGCAGGGGTCGAGGAAGAAGTGGCCGCGCTCGACTTCGTGGTTGCGCACGATGATCGGCGGCGAGCCGGCCGCCAGCGCCGAGGCGAGGCCGGCGGCACTGAAGCGGCTCTCCGGCGATACGAAGATCTGCAGCCGGTCGAGCGGATTGGCCGTTGGATCTGGAATGATCTTGGCAAGGATGCCCGGCAGTCCCTGCAAGGTGTCCTTCCAGAGATTGAGCGCCGCCTCCTCGCGCCGGCGGATGCCGTCGTGATCGCGCTTTTCCCAGGCTTCCAGTGCCGCCATGGTGCCGGCAATGCTTTCCTTGCCGACCTTCATGGCCCGCGCCACGCCGCGGTTCTGCAGATAGGCTGATAGCACCAGGTCCTTGCGGCCGGTGACGATGCCGCTGGTCGGCCCACTCAGGAACTTGTGGCCGCTATAGATGACGACGTCGGCGCCGCGGGCGAGAAAACCGCGCAGATCATATTCGGACGCCGCATCGACGATCACCGGCACGCCCTTGGCGTGGCAGATCTCGCAGAATTCCTCCAGCGACAGCATGCCGTACTGCACCGTGTGATGGGCGACGACATAGAGGCCGGCCGCCGTGCGCTCGTTGATCGCTTCGCGCACATGGTAGTCCTGGGTGACGCTGACCGTGCCGGCGGGCACTACTTTGGCGCCGGCGACGCGGATCGACTGGTCGATCGGGGCGCCGTAATTGACGATGTGGCCAAGCTGGATGACGACCTCCGATTTGAGGTCGCCGGTGTCATCAGGCAGGCGCTCGATGGCGAGCAGGCTGGTTCCCGTCATCGCACCGGCGATCGCCATGGTGATGCCGCTGGCGCAGCAGGCGGTGATGAAGCCGGCCTCACCGCCGGTGAGGCGCGCCACCACCGTGCTCGCGGCGCGCTGCAGATCATCCATTTCCACCCATTGCGAGGCCATTTCCGCCATGGCGCTGATCGCCTCCGGAACGATGATCGATGCGCCGAGCGCGGTCATGGTGCCGGAGACATTGATGATCGGCCGCAAACCCAGCCGTTCGCGAATGGTGGTGTTGGAACCGGTGTCGGAATAGGTTTTCATGTGAGCGGATCCCGTGAGTGGCAGGTCAGGCGGCGATTTCGACGACCGCCTCGATTTCGACAGTGATGTTTCCCGGCAGCGAGCCGACGCCGATCGCCGAACGGGCATGGCCGCCGATCTTGTCGAACACATCGGCGAACAGGTCCGAGCAGCCATTGACCACTTTCGGGTGGTCGCTGAAAGTCGGCGTCGCGTTGACGAAGCCGAGCAGCTTGACCACGCGCACGATGCGGCCGAGATCGCCGGCGGCGGCATGCATGACGGCCAGCAGATTGAGCCCGGTCAGGCGCGCATGCTCATAGGCCTGTTCGACGGTCACGTCCTCGCCGACCTTGCCGGTGCAGAGCGTGCCGTCGGCACGCAGCGGCCCCTGGCCCGACAGGAAGATCAATCGCCCGCTCTCGGCATGGGTGACGAAGTTGGCGATGGGCGTCGGCGGCTCGGGCAGCGTCAGGCCGAGTTCGGCGAGCCGGATGTAAGGCGTCATGGAAGCAGGCTCCTTGGGACGGCACCGGCCGTCCATTGTCAGAAATGCGAGGCGCGAAAGCGCGCCAGGAAGGCGCGGAGGCGCTCGTTGCTGGTTTCCGCCGCCAGGATCTCCTTGGGCGGGCCGACGGCGCTGACGCCGCCATCGGCCATGAAGACGATGCGGCTCGAAGCGTCGCGGGCGAAGGCCATTTCATGCGTCACCATCAGCATGGTCATGCCGTCCTCGGCGAGGCTGCGCACCACGGCCAGCACCTCGCCGACCAGTTCGGGGTCGAGCGCCGAGGTGATCTCGTCGAGCAAAAGGATTTTCGGCTCCATCGCCACGGCGCGCGCGATGCCGACGCGCTGCTGCTGGCCGCCGGAGAGCTCGGCCGGCAGGCTGTCGGCCTTGTGTGCGAGGCCGACGCGGCCGAGCCAGTGCTCGGCGATCTGGCGCGCCTCGGCCTGGCTCTTTCCCCGCACCTTGGTGAGCCCGAGCATGATGTTGCCGGCCGCGGTGAGATGCGGAAACAGGTTGAAGCCCTGGAACACCATGCCGGTCTCGGCGCGCATCGCGGCCAAGTCGCGTTCGCTGCGGCGCTGGCGCGTTCCGGCCTCGCGATAGCCGACCTCCTTGCCGTCGATGCGGATCGAGCCTGAGTCGTAGCTTTCGAGGAAGTTGACGCAGCGCAGCAGCGTGGTCTTGCCGCTGCCCGAGGGGCCGATGACGGTGACCACTTCGCCACGTTTCACCTGAAGGCTGACGGAACGCAGCACCTCGACGGGGCCGAAGGCCTTGGAGACATCGCGCACGTCGAGCAGAGCGGGACTGGCGTTTGTGGCGTCGGACATCGTGCTATTCCCGAATGAAGGCAAAGCGCCGCTCGAGCCGCCGGCTGGCGAGCGAGAGCGCATAGTTGACCGCGAAATAGATGAGCGCGCCGAGGATATAGAGCGGCATCGCCTCATAGGTGCGGCCGATGACCTGGTTGATGGCCTGCATCAGATCGGTGATGCCGAGCAGCGAAACCAGCGCGCTGCCCTTGACCGCGTCGGTGACGCCGTTGATCCAGGGCGGCAGGAAGCGCCTGAAGGCCTGCGGGAAGATGACTGAGGTGAGCCGCTGGCGGAAGGTCAGCCCGATCGCCATCGCCGCCTCGGACTGGCCTTTCGGGATCGAGGCGACCGCGCCCCTGAGATATTCGATGACCTGCGCCGTCTTGAACAGGGTGAGCGCCAGCACGGCCGCCCAGAACGACGGCAGATGCAGCCCGACCGCCGGCAGGCCATAATAGACGAAGAACATCAGCACCAGGATCGGAATGCCGCGAATGGTGTCGGAGAAGATGCGCACCGCCCAGCGCAATGGGGCGGGGCCATAGACCAGGCCGACGCCAAGCAGGACGCCGGCGACGAGCGACAGGGTGACGACCAGGATCGACACCCAAAGGGTCAAGGCGAAGCCTTTGGCGAGGAAGGGCAGGGCGTAGAGGATCTGGCTCGCCATGTCAGCGCGCCGCCCTGAACCGGCGCTCGACGAGCCTGAGTCCGAAAAGCAGGATGTAGCCGGTTACCAGATACATCGCCGTCGTCACCAGATAGACCTCGACGATGCGGAAGGTGTTGAAGTTGATCCACTGGGCGCCGAAGGTGAGTTCCGGCACCGAGATGACCGAGGCGATCGAGGTGTCCTTGAACAGCGAGATGAAGGTGTTGGACAGCGCCGGCAGCGTGATGCGCAGCATGGTCGGCAGGCGCACATGGATGAGCCTTTGCCAGGGCGTCAGTCCGATCGCCTTGCCGGCATCGAGCTGGCCGCGCGGGACGGCCTCGAGGCCCGAGCGAAACACCTCGACCAGATAGGCGCCGCTATAGACCGACAGCGTCAGGACGAAAGAGGTCGGCGCGCTGTAGGCCAGGTCGACCACGGTCGGCACCCCGTAGAAGACGAGATAGACGAGCAGGATCAGCGGCACGTTGCGGATGAATTCGACATAGGCGGCGATGATGGCCCGCACCACGCGTCCGGCCGAGACGTACCAGACCGCGAGCAGCAGGCCGATGACGGTGCCGATGGCGATCGAGATCACCGCAAGCTCGAGGCTGAGCAGCAGACCGCCCCACAGCTTGTCGAAATGCCGCCAGATCAGGTTGAAATTGAGGGCATAGCCCATGCGTTCGCCTCGGTGTGAAGGCCGTCGAATGGATTGCGGAAGGGCTGGAATGCCGCCCTTCCGCGATCCGGGATCAGATGACTGGGAAGCCGGGATGGCGTGCCGGCGGTTCCTGACCGAAATAATCCTTGAAGGCGGCATCGTAGAGTGCCGATTCATGGCCGAACATGGCGATGGTGAAGGTCTGGTTGACGAAGGTCAGCCAGTCGAGGTCGCCCTGCCGCAAGGCAGCGCCGTAGAGCATCGAATACCAGCTCTTGCCGGCGTCGAAATATTTGTCCGGATTGCGCGAGGCGAGCCAGCGCACGGTGGACAGATCGACGGCTGCCGCGTCGGCGCGCTTGGATTCCAGCGCCTGCAGCACATTGGCCTGGGTGTCGATCTGCAGCACCTGTGCCTGTGGCAAGGCATAGTGGACGGAGCTTTCGGCATCGACATTCTGCAGGATGGAGATGCGCGTCGCCGAACCGCCGGCAAGCAGCTTGTCGAAGGTCTTGTTCTCGGCGGTGGGCAGCGTCAGCAAGGCGACGCCTTCGACATAGTAAGGCCGGGAGAAGTTGATCAGCTGCGAGCGCTGCGCCGTCATCGTCATGAACTGGATGGTGATGTCGACCTTGTTGGTGGTGACGTTGGGAATGCGCTGCGCCGGATCCTGCATGACGAATTCGACCTTGGTCGGATCGTCGAACAGACCCTTGGCCAGGATGCGTCCCATGGTGATGTCCATGCCGACCAGTTCGCCGGCATCGTTCTCGAAATGCCAGGGCGCGTTGGTGCTGCCGGTGCCGACGATAAGCTTGCCGCGGTCGAGCACGGTGCGCAGCAGGCTGTCGGATGCCGCCTGGGCGGCCGCCTTCTGCGCATCGACGGTTGCCAGCACGCCGGCCGTGGCCAATCCCGCCATTCCCAATTTCAGAAAATCACGTCTTCCGGATGTGTCGTTCACGGCGACCTCCTTTCGTGTTGTGTTCCCCATGTAGGCAAGACACACGTCGATGATTTCAAAGCGATTGTCTCTTACAAGAGACGCATGTATCCTGTACAAGACAGATACTAACACCAGGAATCGACAATGCAAGATGGCAACGCCTTGGCCGTTTCGGCTGACGAAAAGACGACGGCCTCCCGCGAGAAGGGCCTCAACCGGGTGCTCGAGATCCTGGACTTCCTGCACACGACGCAGCGCGCGATCGGCATTGGCGACCTTGCCAAGGGGGTGAATGCTCCCCGCTCGACGACCTACACGCTGGTGCGGTCGCTGGTCGACGCCGGCCTGCTGGAGATGGCTGGCGACGGCAACCGCGTCTATTTCGGCAAGAAGCTCTATCTCTATGGAATGGATTATGTGCGCGGCAACGACCTGCTGCGGCGCGGGCGCCAGGAGGTCGACCATCTGTCGCGCGAGACCGGCGAGACCTCGGAACTGTGCATGCTGCAGAGCGGCCGCTACACCATCGTCCATTCCAGCCCAGGCACCAGGCCGTTTCGCATCAGCTCCGCCACCGGCCTGCAGATACCGCTGCCTTGGACCGCGTCTGGCCGGCTGCTTCTGGCGGGGCTGGAGCGGGCCGAGGTCGAAGCCATGGTGTCGGAAGACGATCTCGTGCTGCCCGACGGCCGCAAGCTGCGGCTCGACGATTTCGTCGACGACATCGCCAAGGCTGGGGTGACCGGCTACTGCGTCACCTCGGGCCTGGTCGATGCCTATACGAAGTGCCTTGCCGTGCCGGTCTTTTCAGCACCGGGCAAGGTCGAGGCGACGATGTGCCTGGTGGTTCCCATCGATACGTCCGACGAGCGCACCGGCAGTCTCATCGGCCTGCTGCGCGATCGCGCGGCCAGGCTTTCGATCGGCGGATAGGGGAAAGCGTTCAGGCGATGATGTCTGGAATGATCTTGTCTTCCAGCTTCATCAGCCGGTCCTTGAGCGCCAGCTTCTTCTTTTTCATGCGCTGGATTTGCAGCGGATCGCAATTGGTGGCGATCATCGCGTTGATCGCGGCATCGAAATCGGCATGTTCCTGCTTCAGCCGGGAAAATTCGAGGCGAATATCGGCCTTTTCCTGATCGGACATTCTCTACCGTCTGCACGTCTGCGGCGCCCAAAAACTGGGCCTGATTGGGCGGGGGTGGCAGTTTCCGCCACCGGCGCGCAGGCCATATCACATTTCACCTTGTCGTGGAATGCTACCACGCAGCATTCGACATCGCAGTCGGAAGGTGGCAAAGTGTCATTGTGCCGTCACAGAAGCGACCTGCGGTGGACGCGCCGTGGCGGCTGCAATCGAGGAAACCATGAAAGGGAGAACCAATCATGTCTCTTGCATCCCATCTTGATGAGTTGCAGCGGAAACACGGCGACATCGAACGCGAAATCGATGACGCGATGAACCACCCGTCGGTGGACGACCTCGAAATCGTGAATCTCAAGCGACGCAAGCTGGCACTCAAGGATGCGATTGAGAAACTGAAAGCGCAACCGACCACGCATTGATGCCCGACTGACATAGCCGCCACTATGCGGTCTTGCTTGCCGGCGGCAGCCGCCGCCGGTGCTGTCGTTTTGATTTTCAGCGCTAAGTCATAAGCCACAGCTAATATCCCCTCCGATCCCTATTTTACGCCTCGGCCGTCGCCGGGCGGTGTCCTGTTTCAGCTCGCATGCTGGGATCAATTGCTGCCAGTGGCGACCTGTCGCCATTGACAAGCCATCTTTGCTCCTCCACCTCATGCCCGAACCTCAGCGCATCGGCCCCGGGGAGTGCTTGTGCGTCAGAGCGGACGCGTGGGCTCCAGAGACAAAAGGCTGCCGGCATGACCGGATATTTTTCCTTTCCCTTCCCCCGCCGCACCTCGGTCGGCGTCGATGTCGGCGGCGTGGTCGTCGGCGGCGGCGCGCCTGTCGTGGTGCAGTCGATGACCAACACCGACACGGCCGACATCGATCAGACCGTCGCGCAGGTCGCGGCACTGCACCGCGCCGGCTCCGAGATCGTGCGCATCACCGTCGACCGGGACGAGAGCGCGGCCGCCGTTCCGCGCATTCACGAACGGCTCCAGCGCCTCGGCATCAATGTGCCGCTGGTCGGCGACTTCCACTATATCGGCCACAAGCTTCTGGCTGATCATCCGGCCTGCGCCGAGGCACTGGCCAAATACCGCATCAATCCGGGCAATGTCGGCTTCAAGGACAAGAAGGACCGGCAGTTCACCGATATCGTCGAAATGGCGATCAGGCATGACAAGCCGGTGCGCATCGGCGTCAATTGGGGCTCGCTCGACCAGGAGCTTCTGACCCGGCTGATGGACGACAACCAGGACAAGGGTTTTCCGCTGACCGCGCAGGAAGTGATGCGCGAGGCGATCGTGCAGTCGGCGATCCTGTCGGCCGAGATGGCCGAAGAGATCGGCCTTGGCCGCGACAAGATCATCCTGTCGGCCAAGGTCAGCGGCGTGCAGGACCTGATTGCCGTCTACACCGAACTTGCCACCCGCTCCGACCATGCGCTGCATCTCGGCCTCACCGAGGCCGGCATGGGCTCGAAAGGCATTGTCGCCTCGTCCGCCGCCATGGGCATCCTCTTGCAGCAAGGCATTGGCGACACCATCCGCATCTCGCTGACGCCGGAGCCGAATGGCGACCGCACGCGCGAAGTGCAAGTGGCGCAGGAACTGCTGCAGACCATGGGGTTCCGCCAGTTCGTGCCGATCGTCGCGGCTTGCCCCGGCTGCGGCCGCACGACCTCCACCGTGTTCCAGGAGCTTGCCCAGAACATTCAGGCCGATCTGCGCAAGAACATGCCGGTGTGGCGCGAAAAATATCCAGGCGTCGAGAACCTCAAGGTCGCGGTGATGGGCTGCATCGTCAACGGCCCGGGCGAATCGAAGCATGCCGATATCGGCATTTCGCTGCCGGGCACCGGCGAGACGCCGACGGCGCCCGTCTTCGTCGACGGCAAGAAGGCGGCGACGCTGCGCGGACCGTCGATCGCGGCGGATTTCGAGAAAATGGTCGCCGACTATATCGAGCAAAGGTTTGGGCGCGGCGGCAAAGCCGCGGCGGAGTAGACGAAATGCAGCGTTTCCTCAGGGTGACGCTGGTCCTGCTTTGCGCCCTGGGGTGCTCGACATCCGTTCAGGCCGATCCGCCGCAATCGGCCAAGCAGCGGCTCATCGACAAGGTCTGCAACCTGATCCAGGCCCATGCCGACCAGAACGGCCTACCGCGGGATTTCTTCGCGCGGCTGATCTGGAAGGAAAGCCGTTTCGACCCCAATGCCGTCAGTCCCGTCGGCGCCGAAGGCATCGCCCAGTTCATGCCGGGCACCGCCAAGATGCGCGGGCTCGAAAACTCCTTCGACATCAACCAGGCGATCCCGGCTTCGGCGAAATATCTCGCCGAAATGAAAAGCAGCTACGGCAATCTTGGCCTGGCGGCGGCCGCCTACAATGCCGGCGAAAGCCGGGTGTCGCGCTGGTTGGGCTCCGGCGGCTTCCTACCGATGGAGACCGAGAGCTATGTCTTCGACGTCATGGGCGAGCCGGTCGACAAGTTCACCGACCCCGCCTATGCCGGAAAAGTCGAGCCGCTCGATGCCAAGACGGATTTTGCCGTCGCTTGCCGCAAACTGCCTGTCATCATGTCGCGGACCGTGGCGATGGCCTCGATCAACGTCAAACCATGGGGCGTCCAGGTGGCCGGCAATTTCCGCCGCAGTGCCGCTATCAGCCAGTGGCTGAGGGTGCGGAGCCGGTTTCCGGCCTTGCTCGGTGGGCATGATCCGGTGGTCAGCCGGGTGCGCACGCCGATTGGTCGGCGCGGTATCTACGCCGTCAGGATCGGCGTCGACGACCGCGCCGCCGCCAATGTCATCTGCCAGAAACTGCAGGGTGTCGGCGGGGCGTGCGTGGTGGTGCGCAACCGGTAGGCCGGTCCGAGAGAGGCGTTTGACGATGACAGCCAGGATCGTCCTGCTCAATGGCGTCGGCAGTGCCGGCAAAAGCTCGATTGCCAGGGCGTTGCAGACAATAACCGCCGCGCCGTTCCTGCATGTCCAGATGGACAGCTTCCTCGAGATGCTGCCAGAGGCCTTGCAGAACCATGCCGATGGCTTTTCCTACGAAACCGTTCAACAGGACGGCAAACCCGCGGTCGTGATCAGGGCCGGAGCGGTGGGCGAAAGAACGCTGCACGGCATGCGCCACGCCATCGCCGCCAGGGCCGGGCAAGGCAACGACGTGATCGTCGACGATGTGCTGTGCAACGGCGAAATGCCTGACTATGTCAAACTGCTGTCGGCCTTCGACCTCCACCTGGTCGGTGTGATGGCGCCGCTGGAGGTTCTGGAAGCCCGCGAGGCCCGGCGACCCGACAGACTGCCGGGGCTGGCGCGCTGGCAATATGGGCGCGTGCACGCGGGCATAAGTTACGACCTCGAAGTCGACACCAGCCTGCATACGCCGTTGGAGTGCGCCCGTCGCATTCAGCAGCGATTTCTATTATAGGCGGTGGATCGGCCGGGGTTGCCCTGCCTGCGATGAACGACGAGGGCAGCGGGATGTTCGACGCCTACATCATCTGCGGCACGCCGAGAACCGGCAGCACGCTGCTGTGCAAGCTCCTGGCCTCCACCGGGACATCAGGCGATCCGCACTCCTTCTATCGGCGGCAGGACCTGTCGGAATGGGCCGACGAGTGGAAATTGCCGGCCCGCGACACGATGGGCGAGCTTGAATTCGACGTTGCCTATTTCGATGCGGCAATCACCGCCGGCAAGGGCGGGACAGGCATCTTCGGCCTGCGCCTGATGCGCGAAAACCTGGATGAACTTTCGGCGATCCTCGACCGCATTTTTCCAGGGCTGGCGTCAGACAAAGCGCGCTTCGAACAGGCATTCGGCCGCATTCTCTACATCCACCTGTCGCGTGAGAACAAGCTTGCGCAGGCGATCTCGCTGATCAAGGCACAGCAGACCGGCCTTTGGCATATTGCGCCGGACGGCACCGAGATCGAAAGGGTCGCACCGGCGCAAGAACCCCGATATGATTTCGAGCGGATCAAAGGGGAACTCGCCAAGCTCGAAGCCTATGACGCGGCGTGGAACATCTGGTTCGCGGCGCAACGCATAACGCCGCTGCGCGTCGGCTACGATCGTCTCTCAGCCGATCCGGCAGCGGCCTTGCTGGCCATCTGCGAGGCCCTTGGCGTTCGGCCGCCGAATGCCGGGGACATCCGGCCGGGCGTCGCAAAGCTCGCCGACGAGACAAGCCTCGACTGGATGCGCCGCTATCGTCTGGACGCGTCCGGCTGACGCCGTGAGGTGGATCACGCCGTCTTGGCCACCACCGTCTCGCTGAGCCAGGTGCCGATTTTCGTCCCCAGGCGGTCGGGCGAAACCGGCTTCGGCAGATAGTCGTCCATGCCGGCATCGATACATTTGTCGCGGTCGCCCTTCAGTGCGTGCGCGGTGACGCCGATGATCGGGATGTGACCGCCCGACGAGGTCTCGATCGCCCGGATGGCGCGGGTTGCCTCGTAGCCGTTCATCTCGGGCATCGAGACATCCATCAGGATCAGTTTCGGATGCAGCGACCGGTACATCTCGACCGCGTTGCGGCCGTTGCCGGCGATGCGGTAGCTCAGACCGAGCCCGTTGAGGATCTGGCCGAACACCAGCTGGTTCACCTCATTGTCCTCGGCGATGAGGATGTCGATCGGGCCGTTCGGCGTGGCGGTCGATTCCGGTACCGCCATGACCGGCATGGCCGGGCCACGGATGACGGTGAAGGCAGGCGGAGCCGCCTGCGGCACCGGCTTCGGCTGGACCGGTTCGCGGATGAACTGCGCCTTGCCGACCTGCGAGCGAGCCTTCTGGATTACCGAGATGACCGTGCCGAGCAGAACCGCCGAGCGCGCCGGCTTGGTCAGATGCGCCGATATGCCGAAATCGATGATCATCTTGCCGAAATCGACCTGATCGACCGACGTCAGGATGACGATCGGGATGGCCGACAGCCGGCTGTCGGCGGCGATGGCCCGGGCGACATCGGCGCCATTCATGCCGGGCATCTGGTAGTCGAGGATGATGCAGTCGACGCTGGCGCCGAGCTGGCAGGCGCGATCGAGGAAGGCCAGCCCCACCGCGCCGCTTTCGGCGGCGGCGCAGTCGAAGCTCCAGCTTCTGAGCTGTTCGAGCAGGATTTCGCGGTTGACCGGATTGTCGTCGATGACCAGCACGCGCGCGCCGGTGACGTCGACCGGCACGATCGCTTCGCGCGCCTCGGCATGATGCACGGGCAGCGGCACCGCGAACCAGAAGACGGAGCCACGCCCGATCTCGCTCTCGACGCCGATCTTGCCTGCCATCAGGTCGACGAGGCGGGCGGCGATGGCAAGGCCAAGGCCGGTGCCTTCGTGACGCCGGGTCGAGGAGCCGTCGACCTGCGCGAATTTCTCGAACACGTTCTGCAGTTTCTCGGCCGGGATGCCGATGCCGGTGTCCTCGACGCGCAGCCTGAGCTGGACGACATCGTTGACAGTTTCGCCGCCGACATCGATCAGCACATGGCCCTTCTCGGTGAACTTCACCGCATTGCCGACCAGATTAGTGACGATCTGCCGGAAGCGGCCGGCATCGCCGACGACATGGGCCGGCAGGCGCGGATCGACGCGCACGATCAGTTCGAGGTTCTTTTCGGCGACGCGTGCCGAGACCAGTGTCGCCACGTCTTCGACCGCTTCGGTGAGACGGAAAGGGGCAGGGTCCAGGGTGAGCTGTCCGGCATTGATCTTGGAGAAATCGAGGATGTCGTTGATGATGGTGAGCAGCGCATTGCCGGATTTGACGATGACGTCGGTGAAGGTCTTCTGGCGCGGGGTCAGTTCGGTCTTGGCCAAGAGTTCGGCCATGCCGAGCACGCCGTTCATCGGCGTGCGGATCTCGTGGCTCATATTGGCCAGGAATTCCGACTTGGCGCGATCGGCGGCCTCTGCCTTGAACAGGGATTCGGCCGACTGGGCAAAGGCGCGGCGGATCGCCTGCTCCATCGGCCGGAAGATCCAGAAGGCGACGATGGCCAGGACGCCAAACAACAGGCCGCTCGCCCACAGCAGCAACCGGTCGCTGGACGCGTCGGCCAGATGGCGCTCTTCATCCATCGCGGTGCGGACGCGGACCAGCATCGGCTGAACGAACAGGTCGTTCTGGTTGCGGATTTCCCGATAGCTCCATTCATCGGCCTTCTGCGCCACCGACATCAGGTTGAAGTTGCGCACCATGTCATGCGCCGACCAGAACAGGTCGCCGTTGACCGAGGCGGTTTCGATCTCGTTGAGGGTCTTGGCCGACAGGCGCGAGCGCAGCGCGGCGAACTGGGCGGTCAGCGTGTCGATTTCGTTGGTCAGCCGTTCGGAATGGCCGCGGGCCGAGGCGGTCAGCGCGTCGCGTGTTTCGTTGCGCCAGGCGGAACCGGTGGTCTCGGCGAAGCTGGTCGCGTTGCGCAGGTCGCGGGTGAAGATGACGAGGTTGCTGCTCAGCGAGTCAACCTCATGACGGAAGGAATTGACACGGTTGAGCGCAACCATGATGGCCGTGGAAGCCAGCGCGAAAATCAGCAATCCTGAAAGATAGCGGATCCGGACAAACCGGATGAAGGAAGAATATTCCGGCATGCGCAACCCCAACACATACGCATTATTTTAACGACCGGGATTACGCTTCATTTACATTAAGATTTCGTTCGCGCGACCAGCGCGATTGCTCGTCCGCGCGGCGGGGAAGATCAGATCGATGCGGTGATGCCGCCGTCGACATAGAGGATATGGCCGTTGACGAAGGACGAGGCGTCGGAGGCCAGGAACACGCAGGCTCCGACCAGTTCCTCGACCTTGCCCCAGCGGCCGGCCGGGGTGCGCTTTTCGAGCCAGCCGGTGAAAGCCGGATCGGCGACGAGGGCAGCGTTCAGCGGCGTGTCGAAATAGCCGGGCGCTATGGCGTTGCATTGCAAGCCGTGTTTGGCCCAGTCGGTTGCCATGCCCTTGGTGAGGTTGCCGACCGCGCCCTTCGTCGCCGTGTAGGGGGCGATGCCGGGGCGGGCAAGGGCGGTCTGCACGGAAGCGATGTTGATGATCTTGCCGCGGCCGCGGCTGATCATGTGGCGCGCAACCGCCTGGCCGACATGGAAGACGCTGGCGACGTTGGTCTGCAGCAGGCGCTCGAACGCATCGGCGGGAAAATCCTCGAGCGGCGTGCGGAACTGCATGCCGGCATTGTTGACCAATATATCGATGGGTCCGCCGGACAGTTCGAAATTGTCGATCGCGGCGCGAACCGCGTCATGGTCGGTTGCGTCGAAGACAAGCGTTTGCGCCCCGGGGATCTGTGCCGCCGCGGCGGCGAGCTTGGCCGCGTCACGGCCGTTGAGGATCACGCTTGCGCCGGCTTGCGCCAGGCCCTTGGCCAGAGCGAGCCCAATGCCTTGCGACGAGCCGGTTACGAGCGCCCGGCGCCCGCTGAGATCGAACAGATTGGCCGACATCGAAGCTGATCTCCCGTTTGTCTCTGAACCCGCACCGACATCGGGGGGCACTCAGCTGTTGCGCGTCGCGATGAAGGTCGCAGCCTCCTTCAGCAGCGCCGCCTTGTCACCAAAGGAATCAAGCAGCGCGTGGGCCTGCCCGACAAGGCCGTGCAGCTGGCTGCGCGCCCAATTCGCACCGTGCAGCGCCACCAGCGTTCCCTTGCCGGCGGCGGCGTCCTTGCCGGTCGCCTTGCCCATCTGGCTGGCGTCGGCGGTCAGGTCGAGCAGGTCGTCGGCAAGCTGGAAGGCAAGGCCGATGGCCGAGCCGAACTCAGCCAGCCTTTCGCGGTCCTCGGCCGCAGCGCCGGCGATGATGGCGCCGGCCTCGCAGGCGAAGCGGATCAGCGCGCCGGTCTTCATTGCCTGCAGCGTTATGATGCCCGCCTCGTCGGGAGGCGTCTGCTCGGCTTCGAGGTCGAGCTTCTGGCCACCGACCATGCCGCCGGCTCCGGCCGCACGGGCAAGCGCCAGCACCAGTGCCGCTCGCCGCTCCGCCGGCAGCACGGTCGCCTCGCCGGCGATGATGTCGAAGGCCAGCGTCAGCAAGGCGTCGCCGGCCAGGATCGCGGTTGCCTCGTCGAAGGCCCTGTGCACTGTCGGCTGGCCACGGCGCAGATCATCGTCATCCATCGCCGGTAAATCGTCATGGATCAGCGAATAGCAATGCACGCATTCGAGTGCCGCCGCGACGCGCAGTGCTGCTTCGCCGTCGGCGGAGAAGAGGGCGGCACTTTCCATGACCAGGAAAGGGCGCAGGCGCTTGCCGCCGTTCAGCACGCCATGGCGCATCGCCGCCATCAGCCGATCGGGCCGCGCGATCTCACCCGAAAGCGGGCGATCGTCGAGCAAGCGCCGCAACAGCACCTCGACGGCCGCTGCCCGCCTGATGAGCGCCATTTCGAACGCCATTTCGTCCTCATTCGTCATGGCCGGGACCGGTAGCCGACACTCAGACGTTGCGCAAGAAGGCAAGCGCCATTATGCCGGAGCAAGGAGAAGTACGGGTTGGGCGGCTTGGCGGAACCGATCGTCGATCATGAGACCGAAAAGCTGGACATGGCGACGAGATCGCGAGGCGTGAACCGTCGCAGTCTCAGGCGCTGGGTCCGGCGTGGCATCGTCGTGGCCGCCGTGCTGGCGCTTATCCCGGTGGTGCTGACCTTTCTCTACCTGCCGTTCTTCGTGCACCCGGTATCGACGCTGATGCTGAAGGACCTGGCGACCTTCTCCGGCTACGACCGGCGCTGGGTTTCCATTGATGACGTGGCACCCGTGCTCGCCCATTCGGTCATCATGTCGGAGGATGGGCAGTTCTGTTTCCACCGCGGCGTCGATCTTGGCGAGCTCAGGGGCGTCGTCGACGATGCGCTGGCCGGCGAGGCGACGCGCGGCGCCTCGACCATCACCATGCAGACGGTGAAGAACCTCTTCCTCTGGTCAAGGCCGCTGGGCTCGGTGCGCAAGGTCGTCGAACTGCCGCTGGCCGTCTACTTCGACGCGGTGATGTCGAAACGGCGCATCATGGAGATCTATCTCAACATCGCCGAATGGGGGCCGGGCATCTACGGCATCGAGGCGGCGGCGCAGCACCATTTCGGCATTTCCGCAAAGCAGTTGTCGCGCCGGCAGGCGGCCCTTCTCGCCGTCACTCTGCCAAACCCGATCGCCCGCAATCCGGCAAAACCCGGACCGGGCCTCAGACGGCTTGCCAACCTGATTGAGCGGCGCGCCGGGCGCTCAGGCGCTTATGTCGGCTGTCTGGACTAGCCGTACAAAAAAGATTCACCGCAGTGCTGGCCAAAACGGTGTCAGGCGTGTATAGGCACCCGACTTTCTCAGATTTAGGCCCGACATGGCCCTTTCACGAGGGCGGGCGGGCTTTTGACCATGTAGTGGAGCATATCCATGGCCGTTCCGAAACGCAAAACCTCTCCGTCCAAGCGCGGCATGCGCCGCTCGGCCGACGCCCTCAAGGCCCCGACCTATGTCGAGGACAAGAATTCCGGCGAAATGCGCCGCCCGCACCACATCGACCTGAAGACCGGCATGTACCGTGGTCGCCAGGTGCTGACGCCCAAGGAAAGCTGAGCCCAGCTTTTTTCGAAGGTTAGAGTTGCAAAAGACCGGCCTCTGGCTGGTCTTTTTGCGTTTGGTGCGGCGTGCGCGCCGGCTACTTCAAGCGCCGAGTTTTCGTCTCTCGTTTTTTCATGTCGGCCGGGCAAACGGCTGACATGGTTGTTGCATCCGGTCTTCGACCGTGTTTGCGGCCGTGCACGAAAAATCTTGACGCCGTGCCTGTGGAGCATTCTACAGAAGGTGCCCCCATATGGAGACGCCAGATGTTCGGTGCCGTCCCGCTTTTGATCGTGCCTTTCGTGCTCTACAATCTCGGCCTGCTCGGTATATTCGGCGGCGGCGACGATCCGTGGGCGAGCGAGATATTCTCGTTCCGCATGATGTCGGGCGGGGTGTTCTCGATGACGCTCGGCGACCTGATCGTGCTGATCGGGCTGATCTTCCTGTTCCTCGAAATGGTGAAGTCGGCGCGCACGACCAGCGCCTCGATCATGGACCATCTCCTGTCGACGCTGGTCTTCGTCGCCTTCCTGGTCGAGTTCCTGCTGGTCAAGGGAGCGGCGCATTCCATCTTCTTCACGCTGATGATCATCGCGCTGTTCGATGTGATGGCCGGGTTCGCGGTGTCGATGCGGTCGGCGAGCCGGGACATCAACCTCAACTAAACACTCAGCCCGGATCCGCGCTGAAACCGGCGGCCTCGATACCGGCGATGGCCGCGGCCTCGTCATTGTCCGACGTGTCGCCTGAAATGCCGACGGCGCCGATGATAGTGCCGGCCTTGTCGCGGATCAGCACGCCGCCGACGACCGGCAGCACACGTCCACCCGACACGTCGGAGATGCCGGCGACCAGATGCGGGCGCTCCTTGGCGAAGGCCTCGACCTTGCGCGAGCCCATGCCAATGGCCAACGCGCCATAGGCCTTGCCCGCCGACATTTGCGGGCGCAGGAACGAGGCGCCATCCTGGCGCTCGAAGGCGACCAGATGGCCGCCGGCGTCAAGAACCGAGACGCCGAGCGGCTTGAGCTTGAGTTCGGCGCCCTTGGCGAAGGCGGCATCGATGATTTGCCGGGCCTTTTCGAGCGGCAGTGCGGTCATGGCAATCTCCTGTTGGGAAAGGGACAATCATCGACGGCCAGCCGGCCGAAGCTATCCCGGTTTCGGTTGAAATTGCTTCTTGTGAAGCGGCGGGACGGGGGGCAGCTGCCGAAGGGCCGTGCGGCTATTTCTTCTTGGCGCGGGCAGGCTTCTTGGCGGGCACCGCCGGCGCGTTGGCGAGGTCTTCGGCTTCTTTGGCCAGCCGCAGAGCCCGTAGCTTGTCGGTCTTGGCCTTGCGGGCGTCGCTCTCGGCGGCATATTCCGCCATCGCCTTCTGGCGGACGGTGGCCGCCTCTTCCTGCTTCTTGAAACGCAGATCGGCGCGCGCGCGGGCGGCATCCCGAGAGTTCTCAACCAAGACCTTATCCAATCCCGTGAATTGTGGTTTCCGCTTCTTCTAGCAGAGCCGGCCTCCAAACGGGGGAAAATAGTTGGTTAGGCGGCCGGGCTGGCGCCGAGAGCCTTGCCGGCGACCACGGCTTGATAGGCGGCCTGCAGGGTCGCGCGGACAGAAGGACCGGATGCCGTGTCGAGCGGCATACCCAGATGCTCATGGCGCAACTCGTCCATGAATTTCTCCCACATTGGCGGTCCGCCCTTTTCCAGCAACTCGGCGCGGATCGAGAGTTCCTCGCTTGTCGGCAGCCAGACGCGGCCCCAGGCGCCGAGATGGGCCAGGATCGGCACCAGCGTGATGGCCATCTCGGTCAGGCTGTATATCGCCTTCTGCTTGTGACTGGGATCGTCGGCCTTGGTCAGCATGCCCAACTCCATCAGCCGCTTCAGCCGGTCGGCAAGGATGTTGGAGGCAATGCCTTCAATCGATCCGTTGAGCAGTTCGCGGAAATGCCGCCTTCCGCCAAAAATCATGTCGCGAAGAATGATCAGGCTCCAGCGGTCGCCGAACACTTCCAGTGACAGGTTGATCGGGCAGCCGGACCGGCGATCGAGGCTCATTCGATTCTCTCCACACAAAACCAGTTGCATTATCGTATCAGTTTTATTATGGTGCAACCGATTGCAAAATGCAATCAGATTAGGAGACTGAGTGATGACGACGATCAAGCGCCCCGAGATCAAATCCGAAGCCTTCGGCGATCCTGAAAATCCCGTGCTGCTTTTGATCATGGGCGCGATGGCCTCGATGCTGTGGTGGCCGGAGGCGTTTTGCCGGGAGCTGGCGGATGCCGGCCTCTATGTGATCCGCTACGACAATCGCGATACCGGCCGTTCGACCAAATATCCGCCGGGCAAGCCGCCCTACACATTCGACGACATGGCGGACGATGCCATTGGCGTGCTCGACAGCCATGGCATCGGCAAAGCCCATGTCGCCGGCATGTCGATGGGCGGCATGATCGCGCAACTCGTGGCGCTCAAGCATACCTTCCGCGTTGCGTCGCTGACGGTGATCAGCAGTTCGCCGGTGGGGATGGACACTTCGCATCTGCCGCAGACAACCGACGCCTATATCGAGCATTCGGCCGCTGGCGCCGATGTCGACTGGTCGGACCGCGGCCAGGTGATCGATTTCGTGGTCAAGGATGCGCGGGCGATTGCCAGCACCACACATGCGTTCGACGAGGTCCAGATGAGAGCCTTCATCGAAAAGGATTACGACCGATCCGGCGGGTTCTTGAGCGCGACCAATCATTTTTCGCTCAAGGGTGGCGATGCATGGAAGGGGCGGCTGCCGGAGATGGCGGCGCCGCTGCTGGTCATCCATGGCACATCAGATCCGATCTTTCCGGTCGAACATGGCGAGGCGCTGGCCAAAACGGTCGCCGGCGCGAAACTCCTTCGCGTCGCGGGCGGCGGCCATGAGCTGCATCCGCAAGACTGGCCGGCGATATCGGCCGCGATCCTTGCGCATATCCGATCCAATTGAGCCTTCGCGGGTGGTCTTGACGGGCAAGGCATGCCGTAATAGTTAAGTAAATGCTTCAGTGTTGATCTCCCGCTGATCGACGAACCCCGAAAACGGAAGAGCAAAGAATGTCCCTGACGCTGCATTTCCACCCGTTGGCCTCGTTCTGCTGGAAGCCGCTGATCGCGCTGTACGAGAACGCCACCGCCTTCAACCCGGTCATCGTCGATCTCGGCGACGAGCACTCGCGCGCGGCCTTCCTGAAGATATCGCCGAGCGGCAAGATGCCGGCGCTGCGCGACGATGCGCGCGGCCGCACGGTGCTGGAATCGACCATCGTCGTGGAATATCTGGCCGCGCACTATCCAGGGCCTGTCGAACTCGTTCCCGCCGAAATCGACCTGGCGCTGGCGGTCCGCCAGGCCGACCGCTTCTATGATTTCTATGTGCAGGAGCCGATGCAGAAGATCGTCGGCGACCGGTTGCGGCCGCAGGACAAAACCGATCCGCTCGGCGTCGAGCAGGCGCGCGCCCAGCTGCGCAATTCCTATGCCATCGTCGAACAGGAAATGCAGTCGAGGACCTGGGCGGTGGGCGGCGCCTTCAGCCTGGCCGATTGCGCGGCGTCTCCAGCACTTTTCTATGCCAACAAGGTCGAGCCATTCGGCGACAACTATCCCGCCGTGAAGCGCTATCACGACCGCCTGCTGCGGCGCCCTGCCTTTGCCAGGGTGATCGAGGAGGCGCAGCCCTATTTCAAGTTCTTCCCCTACAATAAGGGCTGACCGCGATGCTGCACGACCCCGCCCAGCTCGACCTGATGTTCCAGGCGCTTGCCGATCCGGCGCGGCGGCAGATGGTCGATCGGCTGTCGCGCGGTCCCGCCTCGGTCAGCCAGCTGGCCGAGCCGCTGGCAATGTCGCTGTCGGCTGTCGTCCAGCATCTCAATGTGCTGGAGGCAAGCGGTCTGGTGCGCTCGGAAAAACTGGGGCGCGTGCGTACCTGCCAGATCGAGCCGAAGGCCTTGAGAGCAGCCGAACGCTGGATCAACGAGCGGCGCCTCTCCTGGGAACGCCGGCTGGATCGGCTCGGCGATTTTCTGGCGCAAACCGACGACGAAAACTGAAGGAGACCAACATGACCGAACGATCCGTCGTCCATTCCACCTTCATCATCGAGCGTCTCTATCCGGCGGCGCCGTCGAAAGTCTTCTTCGCGCTCAGCAACGCGGACGCCAAGCGGCGCTGGTTCACCGATCCCGACAATCCGATGCCCGGCCGTTTTGAAATGGACTTTCGCGTCGGCGGCAAGGAGGTCAATGCCGGTGGGCCGAAAGATGGCCCGATCTACGTCTACACAGCCACCTATCAGGACATCGTGCCGGACCAGCGCATCGTCTACAGCTATGACATGCTGTTTGGCCGAACCCGCATCTCCGTGTCGCTGGCCACGATCGAACTGTTTGTCGAGGGCAAGGGCACGCGGCTGGTGCTGACTGAGCAGGGCGCTTTCCTCGATGGCCATGACACATCGTCGTCGCGCGAGCACGGGACCGGGGTGTTGCTCGATTTGCTCGGTGCATTTCTGAACGAGAAGACCTGAAAGGGCTGATCGGTCGCCCGCCAGAAACGGTCAGGCTTCCCAGAACTGATCGAGCCAGATGTTGAGTCGCAGGAAGCCGGAATTGCTTACCGTGTACACACGCCGCGTGCCTTCAGCCTTGGCGTTGACCAATCCGGCGTCGAGCAACACTTTCAGATGCTGCGATACGGCCGGGCGTGAGACTGGAAGCCCGGCCGCCAGCTCGTTGACGGTCTTCGGACCGCGTCGAAGTTCTTCCAGAAGGTGGCGCCGATTGGGGTCGGCGATCGCCATGAAGGCGTCGGAAAACATCATGCCTCATTTGTGAGGCAAAGTTTTTCGAATCTCAACTGTCTGCTTCTGCTTTTCTTCTTGGATCAAGCCGCAATGCTTCCGGCGTCACCGAACGGTCGGCCGGCTGCGTCTTGAAGGCGTCGCGATCGCCGATCGGCACCGGAGCGCGGCGGCTGATGCGCAGCAGCGTGTAGCCTGCCAATGACAGATGCGCGAAGGCGGTGGCCAGGAACAGGCCCTCCGGGCGCATCCAGCCCATCAGCGCCGCCGCCAGCAAGGGTCCGATCATGGTGCCGAAGCCGTAAAGCAGCAGCAGTCCGCCCGACACCTTGACGAAGTCCTCGGCACGGGCGTGGTCGTTGGCGTGCGCCACGGCGATCGAATAGAGCGTGTAGGCGAAAGCGCCGTAAGCGGCGGTGAAGACGATGACGAAGATGCCGGAGCGTGGTTGGAACAGGAAGATCAGGAGTGCGAACAGGGCCGCGCCGAAAGCGGCGCCGGCCAGCACGAAACGCCGGTCGGTCTTGTCGGAGAGACGCCCGGCCGGCAGCTGCATGGCAGCACCCGCGACGACGACAAGGCTCATCATCAAGGCGATCTCTGCGGTGGAAATGCCGATGCGCGCGCCATAGACCGCACCCAGCGTGCCCCAGGCGCCATTGGCGATGCCGATCAAAACGCAGGCGATCGCCGACACCGGCGAGTTGGCATAGAGTCCCTTGACGTCCAGTTTGACGTCCTGCAGCGGCTTGGGGTGCGACGCCGTCGAAACCGCGGTCGGGATCAGCGACAGGCAGAACAGGATGCCGGTGATCATGAACAGCGACGCCGATTTCACGTCGCCGCCGGCGACGATCATCTGGCCGCCCATGATCGAGGCATAGGTGACCATCATGTAGAGGCCGAAGACGGTGCCGCGGTTCTCGTTGGTGGCCTTCTCGTTCAGCCAGCTTTCGATGACCATGAAGGCGCCGGCCATGGTGAAGCCGGTAAAGGCGCGCAGCAGGATCCAGACATATTCATCGATGACCAGGCCGGTGAGCAGGGCCACGATGGCGCCGGACGCGGCGAAGGCGCCGAAGGCGCGCACATGCCCGGCGCGGCGCACGATGCGTGGGGCAAAGAAGCAGCCTGTGACGAAGCCACCGGCCCAGGCCGTGCCCATCAGGCCAAGCGATGCGGTGGAGAACCCTTCCACCTGGCCGCGCAGGGGAAGCAGCAGCCCATGCAGACCCGATGCCGCCAGCAGGAAGGCAGTGCCGCGAAGCAGGGAGAGGATCGGTCTGTAGGATGCGAGCATTTTTTAATCCGGCTGGACTCTGGAGGGACTCAAGGTCTGAAGACAGTCGCATTTGGGCTTTTCGGCGGCGGGCTGTTGCGCCCGCCTGCCTATCCGCGGCGGAACAGTGCCTCGGCGGCCGATTTGGTGTTGTCCTTGGCCCTGAGCTCCGCCTCCAGCCTGGCGATTTCGTCGCGAAGGATGCCGATGCGCTCCGACAGTTCGCCGACGGAAAGCAGCGACAGATCCTGTCCGATCTCGTGCTGACGTGCCTTCTTCTTGGGTTCGTCGTCGAAGATCGCCATCGTTGCTCCTCCTCCGCCACACCAGATTGGCCATTTGCCTGATTTGGCAATCAGCATACATAGGGCAAGGGCGTCGATGCAAACAGCCGGTAAGAATGCGGCGAGGAAAGACGGGAAACTCCATGGCGAGCGGACAGAAAATTCCAGCGAGGATGACGGCAATCGCGATCTCGGAACCGGGTGGCCCACGGGTGCTGAAACCGGAAACGCGCGATGTTCCCTTGCCTGGCCCAGGCGAGATCCTGATCAAGGTGCATGCCGCCGGCGTCAACCGGCCCGACGTGCAGCAGCGCAAGGGTGCTTATCCGCCGCCGCCGGGAGCGTCGGACCTGCCGGGCCTCGAGGCGTCGGGCGAAGTGGCTGCCCTTGGCGACGAGATATCGCGCTGGCGCATCGGCGACCGGGTGTGCGCGCTGACCCCCGGCGGCGGCTATGCCGAATATGTCAAGGTTCATGCCGGCAGCGTGCTGCCGCTGCCCGCCGGCTTCACCCACACGGAAGCAGCGGCCGTGCCGGAAAACTATTTCACCGTCTGGCACAATGTGTTCGAACGCGGCGGCCTGAAGAAAGGCGAGACGCTGCTGGTGCATGGTGGCTCGTCCGGCATCGGCACGACGGCGATCCAGCTGGCTTCGGCCTTCGGCGCCTATGTCATCGCCACCGCCGGATCCAGGGGGAAATGCGACGCCTGCCTGAAGCTCGGCGCCGACCGGGCGATCAATTACCGCGAGGAGGATTTCGTCACGGCGGTCAAGGAGGCGACGGATGGCAAGGGGGCCAATGTCATCCTCGACATGGTAGGCGGCGACTATGTCCAGCGAAACTACGAAGCGGCGGCCGTCGAGGGCCGCATCGTCCAGATCGCCGTGCAGGCTGGTGCCGTCGCCACCGCCGATTTTTCCAAGATCATGGTCAAGCGGCTGACCCATACGGGGTCGACGCTCAGGCCGCGCACCGTCGAGTTCAAGGCGGCGATCGCTGCGGCTCTGGAGGCACAGGTGTGGCCACTGCTCGGCACGCGCAAGGTCGCACCCGTCATGGACATGATCTACCCGCTGACCGATGCCTGGCGCGCGCATGAGCGGATGGAAGAGGGCGAGCATATCGGCAAGATCGTGCTCGACGTCGGCTAGGACGCATCGATATTCCGGTGATGCCGGCCTGCAAACGGCTGATACCTGCGCTTCCGGCCTTCGCCGGCCGAAGCACTCATGTGAGCGGTCGTGGCAGCCAAGGCTATGGCCGGCGTAGGCCGGTGCTCGCATACGAAAAGTACGCGCCGCTCCGGTTCTCGGTATCAACCCAGTTTGGTCGCTTCGCGCCCGTCTTCGACTCCGACCCGGCCTGACCGGAATCTCGACACGTCCTGGGACGGCCCCTTTCGTCCCTGCCTACAAGATGAACAGAGGCTTAATGGTGCAATGCAGCATTTGCATCATTGCTATGCAAAATCGGCCGTTCAAGTCCTCATCGATGATCACTATCTGTGCAGCATCGAAACGAACACCCCATTCAGGAGGACTACCATGAACCCGATCCGCGCTTTCCGTAACTGGCGCATGTACAACGAGACCGTGCGCGAACTGAACCGTCTCAACGCACGTCAGCTCAGCGATCTCGGCATCAACCGCGCCGACATCGAGCGGATCGCCCGCCAGGCGATCTGATTGCAAGCATGATCCGGCCGCAGGGCCAGGCTCATGTTGAGAAGTAGAGCCGTCGCAGACGTTCCCCGTTTCCGGTTCCGAACCCGCTGGACCTTGTCCAGCGGGTTTTGTCTTTTTAGGGCCAGTGCAATTGCCCTGGCAATTCCAGGAGCGCGCGTGGCACTTGTGCGGCCTGCTTAAGTACCTGTCCCCTACGCGCTTGCCGGCTCCCGAACCCATCGGGGCGGCCGCGCTTCCAAAAACATTGCGAAACGGCAAGGGAACGGTTATACAGGCCGCGAATTTCCCATTTTGGTGGCTCTAAACCACCGCCCGCGCGGGAACGCGGGCGAACGAGAAGGATTTTTCTAATGGCCAATACGCTGCTGATGCCCAAGGCGACCGCCGTCTGGCTGGTCGACAACACCGCGCTCTCCTTCGAGCAGATCGCGCAGTTCTGCGGGCTGCATCCGCTCGAGGTCAAGGCAATCGCCGACGGCGAATCGGCGCAAGGCATCAAGGGCATGGACCCGATCATGACCGGCCAGTTGACCCGCGACGAGATCGCGCGCGCCGAGAAGGACCCGAACCAGCGCCTGAAGCTTTCCGACCCCAAGGTGCGGGTGCCGGAATCCAAGCGCAAGGGCCCGCGCTACACGCCGCTGTCGAAGCGCCAGGACCGGCCGAATGCCATCCTGTGGCTGGTGCGCAATCATCCCGAACTCAAGGACGCGCAGATTTCGCGTCTCGTCGGCACCACCAAGTCGACGATCGAGCAGATCCGCGAGCGCAAGCACTGGAATTCG
This sequence comes from Mesorhizobium sp. B2-4-19, assembly GCF_006441315.1. Classification (NCBI taxonomy): domain Bacteria; kingdom Pseudomonadati; phylum Pseudomonadota; class Alphaproteobacteria; order Hyphomicrobiales; family Phyllobacteriaceae; genus Mesorhizobium; species Mesorhizobium sp. B2-4-19. Next base: position 120,947 of record NZ_VFUV01000016.1, on the reverse strand, counting down.
GCCAATCTGCAGCCGATGGACCCGGTGACGCTGGGTCTGGCCTCGCAGATCGACCTCGACATGGAAGTCAACCGTGCCTCGCGCGGCCGCGAACAGGCGCAGCCGGTCGGCGACACGCTGCTGCCGGCGGCCCTGACCGAGCGGCTGGTGCCGGCCCCCGAAAAGCCGAAGGACGAGGATGCCGAACTCGACGCCAACGCCGTGTTCGCCAAGCTCTCGGCGCTGAAGTCGAAGAACGAAGACGCTGACGACGAGTAAGGTCAGTTCATGAAAAAAGCCCGCTTCGAGCGGGCTTTTTTATTCCGTATGCAATCTCAGCTTCGCGCCACGCGGTCCGGCGCCATGCCGTAATCCTCGCTGCGCTCCACGGCCCGGTAGAAGTCGGCAAGCTGCTTGCCGCGCTCCGGCTTGAAGATGCGGCCGGCGATCACCACCGAGGCGATGCGGTCGATGCGGAAGGCGCGGAAGTCGTCGCGCATCTCGCACCAGGCGACCAACGTCCACACCTTGCCCCAGAACCACAGGCCGAGCGGCCTGATGTCGCGCGCGGTGCCGCGCCCGGCCTCGTCGCAATAGTCGATGGTCAACACCTGGCGCTTTTCGACCGCACGCTCGATCAGGTCGATCGCCTCGCGGGCGGCGTCGCTGACCACCCACATGGGCGTGTGGATCTCGGTGCGGGCGATGCGGTCTCTCTCGGCATCGGGAAGCACCGCGCCGATCTTGACCAACGCCTCGTCGGCGGCGCGTGCCATGGCGGCGCCGCCAAAGGCGCGCACCATGCGCGCGCCGGCAACCAGCGCCACGATCTCGTCACGCGTGAACATCAGCGGCGGAAGGTCGAAGCCCTCCCTCATCATGTAGCCGACGCCGGCCTCGCCGTCGATCGGCACCCCGGTCGACTGCAGGTCGGCAATGTCGCGATAGATCGTTCGCTCGGAAACCTCGAGCCAAGTGCCGAGCTTCTGGGCGGTGACCAGACGGCCACCCCGCAGATGCTGCACGATCTGAAAGAGCCTGTCGGCGCGGCGCATGGTTTGCTTCCCCAGTGTTGTTGCTAGGGCGGCTCCTGGACCGGAGCCGCTCCTGACGACATTCATTACGGTTTCAGTCCTTCGCGCTTGCGCTGCGCGGCGACGAACTCAGCGCCAAAGGACAGTTTCTTCGTTGTCGGCGTCTTCGCATCGAGCACGCGCCAGAAGGGCGCGATGTCGCTCGTAGTCATGCCGCGCTCGAGGTCTTCCCTGGCGGCTTCGGCAACTGTGCGCAGATGATAGCCGATGGTCACCGGACATGTCACTTCGGCGCCGTATTCGATGGCAAGGGCCGTGCGCAGCGCACGGACATCCATCTCGACACCTTCGGGAATCGAGCGGATGAAAGCGTCGACCTGGCGCGCCGTCGGCACCAGCATCGGCTGGCCCCCGACCACATCACCCACCGTGCGCGGCGTTGGTTTCACGCCGTTGATGCCAGGCGTGTTCAGCCTGTCGTTCCAGCTTTTCATCGGTCGTTCTCTCGGCCGGCCATGCGCATTATCCCATCATTGCACATCCCTCCTGACAGCATACTGTCAGGAAGCTTCAGCATATTCCCTGGCAAACAGCGTCCGCATCCGCGCGAGATCGGCGCCTCGCTCGGGATAGAGCGTCTTCAGAAAGGCAAGGGCAAAGGTGCCGGGCGCCGAACCCGGCGCGGAGACGATTTTGCCATCGGCGACCGCGTGCGGCACGTCCTGATAGTTGCTGTCACCGGCATAACCGGCTTCGTGTCCGTTGATCCAGTCGCGGCCATTGCTGGTATGTTTGGCTTGTTCGAACATGCCGGCGCGGGCCAGCGCCAGCGTGCCAGCGCAGATGCCGCCGACGACGCCGCCGCGCGTTGCAACGGCATTGAGCAATTGGGCGACATCCGGAGATGTTTTGCCCGCCCACTGGTCGGAACCGATGACGGCGACTGCGTCAAGATCGGCATTCTCGTCGATGCCGGCCGAACGGTCGGGCGTCAGCCGAAAGCCGCTGATCCCGGTCACCGGCTTGCCTCCAGGGGTCAATGACACGGCACGAGCACCGAACCATTCAACCGCCGAGGCGGCCAGCAAGCCATATTCCCAGTCGGCAAAACCTTCGATGAAGACGAAGCCGATTGTCTTCTGATCAGGCATAAGGTCGCTCCGTCCCCCAGCGCGCCGCAGCTATATCTGGGCATTGGTGCGCCCATGTCCAATATCGATGTCGAAAAATTCGCCTCAATTGCCGTAAGAGCGACGTTCGGCATACATATCGGGCCAGCCGATATCCTTGCGGATATCCGCGGGCAGCGCGTCCATGAAACGCTGTGTGCGAATTTCGTTGCGCATGGTGCGAACCTTACCGACATAGTGCTGCATGCCGCGCAGGATGGTGAAACCGTTCATGGCTATTCTCCTCTCTCTAACTGGAGGCAGTATCGCACACCCCTCCTGACAGCAGTCTGTCAGGAGGATGGCAGGGCGCGCGGCGATCGTTTCGGCTGGTGGAAAATTGTCCTCGGCCGTGATCTTCGACCCAGCTTTGCGGATGAAGGATTGTTCACCGCAGGGCGGCCTGTGGAGGCGACACTGTTCAATTCACGGCGACGGACTGTCCGGATAGGCGGCCTTCAGCGACGTGACCGCAGTTCTGATATGAACGGAGAAAATTCTTCCCCAGAACCAGGGAGACGACCATGAGCCTGCAACTGACAGGAATCCACCATCTGACGGCCATCACCGCCGACGCACCGGGCAATCTTCATTTCTATACGAAGATGCTGGGCTTGCGGCTGGTCAAGAAGACGGTGAACCAGGACGACACGTCAGCCTATCACCTTTTCTATGCCGACGGCGAAGCGACGCCGGGCACCGACCTCACCTTCTTCGACTGGCCGGTTGGCCGCGAGCGGCGCGGCACCCGCAGCATCGCGCGGACCAGCCTGAGGGTCGGCAGCCCGGAGAGCCTGGCCTGGTGGAAACAGCACCTGGCCGGCGAAGACATCGCGACAGGAGAGATTGCCGACATCGGCGGCTACCCCTCGTTCGATTTCGAGGATCCCGAAGGCCAGCGTCTGCGGCTCGTCAGCGATGGCGGCAAGGGCGGCAGCCATCCCTGGGCGCAAAGCCCGGTGCCGGCCGAGCATCAGATCCGCGGGCTCGGGCCGATCGTCATCAGCGTCCCCGACATCACCAACACCGAGGCGGTGCTGACCAGGGTGATGAACATGCGCAAGGGCCGCGACTATGCTTCGCCGGATGGCGAGGGCCAGGTCCATGTCTTCGAAATGGGCGCCGGCGGGCCTGCGGCGGAGCTTCATGTCGCCGTGCAGCCCGGGCTGGCTCCCGCAAGGCAAGGCGCCGGTGCGGTTCACCATGTTGCCTTCAGAGCGCCGGACCAGGAGACGCTGCATCAATGGACCGCCCGCCTGGCCGAATTCCGCCTGCCGTCGAGCGGCGAGGTCGAGCGCTATTACTTCCGCTCACTCTATTTCCGTGAGCCCAACGGCATTCTGTTCGAGATCGCCACGGACGGGCCGGGCTTCACCGCCGACGAGCCGCTGGAGACGCTGGGCGAAAGCCTGGCCCTGCCGCCGTTCCTCGAACCGAAGCGCGCCTCGATCGAAGCCGGCCTCAAGCCGCTGAAGTAGCTCGTCCTCCCAAAACGGCGGGCGCCGCGGTCCGGTTCGGGAACGCGACGTCTGTTCCTTCTCGGCTTTGACAGCGGGCCGCGTTGCTGGTCAAAGGCGGCATGACGAAACTCCTCGCCCTTGTCATCGTCGGCTTCATGGTCATCCAGCTGATCAAACCGATCGGCTGGCCAGGGCTCAAGCGCCGCGGCGATTTCTGGAAGCTGGCGCTGCTGGCCATGGCCGCGATCTCGCTGGCGGCCGTGCTCGGTCATTTGACATAGGTCTGCAGGCCGCATCGGCCGTCGGTGTTCAGCTGGCGAGCACCGGACCGACGAGATGCTCGGCCCAGGCGCGGTAGCCCGCCTCCGATGCGTGGAAGCCGTCCGAGGCGAAACCCTGTTCGGGATTGGTGATCGGCAAGCGCGGGGCCGGCACCGCGCCGCGCTCCAGGCAGAGCCGTTCACCCATCCGGTTCATTGCGGTGGCGCGGATCTCGAGGATCTTGCCGAGCAGCGGCGGCATGGCCGGCGCCCGCGTGAACTCCAGCACCGGCGACCACACCACGCGCGCCTCCGGCCATTTGGCGCGCAGGCCGTAGAGCAAGCCGCCGAACTCCTTCTTGAAGCGCGGCACCGAGTGAAAATTCTTGGTGTCGTTGGTGCCGATGGCAAGCACGACATGCGTCCATGGGTCGGCCGACAGGTTGGGCAGGACATGGTCGCGGATCTGGCCCGATGTCGCCGAATTGAAGCCGGCGGCGCGCCAGCGCACGGCGCGGCCGGTGCGCTGCGAGATCAGCACGGCGAGCTGCGCGGCAAGCCCGTCCTCGGAATTGCCGATGCCGACCGAGGCGGCCGAGGAGTCGCCCAGCACCAGAAGCGAGATATCAGGCGCCTTGCCGGCGAGTTCGTGCATGACCGGGCCCTGTGCCGGCAGCATGCGCGTGGTGCGGCGGCGCACGCCGAGCCCCTGCCAGACATAGACGGGGAAGGCGAGCCAGGTGAGAGAGGCCGGGAAGCGCATGGCGGAACCGTGGAATGATCTGCGGCAGGCTTAGCGCATGTTTGGGCCGAGGTGAACGGATCCTTGCATCGCCGGCCGGTACCCTAAGGGCATTCATCGCCCCGTAGCGACCTGTTCCCATATTCATCGTGCAGCCGCACCCAGTCCATGAAGGTCCCGTAAGGACCGGTCTCGTCGCGACCTTTCGGTGCAATGTCGAGATACTGATAGGCGCCGATGAACTGCTCGCTGCCGCGGGCGCGCGACATGAAGGTCAGGAAGATGTCACCGGTTTCGCCCTTGTAGAAGACAGTGGTGCCGGGCAGGTCCTTCGACGTCAGCACCGGTGTTTCGAAATTGTAGACCGCTTCGCCGGATGCGATCTGCTTGTCGGTGAAGGACACCTGCATATCGAAGTTGAAGTCCGACGCATAGGAAGAGACCCAGTCGAACGTCCAGCCCATGCGCTGCTTGTAGGGCAGCAGCTCGGCCAGCGGCGCCCGCGATATGGAGACAAGCGACACGTCATGATGCCTGAGATGCCGGTTGGCGCCGTCCATATGGTCGGCGACGAAGGCACAGCTTTCGCAGTGATGGGTGGAGCCTGGCGCGAACACGAAATGATAGACGATCAACTGGCTGCGGTTGGCGAAGAGATCGGCCAGTTTCATCGGCCCTTGCTCCGTCTCAAAGACGTAGTCCTTCCTTACTTTCAGCCAGGGCAGTTCCCGCCGCTCGGCCGCGACACGCTCGCGCAACCGCGTCAGTTCCTTCTCACGCGCCAGATGCGCCTTGTGCGCCTGGGACCAGTCTTCGCGCGAAACGACCTTGTTGCGATGCATGAACCTCTCCCTGTCTCTCATCCCAAGGACGTTCGGGACGAGCGCAAACCGACACCGCCGGCAACGCCCAGAGGAAATAGGGATGAGGAGGTCTTCCCCCAAATCGCGGATAGCAAAAACCCGGGCGCGTTGGCCCGGGTTTGAGCGGAGATGGAAAAGCCGGGTTCAGGCGGCCTGTTCGAGGCTCGGCTTCCATTTTCCGAGCGCGGCCAGATAGTTCATGTGGGCGCGATGGGTGAAGGCGGCCTGGCCGGCGGCGACGTTCGACGCCTTGCCGCTCCATGCCTTCTGCGGGGCAGCCTGCAGCGCGCGGCCATAGGAGAAGGTCAGCTTCCACGGATGCGGACCGATGGCATTGATGGCGTTGAGGTTGGCGGTTGCCTCCTCGTCCTCCTGGCCGCCGGAGAGGAAGGCGATGCCCGGGACCGCCGCCGGCACCGTCTCGCGGAACAGTTTTATGGTCATCTCGGCGACCTTTTCAGGACTGTCCACCGTGCCCGACTTCTTGCCCGACAGGACCATGTTGGGCTTGAGGATCGTGCCTTCGAGTACGACGCGCGCCGCATGGAGTTCATCATAGAGCTTGATCAGCGTCGCCTTCGAGACTTCGTAGCAGGTGCCGATGTCGTGGGCGCCGTCCATCAGTACTTCCGGCTCGACGATCGGCACGATGCCGGCTTCCTGGCAAAGGGCGGCATAGCGGGCGAGCGCATGGGTGTTCGCGCTGATCGAAGTGGCCGAAGGCACGCCCTTGCCGGTATCGATGTCGATCACCGCGCGCCATTTGGCGAAGCGGGCGCCGAGCTTGTAGTAGTCGGCAAGGCGCTCACGCAGGCCGTCGAGGCCCTCGGTAACGGTGTCGCCGGGAAAGCCGGCGAGCGGCTTGGCGCCGGCATCGACCTTGATGCCGGGGATGGCGCCTGACGCCTTGATGATGTCGACCAGAGGCGTGCCATCGGCAGCCTTCTGGCGGATGGTCTCGTCATAGAGGATGACGCCGGAGATGTATTTGGTCATCGCGTCCTTGGCGCGAAACATCATCTCGCGATAGTCGCGGCGGCTGTCGGCGGTCGATTCGACGCCGATGACATCGAAACGCTTCTTGATGGTGCCGGAACTTTCGTCGGCGGCCAGCAGGCCCTTGCCGTTGGCCACGATCGCGGCGGCTATGTCTTCGAGACGTTCGCTCATCATGCTTCTCCTGAAAGGGGTTCGTTCCGCGCTTAACGGAAGTCTACCGCCAAAGGAATGGCATCGGAAAGCTCGAATCGATTGAAAGTCCCGGGCGCCTCTTTGTGTCGATCGCCTTGCTTGTTCCAGCCGCATTCCTGTGCAGCCGGGCGTTTGCGCCTGGCTGCAAATGCGCTTGGGTCTCGACGCAATTCCCAAGGGAAGCGCCACGCGCTTTTCCCTTGAAAACCGTTTCAGACTTTTCCTGGAATTGCTTACCGCTTCAGCACGTCGACGCCTGGCAGCGGCTTGCCTTCCATCCACTCCAGGAAGGCGCCGCCGGCGGTCGAGACATAGGTGAAGTCGTCGGCGACGCCGGCGTGGTTGAGGGCCGCCACCGTATCGCCGCCACCGGCGACCGATACCAGCTTGCCGGCCTTGGTGCGCACGGCGGCGTGTTTTGCCGCCGCCACCGTGGCGTGATCGAACGGCGCGATCTCGAAAGCGCCGAGCGGGCCGTTCCAGACTAGCGTCGCGGCGCGGTCGATCCATTCGCCGATCGTCTTCACGGTCTTTTCGCCGACATCCAGAATCATGCCGTCGGCCGGCACATCGGCGATGGCAACGGTCTCGCAGGCGCCGCCCGCCTTGAATTCCTTGGCGACGACGCCGTCGACCGGCAGGATGATGGCGCAGCCGGCCTCGGCCGCCTCGATCATGATCTGCTTGGCGGTGGTGGCAAGGTCATGCTCGCACAGCGACTTGCCGACATCGGTGCCGCGCGCGGCAAGGAAGGTGTTGGCCATGCCGCCGCCGATCACCAGCGCGTCGACCTTCTTCACCAGGTTCATCAACAGGTCGATCTTGGTCGAGACCTTGGCGCCGCCGACGATGGCGACGACCGGGCGGACCGGATTGCCCAGCCCCCTCTCCAGCGCTTCGAGCTCGGCCTGCATGGTGCGGCCGGCAAAGGAAGGCAGCAGATGCGCCAGCCCTTCTGTGGAAGAGTGGGCGCGGTGCGCGGCGGAAAAGGCGTCGTTGACGAAAATGTCGCCATTGGCGGCGAGCCGCTCGCTGAAGGCCGGGTCGTTCTTCTCCTCGGCCTTGTAGAAACGGGTGTTTTCGAAGAGCAGAACGTCACCCTTGTTCATGGCCGCGACGGCACTTCCCGCTATGTCGCCGACGCAATCCGAGGCAAAGCCGACGGGGCGGCCGAGCACCTCGGCCGTCGCCCTGGCGATCGGCTCCAGCGAGAATTCCGGCGATGGCCCATCCTTGGGCCGGCCGAAATGGGCGAGCAGGATGACCTTGGCGCCCTTGCCCGACAGTTCGGCGATGGTCGGCGCGATGCGTTCGATGCGGGTGGCGTCGGTGACCTTGCCGTCGGCGACGGGAACGTTGAGGTCGACGCGCACCAGCACGCGCTTACCGCTGATGTTGCCGATATCGTCCAGTGTCTTGAAGGCGGCCATGCGGGTTCCTTTCCTCGGAAAAATCGCCGGGACCATACCCCGCATCGGTGACGATGCAAGGCTTTGGCCACGGCGCGGTGCGAAATTTTGAGGCGGGTGAGAACATAGTCCGTGAAGATCGCCCATGATGACGGGGCAAGGCAAACGATCGCTCTTTTCAGCTCCCTGTCGTGGCCTTTTCGACCGGCGGCTCGGGCGGCTCATCTTTTTGTGCTGCCGCCTCCTGCGTCTCGGGAGGCTTGCGCCAGTTGCGGATGAAGGCGCTGAGACGGTCGCCCATCTCGCCGGCGCTGAGGAAGACCGGCACCCTTGCCACCGGCGCGGTCGGCTCGAAGGAAAGACCGAGACCCGTGATCCTACCCTTGTCGTCGACATCCCTGACGATCAGCTCGATCGAGCCGATCAGCACCCGATCGGCATACTCGGCATGGCCGCCAAGGCGCGCCGTGACCAGCGCGCCGACAGTGAGCTTCTGCTCCGCCTCGGTCAGGCCCGGAGCGTAGGCTGCCTCCAGCTCGGCGGCGGAGCGCGCGGGGTCGACGGCGAAGGCGCCGAAGAAATCGGCGTCTTCCGGGTCGACCACCGCGCGGCTCGCGAACAGCTTGTCGAGCAGGCGCGGATAGCGGTCCGGCACGAAGATGTAGACCTGGTCGCCGGCGGCGAGCCGGCCCATGTCCTGGAAACGCATCGAGCGGCCGTCGCGCAGCACCAGCGAGGGACGCGCCCAGCGCGGAATGCGCTCGCCGCGCGCCACCGGGCTGCCATGCGCCACGCGATAGGCGAGGAGCTCGTGGTGGGCGGAGCCGGGGAGTTCGAGTTCGACCTTGTCGAGTGGGCCAAGGCGGGCCGGCACGATGAGGCCGAGGCGCCGCGCCAGCGGGCCGACCGTCCAGCCCTGGATGACAAGCGACACCAGCACGATGATGAAGGCGGCGTTGAAGATGGTGCGGCCGTTCTCCAGCTCGCCAAGCAATGGGGTGATGGCGAGCAGGATCGAGACGGCGCCGCGCAGGCCGACCCAAGAGACGAAGGCGACTTCGGGGCGCGGCAGGCGAAACGGGATCAGGCAGAGCCAGACAGCGATCGGGCGGGCGACGAACATCAGGAAAAGGCCAAGCGCTACCGCCGGCACCATGATCGCCGGAAATTGCGAAGGGGTGGCGAACAGGCCAAGGATCAGGAACATGATGATCTGCGCCAGCCATGACATGCCGTCCTGGAAACGCTTGAGGATGGTGACGGCGCGAATGTCGGAATTGCCGGCAATGAGGCCGGCGATATAGACCGCCAAGAAACCGGAGCCGCCGACGGCGCCGGCGGCGGCGAAGACCATCAGCGACAGCGTCAGCACGAAGATCGGCAGCAGGCCGTGGTCGAGATTGAGCCGGTCGACGAGACGCACGATGGCAAGGCCGCCGAGTGCGCCGATGATGGCGCCAAGGCCCATATTGACGAGGAAGCCGAGGATCAGGCTGGTGACCAGGACATTGGCTTCGGGGTTGGCATGGGCGGCGATGACCTCGACCAGGGTGATGGTCAGGAAGATGGCGATCGGGTCGTTGGTGCCGGATTCCACTTCGAGCGTCGAGCGGACGCGCTCACGCAGATTGATCTCGCCGGCGCGCAGCAGGAAAAACACCGCCGCGGCGTCGGTCGAAGCGACGGCGGCGCCGAGCAGGAAGGATTCCAGCCAGCTGAGGTCAAGCAGATAGTAGGCCGCCGCGCCGAACAGGCCGGTGGTGAGAAGCACGCCGAATGTCGCCAGCGAGAGCGCCGGGCCTGCCGCCTGCCGCAAGGCGTTGAGCGGTGTGCCGAAGCCGGAATCGAACAGGATGACCGCCAGCGCCAGTGAGCCGGCAAAATAAGCGATGCGGGCATTGTCGAATTCGATGCCGAGGCCGTCGGTTCCGGTGGCGAGCCCGATGCAGAGAAAGAGCAGCAGGAGGGGGGCGCCGAAGCGGAAGGCGATCAGGCTCGAAAACGCGGCGGCGACAACGAGCGCCGTGCCGACCAGCGTGACGAGATAGATCGCATGCTCCATCCGTGACTTGCCCCTCGAATTCCTCTGTCTTCCCGATTACGCGAGAGTGGGGCGAAGGCATGACCAGTGCAAGGCGTGGGGGTGGTTTTTTACCCTATGCCGCTGATTTTCGATGGTTTTGCGATTGCTGCTTCGGCAAACGAAAAACGCCCGGCCAAAGCCGGGCGTTCAGGCTGCTGACAAACCTCCGCACGTCTCGAAATCACCCAAGATTCACGGAACGTCTCAGATTCAGATCGCGAACAAACCGGAATCAAAACCCCTCGATTTTGACTGCTGTCAAAAACCGAGGGGTTTGTAATCAATCTGAACGCCCGGCCAAAGCCGGGCGTTTCGATGTCGCGAGACGGAGCCGCGATCAGGCGATGGTCTTGCCGAAGGCGACGGCGGTGTCGCCCATGCGGTTGGAGAAGCCCCACTCATTGTCGTACCAGGACAGCACCGAAACGAAGTTGCCGTCCATCACCTTGGTCTGGTCGAGCGCCATGATCGAGGAGTGCGGATCATGGTTGAAGTCGATCGAGACATTCGGGTGATGGGTGACGCCGAGAATGCCCTTCAGCTTGCCGTTGGAGGCGGCGATGACCGCTTCGTTGATTTCCTGCACCGTGGTGGCGCGCTTGGCGATGAACTTGAAGTCGACGACCGAGACGTTCGGGGTCGGCACGCGGATCGAGATGCCGTCGAGCTTGCCCTTGAGGTCGGGGAGCACGAGGCCGATCGCCTTGGCCGCACCGGTCGAGGTCGGGATCTGCGACAGGGCCGCTGCGCGGGCGCGGTAGAGATCCTTGTGCATGGTGTCCAGCGTCGGCTGGTCGCCGGTGTAGGAATGGATGGTCGTCATCATGCCTTTTTCGATGCCGACCGTCTCATGCAGCACGGCGGCCAGCGGCGCCAGGCAGTTGGTGGTGCACGACGCGTTCGAGATGACGATATGGTCCTTGGTCAGCTTGTCGTGGTTGATGCCGTAGACCACGGTCAGGTCAGCGCCATCGGCAGGTGCGGAGACCAGCACGCGCTTGGCGCCGGCGGTCAGGTGCGCGGCGGCCTTGTCGCGGGCGGTGAAGATGCCGGTGCATTCGAGCGCGATGTCGACGCCGAGCTCCTTCCATGGCAGCTGCGTCGGGTCCTTGATGGCGGTGACCTTGAACTTTTCCTTGCCGACGGTGATCTGGTCGCCGGACACCGACACTTCATGCGGGAAGCGGCCATGCACGCTGTCGTAGCGCAACAGGTGCGCATTGGTCTCGACCGGGCCGAGATCGTTGACGGCGACGACGTCGATGTCCTTGCGGCCGGATTCATGGATGGCGCGCAGGATGTTGCGGCCGATGCGGCCGAATCCGTTGATGGCAACTCTGACGGTCATTTTTCTCTCCCTGGGAGCTGGAAGGCTGACGATGGGTCCGCAGCTTCATAGCGGCGGACGGGCAAAGAATCCAGCCAAAGCGACGCGGATTTAAATCGATTAGGTTGGGCCAGTCCGGCGAAATCGCTTTGCGCGGTTTCGCCGGGGCATTTTGTTTGGTGCCTGCCGTCATCCCAAACCGCGACACAGTTTTGGGCGGCATGCACAGCCTTACTTGGCGTGCAGGCGGGCTTCCGCCACCTTGGCCGCTGCCTCGGCGGTGATGCCGAAATGCGGGTAGAGCTGCTCGATCGTGCCCGAGGCGCCGAAGCCGGTCATGCCGACGAAGATGCCGTCCGAGCCGATGAGATGATCCCAGCCCTGGCGGATGCCGGCCTCGATCGCCATCTTGATCGGCGCGTTGCCGATCGTCTTCTTGCGGTAGTCGTCGCTCTGCTTGTCGAACAGCTCGAAGCAAGGCACCGACACGACGCGGGTCGGGTGGCCGTGCTTCTCGAGCAGGTCGCGGGCGCCGAGCGCGATCTCGACCTCGGAGCCGGTGGCGAAGATCGTCACCGCCGCCTCGCCGCTGGCCGCGGCCAGTTCGTAAGCGCCCTGGCTGCTCAGGTTCTTGGCCGAATGCTCGGTGCGCACGGTCGGCAGGTTCTGGCGGGTCAGCGCCAGCGTCGACGGAGTCTTTTCGGATTCGAGCGCGATCTGCCAGCATTCCGCGGTTTCCACCGCGTCGGCCGGACGGAAGACATTGTGGTTGGGAATGGCGCGCAGGGCCGCCAGATGCTCGACCGGCTGGTGGGTCGGGCCGTCTTCGCCCAGACCTATGGAATCATGGGTCATGACGAAGATCGAGCGGATGCCCATCAGCGAGGAAAGCCGCATCGACGGGCGGGCATAGTCGGAGAAGCACAGGAAAGTGCCGCCATAGGCGATGAGGCCGCCATGCAGCGTCAGGCCGTTGATGGCCGCCGCCATGCCATGCTCGCGGATGCCGTAGTGGACATAGCGCTGGCCATAATCGTCCGGCGTGATGTTCTTGGTCTGGCTGGTCTTGGTGTTGTTGGAGCCGGTCAGGTCGGCGGAGCCGCCGATGGTCTCCGGCACGGCGCCGTTGATGACCTCAAGCGCCATTTCCGACGATTTGCGGGTGGCGACCTTCGGCTTGTCGACCGAGAGCTTCTTCTTGTAGTCGGCGATGACGGCATCGAAATTGGACGGCAGCTTGCCGTCGATGCGGCGCTCGAACTCGGCCTTCAGCTTCGGCTCTGCCTTGGCGAGACGGCCTTCCCAGTCAGCCCGCGGCTTGGCGCCGGCCTTGCCGGCGGCGCGCCACGCATCGAGGATGTCGGCCGGAATCTCGAAGGGCGGCGAGCCCCAGTTGAAGAATTTGCGCGCACCGGCGATCTCGTCGGCGCCGAGCGGCGAACCGTGCGCCTTGTTGGTACCGGCCTTGGTCGGGGCGCCGAAGCCGATGGTCGTCTTGCAGGCGATCATCGTCGGCTTGTCGGAATGGCGGGCGGCCTCGATGGCATAGGCGATGGCTTCCGGATCGGTGCCGTCGATGTGGCTGGCGTTCCAGCCGGAGGCCTGGAAGCGGGCGACCTGGTCGGTGTTGTCGGCGAGCGAAACCGGGCCGTCGATCGAGATGTTGTTGTTGTCCCAGAAGACGATCAGCTTGTTGAGCTTGAGATGCCCGGCCAGCGCGATGGCTTCCTGGGAAACGCCTTCCATCAGGCAGCCGTCGCCGGCCAGCACATAGGTGTAGTGGCTGACGAGGTCGTTGCCGAAGGCGGCGTTCATGATGCGCTCGCCGAGCGCGAAGCCGACCGAATTGGCGAGGCCCTGGCCGAGCGGGCCGGTCGTCGTCTCGATGCCGGCAGCGTGGCCGTATTCGGGATGGCCGGCGGTCTTGGAGCCGAGCTGGCGGAAATTCTTGATCTGGTCGAGGGTCATGTCCTCGTAGCCGGTCAGATAAAGCAGCGAGTAGAGCAGCATCGAACCATGGCCGGCCGACAGGATGAAGCGGTCGCGGTCGGCCCAGTGCGGCGCCTTGGCGTCAAATTTCAGGAAGCGGGTGAACAGCACCGTGGCAATGTCGGCGCAGCCCATGGGCAGGCCGGGATGGCCGGAGTTGGCCTTCTCGACGGCATCCATGGAGAGAAAGCGGATCGCATTGGCCATCCGGTCATGTTGTTCACGCGACGTCATGGTTCCTCCAAAGGTGGGGGGTTGGGGGCTTGGGAGCGCCCTTGAAAAGGTGCGCGACACATAGCAGGCGCGGGCTTTTAGTCAACAAATCGGGCGCAGATTTGCCGGTCTTGTGATGCTGGCGGGGGCCCTACATTAGCGTTAGCGGGGGACAGTCGCGAGAGCTTTGTTGACGTTGCCTTCACCCGGTGCCTAATGTTTCAGGGATAACGCGTTCTGAACGCGAACGATTCGGTGATGGGCAGGGCACAGGACGAAGGCCATGACCGGGGAAACCACACTCAAGGAAGTCATCGCCAGGCTGGGCAAGGCCATCGAGGGGCTGGAAAACGCCGTCGCGGCCAAGCTGGAGCATGAACGCGATTACTCGGAAGCCGAGGCCGAGGTGCAGCGGATGAATGCCGACCGCTCGCGGCTGGCGCAGGAACTCGACAATTCCGAAGCGCGCGCCGAACGGCTGGAGGACGCCAACAAGGAAGTATCGCGACGGCTGGTGACCGCCATGGAAACCATCCGCGCCGTGTTGGACAGATAGGAGCTGGCCCATGGCACAGGTCACGGTTTCAATCGACGGCAAACAGTATCGGATGGCCTGCGACGAAGGCCAGGAAGAGCATCTGATCGACCTCGCCGAACGCTTCGACCGTTATGTCTCGCATCTGAAGGATTCTTTCGGCGAGATCGGCGACCAGCGGCTGACCGTCATGGCCGGCATCATGGTGATGGACGAACTCTCGGAACTGCAGAAGCGCGTCAAGGGCATGGAAAGCGAAGTGCTGACCTTGCGCAAGACGCGCGACGAGGCGCTGACCAAGGCCGACAAGAGCGACAGCGTGCTGACCAACGCCCTTGGCGCGTTGGCGCAGCGGATGGAAGATCTCGCCACGTCGCTGGCCGTGAAATCCTAGATTTTAGCCACGCCGACAGCGAAATGTCTACATTCCCCGGGATAAAGACGAAAATTTTTCGCGGCCTGCATCACTCGCGGCGACCTCACCGTTTTGAACGTCGCCAATGGAGTGATAAAAGGAGTGGCAGCCCGCCAACGAGCGGCATTCACGCGGCATTCACAGGGGTAGGAACCATGAGCCTTCGTATCAACGACATCGCGCCGGATTTCACGGCCGAGACCACGCAAGGGACGATCAGCTTTCACGACTGGATCGGTGACGGCTGGGCGATCCTCTTCAGCCACCCGAAGAATTTCACACCGGTCTGCACCACCGAACTCGGCACGATGGCCGGGCTGGAAGGCGAGTTCAAGAAACGCAACGTCAAGATCATCGGCATCTCCGTCGATCCGGTTGCCAGCCACGACAAATGGCAGGCCGACATCAAGACGGCGACCGGCCAAACGGTGCACTATCCGCTGATCGGCGACAAGGACCTCAAGGTCGCCAAGCTCTACGACATGCTGCCCGCCGGCGCCGGCGAGACCTCGGAAGGCCGCACGCCCGCCGACAACGCCACCGTGCGCTCGGTCTATGTCATCGGGCCGGACAAGAAGATCAAGCTGGTGCTGACCTATCCGATGACCACGGGCCGCAACTTCGACGAGATCCTGCGCGCGGTCGATTCCATGCAGCTCACCGCCAAGCATCAAGTGGCGACGCCGGCAAACTGGAAGCAGGGCGAGGACGTCATCATCACCGCCGCCGTTTCCAACGAGGATGCGATCAAGCGCTTTGGCGCCTTTGACACCATCCTGCCTTATCTCAGGAAAACCAAACAGCCGTCCGCCTGAAACAGGCGCCGGAACGGTTTTTGCCTTTTCCACCCAGGCGGGCCAAGTCATGCTTGACTGACCCACCTGGGTGGACAACCATGCTCCTGCTGGAGCTGGGCGGAGAAAATCGTTCCTGCTGGCTGGGTTGGGGAGTTCGGGTTGGACTTGGCTTTGGCAAAACCTGAGGTCAGGGGCTTTTACGACAAGCCGACCGGGGCCATTCAGTATGTCGTCACCGATCCGGCGACAAGGCGATGCGCCATCATCGATCCGATCCTCGACTTCGATGAGAAATCCGGCGCTACGGCAACGAAGAGCGCAGATGCCCTGCTCGATTTCGTCGGGGAGAACGGGCTGGAGATCGAGTGGATCCTCGATACCCACCCGCATGCCGATCATTTCTCGGCAGCGCACTATCTGAAACGGAAGACCGGGGCGCCGACGGCGATCGGTAACAGGATCGTCGACGTCCAGGACCTGTGGAAGGCGATCTACAACTGGCCGGATTTTCCCGTTGACGGTTCGCAGTGGGACAGGCTGTTCAGGGAAGGCGAGACCTTCCTGGTTGGGACCGTCCCGGTCAAGGTGCTGTTCTCACCCGGACATACGCTGGCCTCGATCACCTATGTGATCGGCGACGCCGCCTTCGTGCACGACACGCTGTTCATGCCCGACAGCGGCACGGCGCGAGCGGATTTCCCCGGCGGCAGTGCCGCGCGGCTGTGGCGCTCGATCCAGGACATACTGGCGCTGCCCGATGAGACGCGCGTCTTCGTCGGCCATGACTATCAGGCCGGTGGCCGCAAGCCCATGTGGGAAAGCACGGTTGGCCAGCAGAGGGCCAGCAATATCCATCTCGTTGCCGCGCACAGCGAAGCCGAATTCGTGGCGCTGCGCGAGGCTCGCGACAAGACATTGCCGATGCCGCGGCTGATCCTGCACGCTCTGCAGGTCAACATGAATGGCGGCCGGCTGCCGGAACCGGAAGCCAATGGCCGGCGGTATCTGAAGTTTCCGCTGGATGCGCTTTGAGGCGATCGCGACACCCGGCCGAGGTTCACGAAAAAGGCGGCGTCAGTTTCCTGACGCCGCCTTGATGTTTTGTCGCGGAAGCTGGCTTAAGCCGCCGGCTGTGCCTCGATGGTGCGCAGCGCCTGGGTCTGGCGCTTGGCGGCGGCCTTGACCGCATCCTGCACCTTCTCGAAGGCGCGCACCTCGATCTGACGCACGCGCTCGCGGCTGATGTCGAACTCGGCCGACAGCTCTTCCAGCGTCAGTGGCTCCTCGGCGAGGCGACGGGCCTCGAAGATGCGCCGCTCGCGCTCGTTGAGCACGGCAAGCGCGCCTGACAGCATGCCGCGCCGGTTTTCCAGCTCGTCCTGCTCGATCAGCATCTCTTCCTGGCTTTCGTGGTCATCGACCAGCCAGTCCTGCCATTCGCCGGATTCGCCTTCCGTCGCCCGGATCGGCGCGTTGAGCGAAGCGTCGCCCGACAGGCGGCGGTTCATCGACACCACCTCTGCCTCGGTAACGTTCAGCCGCGTCGCGATCTCGGTGATCTGGTCGGGCTTGAGGTCGCCGTCATCCAGCGCCTGGATCTTGCCCTTCACCTTACGCAGGTTGAAGAACAGACGCTTCTGGTTGGCGGTCGTGCCCATCTTGACCAGGCTCCACGAGCGCAGGATGTACTCCTGGATCGAGGCCTTGATCCACCACATGGCGTAGGTGGCGAGGCGGAAACCGCGCTCGGGTTCGAATTTCTTGACGGCCTGCATCAGGCCGACATTGCCTTCCGAGATCACCTCGCCGATCGGCAGGCCGTAACCGCGATAGCCCATGGCGATCTTGGCGACGAGCCGCAAATGGCTGGTGACGAGCTTGTGCGCGGCGGACGTGTCTTCATGCTCGGCATAACGCTTGGCGAGCATGTACTCTTCCTGCGGCTGAAGCATGGGAAAGCGGCGGATTTCTTCCAGGTAGCGGCTGAGGCCGCCTTCGCCGGAAACAATACTGGGTAGTGACTGGGCCATGATAGCGCCCCCTCTCTATTGGAGTGATGCCCCCGAAACGCGGCGGGCATGTGACGCGAACACCAAAAGGCTCGCTCGCGACATAAGGTCTTATACAGGAACAAAACCAGAAAAGACAGCATTTGTTCAACACGAAACAGTGTGTCACGCTGAAGTGAACAATGCCAGTCAGGTTTTTTGATGGTCGATTTCGAGCTTGTTGATGGCGGGTCAAAGATTGCGAAAGCCGCCGACGAGTTCCTCCATGTCCCTCGGTATCGGCGCCTCGAACCTCATCGACAGATGGGTATCGGGATGGCGAAATGCAAGGAGCCAGGCATGCAAAGCCTGCCGGGAAAATGCCTTGACCTGACTTTTCAGGGGTTCCGGCAGCCGGTTGGCCTTGGTGCGGAAGGCCTGGCCGTAGTCGGGGTCGCCGATGACCGGATGGCCGATATGGGCCATATGGACACGGATCTGGTGGGTGCGGCCGGTTTCCAGCCGGCATTCGACCAGGCTGGCGGTGGCGAATTCCTGCTGTTCTTCGCCAAAACGCTCCTGAACGGCAAAGTGGGTGACGGCATGGCGGGCATCGTCGCGGCCTTCCGGCACCACGGCGCGGCGCACCCGGTCGGCGGCGCGGCCAAGTGGTGCATCGACCGTTCCGGTCGGCCTCTGCGGTATGCCCCAGACCAACGCCAGATAGGCGCGTTCGAGATCGCCGGTCCGGCCGTGATCGGCGAAGGCTTCCGACAGCGCCTTATGGGCGCGGTCGGTCTTGGCCACCACCATGACGCCGCTGGTCTCCTTGTCGAGGCGGTGGACGATGCCCGGCCGGCGCACTCCGCCGATGCCCGACAGGCTGTCGCCGCAATGATGGATCAACGCGTTGACCAGCGTGCCGGTCCAGTTGCCGGCGCCGGGATGCACGACCAGTCCCGCCGGCTTGTTGATGACGATCAGCGCGTCGTCCTCGTAGAGGACGTCGAGCGCGATGGCTTCGCCCTGCGGCGCGGCCGGCTCCGGTTCCGGCATGGCGACCGACACGCGTTCGCCCGCGATCATCCTGCGCTTGGTCTCGTCGGCCGGCTTGCCGTCGACGCTGACGGCGCCTTGCCTGATCAGCATCTGCACGCGGCTGCGCGACATGTCAGGGCCGAGGCTGGCCGCGAGCCATTGGTCGAGGCGCTGGCCGGCCGCATCCGCGCCCACCACCAAGACAGTGGGCACTGCCTCGATGAATTGCTCCTCTATCAATTCAGGGGCCTCTTCGTTATGAGCGCTCATTGAAAAATTCCGGAATGTTTTGCCATGGCCAGCCCAATTGTCGACGAAGATCAGGAGAAGCCACTCGACGCCGAAGCTGAAAAGGTGCGCAAGAAGCTCGTCCGCTTCATGGGTATCAATCTCGGCCTGCTGTTTGTCGCCCTTATGGTGGTGATCGGGGCCCTTGTCTACAAAGCCCGCAACGCCCCGCCGGCAAGCCCGCCACTGGCCGGTGACATCCAGATGCCGGCCGGCGAGCCGCTCAGCGGCGATATCGTGCTGCCGGTCGGCGCGAAAGTGATCAGCCAGTCGCTGTCGGGCAATCGCGTCTCGATCGACGCCGAGCTTGCCGACGGCGGCCGTGCGATCTTCGTCTATGATATGACCGAGCGCCGCCTGATCGGGCAGTTCGCAATTCGCAACAAATGACCGGCAGCAACCAATGAATGGACCTCTGGCATGACAGGCTCCGCCGGACATCGTCGTGTCGCGACCGTGGCGCTGGTCGTCGCCAATTATGACGAGGCGATCGCCTGGTATGTCGGGCGGCTGGGTTTCCTGCTCCTCGAGGATGTCGATCTCGGCGGCGGCAAGCGCTGGGTCACGGTCGCGCCGTCCAATGGGCAGGGCGCCAGGCTGCTGCTGGCCGAGGCGTCCGACGAGGCACAAAGGAACAGTATCGGCAACCAGACGGGCGGCCGGGTCTTCCTGTTCCTCGAAACCGACGACTTTGCGCGCGACCATGCGGCGATGCTGGAAAAGGATGTCGAATTCCGCGAGGCGCCGCGTTTCGAACCCTATGGCACGGTCGCGGTTTTCGCCGATCTGCATGGCAATCTCTGGGATCTGATCGAGCCGAAACGCTAGGCTTGCGGCCAGCTTTTCTTCGATGTGGTAAAGCGGGCCAAACCCAGTTGCTTTTTCCCAGCCGTCAGCCTATATCGCCGGTTCTTGAGCGCGCCCATCGTCTAGCGGTCAGGACACCGCCCTCTCACGGCGGGAACAGGGGTTCGATTCCCCTTGGGCGTACCAAGAGACTCAATGATTTAGCTGAATGTGGATCAAGACCGTCAAGTAACGGTCAAATATGCTGTCTGGTGGATACCGCTCAGGGGGTTGCCCAGGTGGGAAATGCGGGTGGCGGCTAGGCAGCCGGCGTCCCCTTCGCCGTAACGGCGCGATGGATTTCCTCGGTCAGGCTATTGTTGACCTCGATGAGCCGGTGCACCTCATCCTGGATTTTCAAGAGCGCTTCGGCATCCTTGTAGGTCTGCAGCGCTTGCTTGTCTGAGGCGGCGGCCGAAACCTTTTGGCCAACCATGATTACCGACAGCAGCACCAGCTGCAAGAATGTCTGTGCGATCCAGGCGATCAGCGTCGCTACTCCGCCCTGTATGGCAGCCGGCAAGCTGATGAGGGCGATCCCCGCAAAGACATAGGCGCACCACATCGTGCCAACAGAGTTCGTGATAACGAGAGCGATTGTCCCGTTTAGGCCCAGTTGCTCATGCCGGGTGAGGTGAGGTCCGATCTTCTCGCGTTCCTTAATGCGCGGATTGGGAATGTGTTCGACATTCACGATTGGCTTTTTCATGAACGAGATCATGGCCGGCTGATACCGGAAACACAAGCCGGCCACGCGCCGAACCTGGCGCTTAAGCCGGCCGACGGTGAAGCGGACAGATGCCCAATGGACTACCTCTAATAGTGCCTGTGATGGTGGTGGTAATAGTGCCTATGGTGGTAATAGTGCCCATGGTGGTAGTAGTGTCTATGGTGGTAGTAGTACCGTTGCGGGTAGTAGTAGCGGTGGTAGTACCTGTGGTATCGGTAGTATGGACGATATGGCTCGTAGTACGGATCATCGTAGTACGGGCCGCTATAGCGATAGGGGAAAGGGAACCCTCCGAAACCACCATAATAGCCGCCGAAGGGCGAGAAGAGGAACTGCGCCTGGGTCGGAGAAGCGACGGCAGCTGTGGTAGCAAACGCGAGCACGGATACGAGTATCAGCTTCCTCACGGTTACCTCCATCGGTTCGATCGTAAATAACGCGAGCGCCGGTCGAATCGTTCCTTTCCTTATGCTCAGTCGTGGTCTCAGGTGAATCGCCTCCGTCAGGTCGCTCACCTTGCGCGAGAAGGCACAGGGAATGATGATAGCCCGCAGGGCTTCCCCTGCCGTATCGATCGAACAAGACCTGCGCCGACTTCCAGGGGCCTGTCAAAATAGATATTGCCTCCATGATCGACGCACCCAAGCGTCAGGATCCCGATGAGACCAACGAGCTGGGTTTCCAGGCGATCGAGGCGCGTAAAGCTCCCTTGCCGGTCGGCTACCGACAGGGTGTGATCTCCGCGATCACCGTATTGCTCGGGTTTTCGCTTCTTTTCCAACGGTATTGGAATTTCGAAGCTGATGGCGGATGGACGGCGGCCTCGATCCTGGCGACGCTCCCGCTCGCGCTGGCCATCGTCCTGCAACTCGTCGCATTGTGGCGTTCGCTGCTCCCGCGCGACGACGACCAGCCGGTCTATCAGGTCACACTGCGCTGGTTCCTCGCCTCGATCATCGCTCTCCTGGCGGGCGTGCTGCTTGCCGGGCTGACCGCTTCGCACGTCTTCAATCTTTGATCGGGGCAATTCCGGGCTGTTCGACCATCGGCTTTTACGCCGCAAGGTCGTCTTGGCGAATGCACGGAAAAGCCCCGCCGACCGGGAGTCAAGCGGGGCCCTTGGAGTAGCCGCAAAAGGGGACTGGCTTCGGACTACTCATTGATCCGTAGGATCATTTTCAATGTAGTCCTCAAGATGAGATGCCGCATCGGCCGAATAGATGAAGGAAACAGCCTTATCCAAATTTCAAGGCCATATCGCCGTCCTGCAACGATGGGACTTGCAGCTTCTGGCGCGGCGGGGCCGATTGCATTAGCATCACGTCATGGATTTCGAGGGCACGGCTCAGGCGGCGCGCAGAACGCCGGGTGCCAGGCAGATCTGACGACCAATCGATGCCGCGGGGAGAAGGCCGATGCAGAAACTGCAAGCACAAGGCGTCCATCACATCACACTGGTCGGCGCCGGGCGCCAGACCTCGATCGATTTTTGGGAAGGCGTGCTCGGCATGCCTTTCATCTTCGAGCAGCCCAACCTCGACAAGGCCAGCGAGAGCCATCTCTATTTCGATCCGGGCGACGGCCGGCTGATCACCATCTTCACCGATGAAAGCCGCGTGCCGCTGAAGCGGCGCACACCGACCGATTCGGGCTGCGTCCACCACATCGCGTTCGCGGTGTCGCGGGTCACCTTCCTGCAGGCGGTCGCCCGGCTCGACGATCGCGGCATCAAGCACAGCGGCGTCAAGGATCGCGGCTTCATGGATTCGATCTATTTCGAGGATCCGCTTGGCCTTTTGATCGAACTCGCTTCCTATCGCTTCGAACCGCCGGCGGGTTTCACCCATGCCGATGTGCTGATGCAGGCGCACAGGCTGCGTGTCGGGCGCGGCGACTACAATATTGCCGAGGTGCATCTTGCGGACGCGATCCAGGCGCTTGTCGAGAGCTCCCGCGCGACCTTGTCGGATGACCGGGCGCCGAAGAATCCATACTGACGGCCAACAAAACAAAGGGAGGACGAAGAATGGCAAAGGCAGTGACCAAGAGTGCCGGGAAATCGGCTGCCAAGGCAAAGGCAAAAGCGAAGCCGGCGGTGAAGGCAGCCGCAAAGGCCGCGCCGAAGGTGGCCGCGAAAGCCGCGGCAAAGCCGGCGGCGCAAAAGTCGGCGCCCAAGACCGCCAAGGCCAGGTCTGCGAAAAAGCCGGCGTTGAAGCTCAGCATGCTGAAGCCGAGCGTCAACAACATGACGGTGCGGGTGTTTGCTCGCGCGGCCGGCTTCGACGCCACCGAGACCGACGCCTGGGGCCACACGCGTTCGCCCGAATATCTGGCGCGCAATCCGGCGCATCTGACGCCGATGATCGAGGACAAGGGGTTGCCCAGAGGCGTGCTCTGGGAAAGCTGCGCCATCATGCAGTATCTCGCCAACAAGCACGGGTTGGAGAAATTCTATCCCAAGGCGCCGGCCAAACGGGCGATGATCGACAGCGCCATGTTCTATCTGATCGGCACGCTCTACCCCTATGTGGCGCGCGCCACCTATCCGGCGCTGGGTTTCCCGCAATATGCCGGCGAGGTCGGCCACAGCGATGCCCATCCCGACAGGAAGTCGGAAGCGCAGAAGGCCGCGATGGCGGCGATCGCCGAGCCGCTGGAGGTCTTCCACAGCTTCTTCAGGGACGGCAAGCCGTTCATCGGCGGCACGAACCCGTCGATCGCCGACATAAGGCTGGCGGCGACTCTCGAATTCCTGGCGGTCATCGACTACCCGCTGCCCAAATGGGCGCAGGAGTACATGGCAGCCATCGAGAAGAAGCTCGGCAAGGCCTATGCCGAGCCGGCCGGCGACGTGCGCGGCTATATCGCCTATGTGCGGTCGCAGGCGAAGGCTTCAGCTTAAGGGTTCGTTAACCAAAGCCCTGTCTACTGGCGGGAATTCACCACGCGACCACGGATGTACTGGCGCATTGTCGGTGGAAGGAAAGGTCGGCTCCGTGCCGGCCTTTTTGCTTTTCGGACCTATGCCGGGACCTTGCGCGGCGGTGATAGGGCCGCGCCGGAGCATCAACTTTTCGCGTCGGGATATTGTCATCGCCGACATCGCCTCTAACATTCCGTTGAGCGGATCCGGCTTGGAATGCCGGCCTGAGAAGAGGGCTTGCGATGAAATGCGTGGTGGCAATGCTGACAATCGCCGGTGGAATGCTGGCTGGGACGCTCCTCCCTGCACAAGCAGCAGTGCTCAACACAATGGATGATGTCGGGGACGCGATCCAGGCATGCTGGACACCGCCGGCGGACGCGGGCAATTCCACAGTAACCCTGAGTTTCAGCTTCAAGCGCGACGGCTCGCTGATCGGTCCGCCGCGGCCGACCGCCGCCAAGGTGGCCGGCGATGATAAGGCGCGAAAGGCGTTCATCGACGCGGCCATCGCCGCCGTCAAGAATTGCACGCCTCTGAGTCTTTCACCGGCTTTGGCGCAAGGCATTGGTGGCAACGTCTTCACGTTGCAACTGGTTTCCCCAAAGAAATAGCGGCTGGCGCGGCCGCTTCGGAGCCGTTTGCTCAGTGGCTCCGGCGGCGTACCTTGGCGTGCCGCGCCAGATCCGGGGTCTCGAAGACATAGTCGCTCCAGGCCGACTCCGGGATGTGCCCGGCCAGATAGCACTCAAGCAACAGGGTTTCCTCGGGATTGAGCGGTCGTGGCGCGCGCTCGTGATCCAGCCCGAGAGAATGAAAAAGGTTTCTTGTCAGTTCCGATACCGTGAAATGGATCGACATCTGGTTTCTCCTATGCCTTCAACGCGACAGTCAGGCAAAGGTTTCAGCGTCAAGCTTCGGCAACGTCGGATTGATCGTTCGCCCCGGAGCCACGGCCCGGCAATTCCGATAGTCGCCGGCCGGCTGCTTTGTTGCCGCGGCCAAAGCCGGATTTCGGCAGTGTCGCGGCAATCCCGCAATCCGGCAGCGAGGTCTCGGGGGCCGCTCAATTGCAGTCGATCGAAGCCGGTACGCGGCCGGTGCGTATCGTCGGCCCGGCCTTCTTCCCGGCTGAATGACCTCTCCTCTCCGGGATAACCGGCTGCAGCGCGCCGTCATGATGAAGCCGCCCTACAGGACCCTACTGGAACGGAGGGGTGCCAACGGCGTTGTGATCGACATCAGCCGGGAGAAAAGCCATGGCCACGTTCAGGGAAATGCGGGTTCTGGAGATCGTCGAAGACGGCTCCCTGACCCATGACGAGAAGGTCGCCGAACTGCGTAAGATCGAATCCGAGGCGCGCGGCCTGCAACGGGCCGCATCGGAGAGTTCCATGGGTGATGATGACGGCTGGCAGGACGATTTGCGCCAGGTTCGCCTTGCTCTCGACAAGCTTGGCGCGAAGCAACCGAAGAAGGGCGCGGCATCGCTGTAAGGCTGCGGGGAACGCTCCCCGAATTGCGCCTATTCGCAGACCATGCGAACGCGCTCGCCTGGTGCGCTCACGTTCCTGCATGCCAGTTGTTTTTCCGGGCCCGACGGCGGGGGCGGCGGCGCTGAATGTCGCGTCTGATGCCGTCTGTGCCCGGCAGGTTTCAAAGCCCTGCGTTCGGAAAATTGTCCGGGCGGCTGCGGCGATACCGGAAAGGCGCCGTTGTCGGCCGGCGGCGTGTAGTCGACATTGGGTGGGGGCCGGTCCCAGAAGCGCCTGGCGTCGAGCGGCCGCGGGATGATGACCGTGCCGTCATAACTGCGCGCACAGCCGCTGCCGAAAAGCAGCGCCACGCCCAGCAAGAAAGGCCCTATCCGTCGATACATTAGCAACACCCCTGGGCGGCTTATAACGCGGCCTTGGCCCGCCCGACAACCGGACGGAATAACGCAGGAAGAGCGTGCCGGTTGCGCCGTTAAGGTTAGCGGATCGTTAATGCTTCTCGGGCACATTCCGCCGACGAACCGCGGAGGGAGGGTTCGGCCTTGATTTTCGGGGTGGGGACAGGATGGCGGAAGCGGACGAAGCAATCGGCGCGCGCGGCAAGCGTGAACCCGAAAAGCCGGTGCATCGCGGCGACGCGCCGCCATGCGCGGACATGGATTCGCCCGACGCGCTTCGCCAACTGCTCGAGGCAGGCTCGGACTGGGTCTGGGAGACCGATGCCGAACTGCGGTTCTCCTGGCTCTCACCCACCTACCAGGCGGCCACCGGCATCGATCCGGCTGATGTGCTGGGCCGGTTCCGCTTCGATTTCCTCAACCAGGTCCTGAAGGGGAATCACAGCGCAGCGGCGCATCTGGAGGATTTGCAGGCGCGCCGGCCGTTCCGCGACTTCGTCTATGAACTGAAGGGAGGCGGCGCCGACTGCCGCTGGGTGCTTACGTCAGGCTTCCCACGGTTCGACAAGGAAGGAAAATTTGCCGGCTACCGCGGCATAGGCCGCAACGTTACCGCATTGGCCGGCGCCTTCGAAACCATGGAGCAAAGCCCGTTGTCGGGCAGCGATCCCGACCGGCATCTTGCCGACCTCGAACGGACGATGGACGCCATGCACATGGGCGTCGTGCTGCTCGATGGCAAGCTCGACACGCTGATCGTCAACAAGGCCTATCGCGACCTGTCCAGCATTCCGGACGGCGCTGTGACCATTGGCGCTCCGTTCAGCCAGTTGATGGAACTCAACCGCCGCAACGGCATCTATGGCGATATCGACGAACAGCAGTGGCAGCGCTACCTCGCCAGCCGTATCGAGGAGATTCGCGCCGGCTCCGTCTCGCCTCGCGAATTTGTCCATGCCAGCGGCAGGACGATGATGTTCTCGGTGACGGCGTTGTCCGGCGGCAAGCGGCTCTTGACCTACTATGAGGTTACCGAACTCAAGCGTCGCGACGCCGAGATCGAAGGCGCCAACGCCAAAATCGCCGAGACCTTCGTCAATCTCCGCACCATGGTCGATGAGATGCCGATCGGTGTTCTCGTGCTGGATGCCGATATGCGCGCCGAAGTCATCAATCGCGCCTTTTATGACTTCTGGAGGATCGATCCAGGCCGCGCCGGAATCGGCTCGGCCTTTCGCGAACTCATGGAAGCCAGCCGCGCCATCGACCCTTACGGCGCCGATGACGCTGCCTGGCAACGTCATACCGCCGAGCGCGAAGCCGAAATCAGGGCCGGCGTCGCCGGCTCCAGACAATTGCCGCACAATGACGGGCGCACGCTTGTCGCATCGCTGGCGCCACTGCCTGGCGGCAAGCGGCTCATCTCCTATGTCGACGTCACCGACATGAAGGGGCGCGAGACCGAGGCACAGGATGCGCGCAAGCACCTCGCCAGCGTGCTGGAATCGCTGCCGGCCGGCGTCATCATCTACGACCGCGACGACAAGTTCGTCTTCGCCAACCGCAAACTGCAGGACACGCTGCCGGCGCTGAAGCCCTTCTGGCAGCCTGGCTGCAGCTTCCGCGAGGCGTTGGAATTCGGCCAGTCGGTCGGCTATTTCCGCTCGAGCGGCGATGCCGGGATCGACAGGCTGTACGGGGTCG
This sequence comes from Mesorhizobium sp. B2-4-19, assembly GCF_006441315.1. NCBI lineage: Bacteria > Pseudomonadati > Pseudomonadota > Alphaproteobacteria > Hyphomicrobiales > Phyllobacteriaceae > Mesorhizobium > Mesorhizobium sp. B2-4-19. Next base: position 94,070 of record NZ_VFUV01000016.1, on the reverse strand, counting down.
AACCCGAACGCTGGCTCGACAGCATACTGGCCCGCTACCACCTGCCGAATTCTTCCTACGAGCGCCTCAATGCCGATGGGCGCTGGTACCAGGTCTACGACATGCGCACCGATGACGGGACGTTCATCGGCGTGCGCGTCGACATCACCGACATCAAGAGCCGCGAGGCGGCGCTGCGCGACTCGATGCGCCAGATCGATCTCTTCCGCCACGTCATGGACGAGTTGCCGGTGGCCGCCTTCATCAAGGCGCAGGACCTGAGCATCGAATTCGTCAACAAGGCCTGGTGCGCGCTGACCGGCATCGCCAAGGAAGACATCATCGGCCGGACCGACCGTGAGCTTTTCGGCACGCAAGACGCGGAAAGCTACAGCCATGACGACACCCAGGTCGTCGTAACCGGCAAGGGCCTCGAGGTCGAAGAACCTGTCACCCATCGCGACGGCACGGTGCGGCAGTTGATGACGCGCAAGAGCCGCCTGGTGGCGACCGACGGATCGGTGCATCTGGTCGGCTCCAGCACCGACATCACCGACGTCAAGGCGCGCGAGAAGGCTCTGGAAGAGAGCATGCGCGAGAACGAGGTGTTCCGCAGCCTGATCGACAATGTACCTGTGTCGATCTACGCCAAGCGCTCCGATCTCAGGCAGTTCTATGTCAACAAGGGCTGGTGCGAACTGACCGGTCTCAGCAGGGAAGATGCGATCGGCAAGACCGACATCGAGATTTTCGGGGAGGACGGCGAGGCGTTCGTGGCCGGCGATCTCGCCGTGCTGCGCACCGGCGACACCCAGGAGATCGAGGAGACGGTGCGGCTTGCCGACGGCAGCGTCAGGCATCAGTTCGCGCGCAAGGGCGCGATGATCGCGTCGGACGGTTCGCTCTACCTGATCGGATCGACCACCGACATCACGGAACTGAAGATGCGCGAGGCGGAGCTCAGCGAAGCGCGCCAGCGTGCCGTGCTCGCCGACCGCGCCAAGTCGGAATTCCTCGCCAATATGAGCCATGAGATCCGTACGCCGATGAACGGTGTGCTGGGCATGGCTGAACTCCTGGCCAAATCCAATCTCGATCCCAAGCAGAAAACGTTCACCGACATCATCGTCAAGTCGGGCAACGCGCTGTTGACGATCATCAACGACATCCTGGATTTCTCCAAGATCGATGCCGGCCAGATGGTGCTCGATCCAGCGCCCTTCAACCTTGCCGAGGCGATCGAGGATGTAGCGACGCTGGTGTCGACACGCGCCAAGGAAAAGGATCTCGAACTCATCGTGCGTGTCGAGCCGAGGCTCGAAAGCCTGTTCATCGGCGACGTCGGCCGCATCCGGCAGATCGTCACCAATCTGGTCGGCAATGCGGTGAAATTCACCGACGAAGGCCATGTGCTGGTCGACGTGACCGGTGAGAGGGTTCCGACCGGAACCAGGCTGACGATCTCGGTCACCGACACCGGGATCGGCATCCCCGAGGAAAAACTGAAGCTGGTGTTCGAAAAATTCAGCCAGGTCGATACCTCCTCGACACGGCGGCACGAGGGCACCGGGCTTGGCCTTGCCATCACCTCACGGCTGATCGAACTGATGGGCGGCACCATCGGCGTCGAGAGCGCCGAGGGCAAGGGCTCGACCTTCTGGTTCACCGTGACGCTGCCCAGGGCCGGACAGAGCGGGCAGCGGATCATGCCGGTGGATGTGACGGGCGCACGCGTGCTGATCGTCGACGACAATGCCGTCAACCGGGCCATCCTGACCGAACAGATGACCTCGTGGACGTTCGATTCCTGCGCGGCCGAAAGCGGCGCGGAGGGCCTCAAGGTGCTGATCGCGGCCGCCGCCTATGGCGTGGGTGTGGACTGCGTCGTGCTCGACTACCAGATGCCCGAAATGAGCGGCGCCGAAATGGCGCGCATCGTGCGCAGCACCGAAGGCCTCGCCGACACGCCCATCATCATGCTGACCTCGGTCGACCAGTCGCTCGCCAACACCAGCTACCGCGATCTCGGCATCGACGCCCAGCTGATCAAGCCGGCGCGTTCCTCGGTGCTTCTGGAGACGCTGGTGGCGACCATTCAGCGCCATCGCCACGCCACGGACAGCCAGGCCGTCCAGCCGCCTGCAGCCGAAAGGCCCGATACTCCCCAGCCGCCGCCGCTGGCGCTGTCCGAACAACGCGCGCAATTGCAGCCGCCGCCGGTTCGGCCTCGGCTGCCCGTCACTGGCGGTGATGGACACAGGCTGGACATACTGGTGGCCGAGGACAATGAGGTGAACCAGATGGTCTTCACCCAGATCCTTGGCGAGACCGGCCATGGTTTCGAGATCGTCGGCAATGGCCGCAGGGCGCTCGAGGCTTTCGGCAAGCTCAATCCATGCATGATCCTGATGGATGTCTCGATGCCGGAGATGAGCGGGCTCGAGGCGACCGCCGCGATCCGCCGGCTGGAGCAGGAAACCGGCACGCATGTGCCGATCATCGGCGTGACCGCGCATGCGCTCAAGGGCGATCGCGAACGCTGCCTGGAGGCGGGCATGGACGACTATCTGCCCAAGCCGATCAGCCCCCGGGCCCTGCTGGAGAAAGTCGAGCGCTGGCTCGGCGCCGGCCGCCAGGTCCAGCGCAACGCAGGATAGCACGGCGTCGCCCGGTTCCAAGGATCCGAATCAATCGCGGATTGTGCTGCTACCCCTGCGTGCAATGCCTATGGTGCGATCGCACCATACCAAAGCCGGCGCCGAGCCGGGACAATGGCAAAATCGAATTCCGCCCTTGCAGTTACGGGCGGGAGCAGCGACCGCCGGCAACAAACAGCGTCAACCTACCCCAACGGACCTGTTTTTGGCGATGGCCCGGCCATGACACGCTCTGGCCTTGAGCAACGCGCTCCCGTCCGGATTTTCTTCATCCGAGAAAGCCCGTCGATTCCGGCGGCGGCTCCGGCCGGTGGATGGCTCAAGTCCCTGATTCCGGGCGCAAACTCGGATCAGGCCGCCGCCATCCGACGCGACCGCCTTTTGCACGGCCGGCGACGCGTTACCGGGCTGACACGAAACTGTCATGCGACTGTAATAATCCAAGGCTATTGGCCTCAGCGGGCGCTGTTAGGAATGGCGCCGAGAGACCATCTTCCGAACAGGAGCAGGCCAAATGAGACATTTCATCCGCTCGACGGCCGTTGCGATCGCAATGGCTACAGCGTCTACCTTCACCCTTTCCGCAGCCATCGCAGCTGACCTTTCCGGCGCTGGCTCGACCTTCATCTATCCGGTGTTCGCCAAGTGGGCCGACACCTACAAGAAAGACACCGGCATCGGCCTCAACTATCAGTCGATCGGTTCGGGCGGCGGCATCAAGCAGGTCATCGCCAAGACCGTGACCTTCGGCGCCACCGACAAGCCGATGTCCGACGCCGATCTGGAAAAGAACGGCCTCGTGCAGTTCCCGATGGTGATGGGCGGCATCGTGCCGATCGTCAACCTGACCGGCGTCAAGCCGGGCGAACTCGTCCTCGACGGCAAGACGCTCGCCCAGATCTATCTCGGCGCCATCACCACCTGGGACGATGCCGCGATCAAGGCGCTGAACCCCGGCCTCACCCTGCCGTCGACCGCGATCGCCGTCGTGCATCGTTCGGACGGCTCGGGCACCACCTTCAACTTCACCAACTATCTGGTGAAGCTCTCGCCCGACTGGAAGGACAAGGTCGGTTCGGACTCCGCCGTCGAATGGCCGACGGGCGTCGGCGCCAAGGGCAGCGAAGGCGTTGCCAACACCGTCAAGCAGACGGACGGCGGCATCGGCTACGTCGAATACGCCTATGCCAAGCAGAACAACCTGTCCTACTCCAAGATGCTGAACGCAGCCGGCAAGGTCGTCCAGCCGTCGCTCGAATCCTTCGGCGCTGCCGCTTCGAATGCCGACTTCAAGGGCGCCAAGAACTTCAACGTCATCATCACCAACGAGCCCGGCGACGCCACCTGGCCGATCGCTGCCTCGACCTGGGTCCTGATCCACAAGGCTCCGGATGATGCCGCTGCCACCGGCGAAGCCCTGAAGTTCTTTGCCTGGGCCTACAAGGACGGCAAGGAAACCGCCAAGGCGCTCGACTACGTCTCGATCCCCGACAGCGTCGTCGGCCTGATCAAGGCTTCGTGGAAGGCCGACATCCAGGCCGGCGGCAAGCCCGTCTACGTTGGCGAGTAACATCCTCCAAAGGAGCGCCGCACCTGCGGCGCTCCTTTTCCTTCAACTGAAAGAGCCGAGCTTGACATGAGCGCTGTCCAGGAAGCCTTGCCAGCCGTTAGAAGTTCGCGCGACGCCACCGTTCGACGGTTCGCGCTGACCGACGCAATCTTCCAGGCGACAACCCGCGCCGCCGCGATATTGGTGCTGGTCCTGCTCGGCGGCGTTGCGATCTCGCTGTTTGCCGGTTCCTGGCAAGCCCTGTCGACCTTCGGCTTTTCCTTCCTGACCAGCGAAAGCTGGAACCCGGTGACGGAGAAGTTCGGCGCCCTGGCACCGATCTACGGCACCATCATCACCTCGGCCATCGCCATCCTGATCGCCGTGCCGCTTGGCATCGGCATCGCCATCTTCCTCACCGAGCTTTGCCCACGCCCGCTGCGGCGTCCGATCGGCATGGCGGTTGAACTGCTGGCCGGCATCCCTTCGATCATCTATGGCATCTGGGGCCTGTTCGTGCTGGCGCCGTTTCTGCAGACGACGGTGCAGCCCTTCATCATCAGCGTGTTCCACGGCATTCCGGGCCTCAACAGCCTGTTCGCAGGCCCTCCTTACGGCATCGGCCTGCTGACCTCGGCGATGATCCTGGCCATCATGATCCTGCCTTTCATCACCTCCATCACCAAGGACGTCTTCGACACGGTGCCGTCGGTGCTGAAGGAATCGGCCTATGGCATCGGCTGCACGACCTGGGAGGTCACGCGCCGGGTCGTCATTCCCTACACCCGCATCGGCATCATGGGCGGCATCATGCTCGCCCTCGGCCGCGCGCTCGGTGAAACGATGGCGGTGACCTTCGTCATCGGCAACGCGCACCGCATCTCGACGTCGCTGTTTGCGCCGGCAACGACCATCTCGGCGACCATCGCCAACGAATTCACCGAAGCGGTCGGCGATCTCTACACCTCCTCGCTGGTCGCGCTCGGCCTGATCCTGTTCGTTATCACCTTCCTGATCCTTGCCATCGCCCGCTACATGCTGATGCGCATCGACGCCCGCACGGGAGCCTGACCGATGTCGACAGCCGCATCGCTTCACCAGAGCCGCAAGCGCAAGAACGGCGTGATGATGGCGCTGTGCGTCGTCTCTGCCGGCATCGGCCTTGCCTGGCTGGCGTTGATCCTTGGCGCCTTGCTCTACAAGGGCCTGGCCGGCGTCTCCCTCTCGGTCTTCACGGAAATGACACCGCCGCCCGGCGACGCCGGCGGCCTGCTCAACGCCATCTACGGCAGCATCATGATGACCATCATCGGCATCATCGTCGGCACGCCGATCGGCGTGCTGGCCGGTACCTATATGGCCGAATATGGCCGCTTCTCGAAGCTCACCACGGTGGTGCGCTTCATCAACGACATCCTTCTGTCGGCGCCGTCGATCATCATCGGCCTGTTCGTCTATGAGCTGATGGTGCGGCCGATGGGGCATTTCTCGGCGATCGCCGGTGCCGTAGCACTCGCCATCCTGGTCATCCCCGTCGTCGTGCGCACCACCGAGGACATGCTCAACCTGGTGCCCAACGCCTTGCGCGAAGCCGGCACCGCGATCGGCGCGCCGCGCTGGGTGGTCATCCGCTCGGTTGCCTATCGTGCCGCGCTTTCGGGCATCGTCACCGGCATATTGCTGGCCATCGCCCGCATCTCCGGCGAGACCGCACCGCTTCTTTTCACGGCGCTGAACAACCAGTTCTGGTCGAGCAATCTCAACGCGCCGATGGCCAGCCTGCCGGTCACCATCTTCCAGTTCGCTCTCAGCCCCTATGAGGAATGGCAGCAGCTGGCCTGGACCGGTGCACTCATAATCACATTGACGGTTCTCGCGCTCAGCATCCTTGCGCGCAGCCTGACCGGACGCAGAGAGGACAAATGAGCCAGATGTTGTCTCCAGACATGACGATCGCCGCCGAGGCGGTGACCAAGGCCAAGATCGAGGTCAAGAACCTCAACTTCTACTACGGCCAGTCGAAGGCGCTGAAGGATATCACGCTGTCGCTGCCCGAGCGCAGCGTCACCGCCTTCATCGGCCCGTCGGGTTGCGGAAAGTCGACGCTGCTGCGCGTCTTCAACCGCATCTACGAGCTTTATCCCAAGCAGACCGCCGAGGGCCAGGTGCTGCTCGACGGCCAGAACGTTCTCGACCGCTCGCAGGACCTCAACCTGCTGCGCACCAAGATCGGCATGGTGTTCCAGAAGCCGACGCCGTTCCCGATGTCGATCTACGAGAACATCGCTTTCGGCGTCAGGCTCTACGAGAAGATCAGCAAGGCCGAGATGGACGGCCGTGTCGAGCAGGCGCTCAAGCGCGCGGCACTGTGGACCGAGGTCAAGGACAAGCTCAATGCCAGCGGCCTTAGCCTGTCGGGCGGCCAACAGCAGCGGCTGTGCATCGCCCGCACCGTGGCGGTGAAGCCTGAAGTCATCCTGCTCGACGAGCCGGCCTCGGCGCTCGACCCGCTGTCGACCGCCAAGATCGAGGAACTGATCGACGAGTTGCAGGCCGACTACACGATCGTCATCGTCACCCACAACATGCAGCAGGCGGCGCGCGTCTCGAAGCAGACCGCCTTCATGTATCTGGGCGAACTGGTCGAATTCGACCGTACCGAGAAGATCTTCACGTCGCCTCGCGAGAAGCGCACGCAAGACTACATCACTGGCCGCTTCGGCTGATCGCACGCATACGAGGACCAGGATCATGGCCGAACACACAGTCGCAGCCTTCGACGAGGATCTCGGACAGATCAGCAGGCTGATCAGCGACATGGGCGACCTTGCCGGCTCGATGGTCGGCGGCGCCACCAAGGCGCTGCTGAACTCCGACAATGCGCTCGCCCAGCGCGTCGTCTCCGACGACGCCATCATGGATGCGCGCCAGCGCGAGCTCGACGACCGCGCCATCACGCTGATCGCCAAGCGCCAGCCGATGGCCGACGATCTGCGCCATGTCGTCGGCTCGATCCGCATGGCCGGCGACCTCGAACGCATTGGCGACCTTGCCAAGAACATCGCCAAGCGCGTCGGTACTGTAGGCCTCAGCGCCACGCCGCGCGACCTGTCGCATTCCATCGACGCCATGGCGCAGCTGGTGCTGATCCAGGTGCAGGGCGTCATCGAGGAGTATGCGGCGCGCGATGCCGCGGCACTGGCGAAGCTGCGCGCCGACGACGAGCGCATCGACGTCAAATACACTTCCGTCTTCCGCGAACTGCTGACCTATATGATGGAAGATCCGCGCAACATCACGGCTTGCACGCATCTGTTGTTCTGCGCCAAGAATCTCGAACGCATCGGCGACCACGTGACCAACATCGCCGAGAATGCGTACTATGTCCTGACCGGCACGCAGCTGCCCGCCAACCGTCCAAAACAGGACGAGACGGCGATGTCGGCGCCGGCGGCCTGAGAGCGCAGGGGTAACCAATCGATGATCGCACCACGCATCATGGTGGTGGAGGACGAGGAGCCGCTCGGCGTGCTCCTCCGCTACAATCTGGAATCGGAGGGTTACCAGGTCGAGGTGGTGACACGCGGCGACGAAGCCGAAATCCGCCTGCAGGAGAACGTGCCCGACCTCCTCGTGCTCGACTGGATGGTGCCGGCGGTATCCGGCATCGAACTCTGCCGGCGGTTGCGAATGCGGCCCGAGACCGAGCGGCTGCCGATCATCATGCTGACCGCGCGGGGCGAGGAAAGCGACCGTGTACGTGGGCTTTCCACCGGCGCCGACGACTATCTGGTCAAGCCGTTCTCGACGCCGGAATTCATGGCCCGCGTCAAGGCGCTGCTGCGCCGCGCCAAGCCGGAAGTGCTGTCGAGCGTGCTCAAGGTCGGCGATATCGTGCTCGACCGTGAATCGCACCGGGTCTACCGCAAGAAGAGCGAGATCCGGCTCGGGCCGACCGAATTCCGCCTGCTCGAATTCATGATGCGCCATCCCGGCCGCGTGTTCTCGCGCAGCCAGCTGCTCGACAATGTCTGGGGCGAGACGATCTACATCGACGAGCGCACCGTGGACGTGCATGTCGGCCGGTTGCGCAAGGCGGTCAACAATGGCCGCATGCCGGATGTCATCCGCACCATCCGTGGGGCGGGCTACGCGATCCGCGAGGATTGAGCACGACCTGACTCAGGCAACGTTTTTCTTCGCGGCGGGGCCTGCTTTCGTTTGCACGCCGGGCGCGAAAATCTCCTGGTCGACGAAGGTCAGCGCGCGCATGGCGCAACCTTCGCGGATCAGCGGCAGTTCGTTCGGTTCGGTGTCGAAGGAGATCGATTCCGAGTGCTGGCCACCGGCGGTCTGGGCGATCGCCTCGCGCAATGCCGGCTCGATCAGGTCGAAGGCGGCGGCGCTGACGCCGACCATGGCGACGGGCGCGGGATCGATCAGCGCGAACAGGCTGCCGAGGCCGTAACCCAGCGCCTCGCCGGCCTTGCGATAGGCTTCGCGCTCGGGCCCGTCCCGTTCCCGTGCCGTCGTGGCCAGCGCCCGCATCTGCGCGTCGCTGACATCGGCCACAGGCTCGGTGTCCTCGCTGAGCTGCCTGGCATTGCGCCAGATGGCGTAATTGCCGGCATAGGCCTCGACACAGCCGCGCCGTCCGCAGCGGCAGAGCGCGCCGCCGGGCCGATGGATCATGTGGCCGAACTCGCCGCCCGAGGAATGGGTGCCGGTGAACAGCTCGCCCTTCAGCACCAGCCCCATGCCGATGCCGTGCGAAAGCAGGATGGCGATGAAGTCGTCGCGGTAGCGCTCGGGATCGCGCCTGCGCAGCGCCACCGCCATCATGTTGCAGTCGTTTTCCATGGTGGCGGGGATGCCGAACTCGGCTTCGAGTATGTCGGCGAAGGCGATGTCGGTCTGCGGCGTGATCGGCGACCACAGCATCGCCCGGGCCTCGGTATCGGTGATGCCCTGGATCGCCAGCGCGATGCGGGCGACGCTGCGCACGTCAATGTCGGGATCCTCGAGGCGCCGCCTTACGATGGCCACGCATTCGCCGATCAGCGCCTCGCGCGACATGGTCAGCGTGTCCAGCCGGCGCTGTTCTTCCGATATCACCTGGCCGGCATAGTCGATGACTGCGACCGACAGGAAATTCAGCGACAGCACCACGGTCATCACAGCCGCGGCCTCCGGATTGAGGCCGAGCCCGACCTGCGGCCTGCCGCGTTTCAGCGCGCCGGCCTCGCTCGGCTTGCCCTCGGCCAGGATGCCTTCGCCGATCAGGTCGGAGGAAATCGCCGATATGGTCGAATGGCTGAGGCCGGTGGTCGCGGCGATCTCGGTGCGTGAGGGCCGGCCAGCCTGGCGCACGGCCGCGATCACCATCGCCCGGTTGCGCCGGCGCAGATCGTCGTGGCGGATTCCGACCGACATGTTTTTTCACATCCTCCCGGTCGCCGCGGTTCTTCCGGCCTCCTCGAACGCTGCCGGCGACACGGTCAAATACTGGCAGAAGCGGCCGGTGCTGTCATTTATTTATTGCGAAGCTCGAAAAAAATTCAGAGGGACATCAAAATCCATCAGAATCGTTGTTGACAGCGTTCCGGTGTTGGCTCAGTGTTTTTTCGAGGCTCGAAAAAATAGGGCCTCTGTGCCGGCCTTAGGGCCAGTTTGGTCGCGCCATACGCGGCGCAGGGAGGAATATCATGAAGAGATTCACGGCCGCCATCCTGGCGGGTGTCGCCATGTCGCTGACGCTTGCGTCGGTCGCGCAGGCGAAGGACAAGGTCATCGGCGTTTCGTGGTCCAACTTCCAGGAAGAGCGCTGGAAGACCGACGAGGCCGCCATGAAGAAGGCGATCGAGGCCGCCGGCGACAAGTACATTTCCGCCGACGCGCAGTCCAATCCCGGCAAGCAGCTTACCGATGTCGAGAGCCTGATCTCGCAGGGCGCCAATTCGCTGATCATCCTGGCCCAGGATGCCTCGGCCATCGGCCCGGCCGTGCAGAAGGCGCTGGACGAAGGCATTCCGGTCGTCGGCTATGACCGCCTGATCGAGAACAAGGACGTCTTCTACCTGACCTTCGACAACAAGGAAGTCGGTCGTTTGCAGGCCAGCGCGGTGTTCAAGGCCAAGCCGGAAGGCAACTATGTCTTCATCAAGGGCTCGGGCGCCGATCCGAATGCCGACTTCCTGTTCGCAGGCTCGATGGAAGTGCTCAAGGCTGCCATCGACAGCGGCAAGATCAAGAATGTCGGCGAGGCCTATACCGACGGCTGGCTGCCTGCCAACGCCCAGAAGAACATGGAGCAGTTCCTGACCGCCAACGACAACAAGGTCGACGCGGTCGTCGCGGCCAATGACGGCACCGCCGGCGGCGTCGTCGCGGCGCTGACGGCGCAGGGGCTTGCCGGCACCGTGCCGGTCTCGGGGCAGGACGGCGACCATGCCGCGCTGAACCGTATCGCGCTCGGCACCCAGACCGTGTCGGTGTGGAAGGACGCGCGCGAACTCGGCAAGAACGCCGCCGAGATCGCCTCGCAGCTGGCCGACGGCAAGAAGATGACCGATATCGCCGGTGTGAAGGACTTCACGACGCCTGGCGGCAATACCGTCAAGTCGCTGTTCCTGACCCCGGTCGCCATCACCAAGGACAATCTCAACGTCGTCATCGACGCCGGCTGGATCAAGAAGGACGAAGTCTGCGCGGGCGTCGCCGCCGGCAGCGTCGCCGCCTGCAACTAAACGGCGCAATACCGTTCGATATCGACGCCGCGGCCCAAAGGCCGCGGCGTTTCTCAAGGGGCTTCCCGCTTCAAATGACCGCGGAAAGCAAATAGCATCCATGTTCGGAACCCGCGCCAGACGGTAAACCGGTGGGAGGATAGCATGACCGACACGACCTCTAATCAACCGGTCGGCAGCACGGCAGCGGACAGGGCGCGTGCATCCGAACTCAGCGCCGTCGGACGGTTCCTCAAGGCTACCGAACTCGATACGCGCATGCTCGGCATGATCGGCGCGCTGCTGGTCATCTGGGTCGGCATCCATATATTGTCGGGCGGGCTTTTCCTGACGCCGCGCAATCTGTGGAACCTGTCGGTGCAGACCTCGTCGGTCGCGATCATGGCGACCGGCATGGTGCTGGTTATCGTCATGCGCAACATCGACCTCTCGGTCGGATCCGTCGAAGGCGTGATCGGCATGATCATGGGCGTGGCGCAGGCCGAATTCCTGATCCGCGTCGTCGGTTTCCAGCTTGGAAATCCATGGCTCTGGATCATCGCGCTGGCGGCCGGCGTGGCGCTTGGTCTGCTGATCGGCGCGTTCCAGGGCTTCATCATCGCCTATATGGAGGTGCCGGCCTTCATCGTGACGCTGGGCGGCCTGCTGGTCTGGCGCGGCATGGCATGGCTGATCACCAGCGGGCGCACGGTCGCGCCGCTCGACACGACCTTCCAGCTGATGGGCGGCGGACCACGTGGCTCGATCGGTGCCACCGCCAGCTGGATCGTCGGTGTCGTCGCCTGCGTGGCGGTCGCCTTCATGCTGCTCAACGGCAGGTCGCAGCGCAAGCGGTTCCACTTTCCGCTGCGCCCCGTTTGGGCTGAGACCTTGCTTGGCGTGGTTGCCTGCGCCGCTATCCTTGGCGCCGTCTGGATCGCCAATTCCTATCCATGGCCGATCGGCATCGTGCGCCAGTACGCCCAGCAGAACGGCATTACCGTTCCCGAAGGCGGGCTGTACATCGCGCATGGCATTGCCATACCGGTGCTGATGGCGGTGGCCGTGGGCATCATCATGACCTTCATCACCAAGCGCACGCGTTTCGGCCGTTATGTTTTCGCCATTGGCGGCAATCCGGAGGCGGCCGAACTTGCCGGCATCAACACCCGTTGGGTGACCATGAAGGTGTTCATGATCATGGGCGTGCTGGCGGCGGTCAGCGCGGCGATCTCGTCGGCCCGGCTCAACGCGTCGACCAATGCGCTGGGCACGCTGGACGAGCTTCTGGTCATCGCCGCGGCCGTCATCGGCGGCACGTCGCTCGCCGGCGGCTCCGGCACGGTGATGGGCGCCATGCTGGGCGCGCTTCTGATGCAGTCATTGCAGTCGGGCATGGTGCTGCTCGGCATCGACTCGCCACTGCAGAGCATCGTCGTCGGCGCCGTGCTGGTCATCGCGGTGTGGCTCGACACCGTCTATCGCAAGCGGGTTTAGGGGAGAAACGATCATGGCCGACAAAATCGCTCCCGCGACTGCCCCCAATGGCACGCCGCTGATCGACATGCGCAACATCTCGATCGCCTTTGGCGGCATCCGCGCCGTCGACGATGCCTCGATCGATCTTTTCCCCGGCGAGGTCGTGGCGCTGCTCGGCCATAACGGCGCCGGCAAATCGACGCTGATCAAGATCCTGTCGGGCGCCTACAAGCGCGATGCCGGCCAGATCTTCGTCAATGGCGAGGAGGCTTCGATCTCCAACCCGCGAGACGCCAAGAAATACGGCATCGAAACCATCTACCAGACGCTCGCCTTGGCCGACAATGTCGACGCCGCCGCCAATCTGTTCCTCGGCCGCGAGCTGATGACCGGCTGGGGCACGCTCGACGACGTTGCCATGGAGGCCGAGGCGCGCAAGGTGATGGGCCGGCTCAATCCGCGCTTCCAGCGCTTCAAGGAGCCGGTGATCAAGCTGTCGGGTGGCCAGCGCCAGTCGGTGGCGATCGCGCGCGCGATCCTGTTCAACGCCCGCATCCTGATCATGGACGAGCCGACGGCAGCCCTTGGTCCGCAGGAGACGGCGCAGGTCGGCGAACTGGTCAGGCAGCTCAAATCCGATGGTATCGGCATCTTCCTGATCAGCCATGACATCCACGATGTCTTCGAGCTGGCCGACCGGGTCTGCGTGATGAAGAACGGCCAGGTCGTCGGCACCGCGCGCACCACCGATGTCACCCAGGACGAGGTGCTCGGCATGATCATCCTGGGCAAATGTCCTCCGGGCGCCATCCCCGGGCCGGGCGCGCTGAAGATCGCCGCCTGAGACCTGCCGACGGCCCGAAATGGGCTGATCGGCATGGCCGGTTGCCGCACACGCGATATGCCAGTGATCGCGATGGCTTGGCCTTGCCATTGTGTTGGCCTGATGACTTGCCCATAAAGGTCCGGTATTGCCCATGGACCGCATCATCCGTTGAAGAAACTTTTTCCAATCGTTGCGTTCATCGCCGTAGCGCTGATCAGCATGACCATGGCGGGGTTCGCCTATTTCGCGACGCAGGAAGCCTCCCGCATCAAGTTCGAAGCGGCGGCCGACGACGCCCTCAACCGGATCGAGAGCCGTGTCGACCTGCATTTGTCGCTGCTGCGGTCGACACAGGCCCTGTTCGACGCCCGCAATGGGGATATTTCGCAGAGCGAGTTCAAGGCGTTTTTCAACGCGCTGGACATCGACAGCAATTTCGCCGGCCTGCGTGGCATCGGATTCCTCAGGTTCGTCAAGACGGGTGACGAGGCGGCGGTCGAACGCGACATCCTGCACGATTTTGGCGCCAGCCATCCGGTCTATCCGGATACGACGCAGCCCTGGCGCGCGCCCATCATGCTCTTCGAGCCGCTGGATCCGTCCAACCAGAGCGGCATCGGCTACGACATGTTCAGCGAACCGGTGCGGCGCGCGGCGATCGAAAAGGCGATGGCCGACGACCAGCAGCACGCCAGCGGGCTGGTGCAACTGGGCCAGGGCACAGGCGCGACCCAGACCTTCCCCGGCTTCCTGGTTTTCGTGCGGCTCAACGTCGAAACCGCGCCGGAAGTCATCAACGCATCACGATCCTCGACCGCGGGCTTTCTCTATGCGGCCTTCCGGGCCAGCGACCTGTTCCAGATCGCGCTCAGCCGGGCGCCGCTGCTGCCGGTCAACACCGAGATCTATGACGGCGCGGTGAACGGCGACAATCTGTTGTTCCGGTCGGAGACGCCGCCGGCCTCCACCTTTGGCGACCGGCTGCTGGTCACGCGCAAGATCACGGTAGCCGGCCGGCCGTGGACTGTGCTGTTCCGGCCGACCAGCGCCTTCTCGCAGCCGTCGTCGCGCGCCATCCCGGTGATGCTGGGGCTGTTCGGTCTGCTCGCGGCGGGCGCCATCGCGCTGGTGGCGCGCTATCAGGAGCGCGCCTATGAGGCGGCCTCGCGCCTGCACGAGACGACCGAAAAGAGCCTGCTCGAAAAGGACCTGATGCTGCAGGAGATGAAGCATCGCATCAAGAATTCGATCACCCGGGTGCTGGCGATCGCGCGGCAGACGGCGTCGCGGGCGACCGACGTCAACGAGTTTTCGGCGTCTTTTTCGGCCAGGCTGCAGGCGATGGCAGCCTCCCAGGACATGCTGACGCGCTCGCGCTGGCAGAAAGCCGATCTCGCCGAACTCCTGCGCATCGAGCTTGGCCAGGTGTTCGGCAAGGACCTGCCCGACGGGTTGTTGTCGGGACCGGAGGTGCTGCTCGACGAGACCACGACGCAGGCGCTTGGCCTGACCTTCCATGAGCTGGCCACCAATGCGCTGAAATATGGCGAAGCCGGCAATTCCGCCAATTCGCTCGGGAGCGACTGGGCGCTCAAGGTCGAGTGGTCGGTGGAAGGGCGCGGGCGGGAGCGAACACTCGCGCTGAACTGGCGGGAGGCCGGGAAGAAAAAAGTCGAGGCGCCGGCCGAGACCGGATTCGGCACCAAGCTGATCGACCTCAACGTCACGCGCGAACTGCGCGGCACCATCAGGCGCGATTTTCAGGCCGACGGTCTGAAGGTGGAAATCAAGATTCCGCTGACAGGCTGAGACGAATATTCAGGGCGACGGCAAACCGCACGCCCATACGTGCAAAATCCGGAGGCCGGCTGACCGGCCTCCGGATTCGACTGTCGCCGAATCAGTTGCAGCGCGCCGTGTAAATCCGGCCGCGATGATCGCGATACTGGCAATAGCCGTTGCGCAGGTTGCGCACCAGCAGGCCGGAACCGGCACCGACAGCCGCACCGATCAGCGCGCCCTTGCCGCCACCGACCAGACCGCCGACGCCGGCGCCAATCAAGCCGCCGCCAACCACGTCCTGTTCGGTCGTGGTGCAGCCGCTGAGAGCGGCCACCGCAACCATGGCAATAATCATCTTCCGCATTGAGTCACTCCTCACTTGTGTCCACACTTTGGTAAGCTCCAGCAGTCATTTAGCATGAAATGACGGCCTTTGCCGCGCGAATTTATTCTTGGCTAAGATAGTCTTTTTCTGGGCGCACCGCATTCGATGCCATGACAAGGCTGGAAATGGCAAGAGAGGCGTCGAGGCTCCCGTCGGGACGAACCTTCCAGACGACCTGGTCGTAGTCATCCTCAAGTGCTGGATCGACAGCGAGACATCTAGCGACGATGTGCTGCGCCTGCCCCTGGACGTCGCCCATGGCAAACGGCCGTTCGGCAGTGCATTCGTCGGCGGTTTCGAAAATGCTCACTGGCACCTGCAGCTCACGACAATCGGCCATCGAGTTGCTGCAGCCGATGACAAGCAACAATGCAGCGATGTGTTCCATGGCGACATGTCCTCTCGCCACAACAACGGCCCATATCGGCCAAAAGTTCCTGAGCAGGCGGGGTGACATGCGAATAATGCCGGCGCTGCAAACGGTTAACAGCGCGCAGTGTTGGCAGCAGTGGATTCGGTCAGGTCAGCTGGAACATTGCGATGAGGAGAATTGTCGAGGCCGCCGCCAGGACGACGCCCCACAGCAATGTGTGATGCGGCGAGGTAAGCGGCTCCGCGGATGCTTGGGGGGCCTCGAATTCACCCATCGAAACACGGGCAGCCTGTTCCAGTCTGTTCAATTCGGTGACGGTCAAGCACTCCTCCCATACCGTGCTAAAACCCAGCGGATTGCAGCGGCGTCTGGGTAAAACAGCATCTGCCCTTATGGTGAACAGCCGGTTAAGGATCGTTGATTGCCTCGGCCGTTCACTGCGTCTCGAAATTGCTGTGTGGGACGACAAGACGGTATTCAAGGCGGCCGTCCGCGATGCCGAGGCTTGCGGTTCCGCTCAGGGATGCCGGCACCACCCGCTCCAGCGCGATGCTGCCGAAACGCTTTTGACTCCCCCGGCCGTCATTGGTTCCTATGGCTTCGGCCCAGGTCAGCGAGAGTGTAACCTCGCCAGGGGTGATGACATCGAGATTGGCGGTCACTTCGACGAATCCATCCGGTCGGGACAGTGCGCCGTAGCTGACCGAGTTTACGGCAAGTTCATGCATCGCCAGGCCGATATGCAGCGCGGCATTGGGATTGAGATAGGGGTTGGCGCCCCGGAGGCGAAGGCTGTGCGATGTGTTCGTCCCATAGCGGCCGACCTGGCTCGTCACCAGTTCATGAAGGGCCGCACCTCGCCAGTTGGACGATGTCACCAGATCCTGGGAGGAGGAGAGCGACTGCAGCCGGCCGCGAAAGCGCGTGAGGAAGTCGCCGATGCCGTCGGAATAGCGACCGGTCTGCGTCGCGATGCTCTGGATGATCGCCAGCAGGTTCTTCGAGCGGTGGCTGACCTCGCGCAACAGCGTCGTCAGCGTCTGTTCGCGCCGCTTCTGCTCGGTCGTCTCGACCATGGTGGTGACGACACCTTGCACGTCGCCGGCGTCGCCCCGGTCGGCATCGACCCAAACCTGAAACCAGCGGACACCGTTTTCGACCGGGACACTGATCTCGAGGCGCTCCGGGTTGCCGGTGGCGACGACGTCGCGCTTGGCGGTGCTGACGCGGTCGGCCTGCGCCATCGGCAGGATGCCATTGCCGTCGGAGCTGTCCGAAATCCAGGGCGCGCGCATATTGCGGGCCCAGACGGTTTTCATGTCGCGGTCCTGATAGAGGACGGAAATGCCGGCATTGTGCAGCGCGTGGAGCAGAGCCCGGCCAAGCTGCATGCCACTTTCGGCCGGGTGCATGGCGATAACTTCGTCGCTCCGTGCGCCTTCCGTTTTATCGTCACTCCTGGAACGCATTGGCCGATCTATCCACCCAACTCACGCTGAACGGCTCACTATGAAATGGGTTCCAAATGAAGTTTCCGAGGAACCATCCCCCTGAAACGGTCCGCCGGACGGCCTCCTTTGAAGGATACCGCCCGGCGGTGGCTGGAAACCGTTTGAGGGGTGCGGCTTCCAGTGTTCGCTCGGAGAAGCCTTCGCCTCACGCCCGTCTGAACAGGCCGGCAAGGAGCGAAATGATCAGGAAGGCAAGAAAGATGAAGAACAATATCTGCGCTATCCCGGCGGATGTACCGGCGATGCCGCCGAAACCAAGCGCGCCGGCGATAATCGCCACAACGAGGAATACGAGCGCCCAGTAAAGCATGGTTCATCTCCTTCTGAATGCTGCAGGGAAAACGTGGGTGGATGCGGTTTGTTCCACCCTTTGCCGAAAAAGGCGATGCTTGCAAACCGTTAGAGCAATTCCAGGGAAAATGTGAGCCGTTTTCCCGGAAAAGCGCGTAGCGCTTTCCCTTGGGAATTGCGCCAAAACAACAACTTAGAGCGGCTCGCCGTATCCGTGAAACGGGTGAACTGCTCGAGGCACAGTGCCTCGAAATTCGCGACGGATGGGTCCGGTTTGCCAAAAAGGCCGCCCGCGCATCGCGTCGGGCGGCCTTTGGTTTTGGCTTTCCCGGCTGGAAAGGCAGCGACCTATGCGGCGGCCTTCGCCTGACGGTCGAAGAACAGCGCCTGGCTGATCAGGGCCTTGACCATGTCGGGATTGAACGGCTTGGTCACCAGGAAGGCCGGTTCGGGGCGCTCGCCGGTCAGGAGGCGTTCGGGAAAGGCAGTGATGAAGATCACCGGCACAGAGGTTGACGACAGAATCTCGTTGACCGCCTCGATGCCCGAACTGCCGTCGGCGAGCTGGATATCGGCCAGCACCATTTTCGGCCGAGTCTTGCCGAACATCGTCACCGCTTCGGCGTGCGTGCGCGCGGTTCCAACGACACGATGACCGAGGCTCTCGACCATCTCCTCTATGTCCATGGCGATCAGCGGTTCGTCCTCGATGATGAGCACATCGGTCGCCACCTGACGGGAAATCTCGTTGCTTGCCTGGGCAAGCAACTCGGAGAATTGCTGGTCGCCGACGTCAAGGATCTCGGCTGCCTCGTCCTCGCTGAAACCCTCAACGGCAACCAGCAGGAAGGCCTGGCGCGGAAGCGGCGCGATGGCGTTGAGATTGGCGGCGGCGCGCTGTTCCCATGCGGATTGGACCTGCTCCTGCGGCACGCGGATGGCGACGGACGTGAAAAGTTTTGCGAAGACCTTGTAAAGAGCGATACGATCGCTCGAGGCTTGGGGGAAGATGTCGACATCGGCGATGATGGCTTCAAGCATCGCAGCGACCAGCGCGTCGCCGCTCTCTTGCGATCCCGAGACGGCGCGCGAGAAGCGGCGCAGGAACGGCAGGTGCGGTGCGATGGTGGCGGATAAACTCATGATAAGACGTCTCCCTCAGTATGACGCGATTGCCCGAAATGCAGGTCAAGCCGATCGCGCCCCACCGATACAACGCGGGTCTTCTCAAAAAGTTCCGGCCGATATGGAACGAAAAGCCGGGAACGGCGTTTGGGGAGGGGATGGGCAACCAGACGAGGGTGCCGCTTGCCTTGTGTTGAGTTGAGTACGGGCGGCCTAGTGCTGGGAATATAAGGGCGAAATGAAGGATATGACGAAAGATATTTTGGCTGGCGCCGAGGGCAGGCGCCGGAACGGTGTCGGCGACCCGCTCGGGCCCAACTCCGAAATCGGACGCAAACTCAAACAATATTATGACGAGCTGGTCTCCGACGATGTGCCAGATCGCTTTGCCCAGCTGCTCAGCCAGCTGGAACAAGCCGAACCCGCGCAGAAGAAGGACTGAGGCCATGGCAGCGGTCTCCCAAGGCTTCAAGACCGATCTGCTTGGGGCAATCCCGAGCTTGCGGGCCTTTGCCGTGTCGCTGACGCAGAATGCGGACAAGGCCGACGACCTCGTTCAGGAAACGCTGGTCAAGGCCTGGGACAAGCATGAGAGCTTCCAGCCCGGGACCAACCTCAAGGCATGGCTTTTCACCATCCTGCGCAATGAATTCTATTCGCAGATGCGCAAACGCGGCCGCGAAGTGCAGGACAGCGACGGCATCATGACGGCCAGGCTCGCGGTGCATCCGGCGCAGCACGGCCAACTCGATCTCAAGGATTTTCGCAGCGCTCTGGAGCAGTTGCCGGAGGACCAGCGCGAGGCCATCATTCTGATTGGCGCATCGGGCTTTTCCTATGAGGAGGCCGCTGAAATCTGCGGTTGCGCGGTCGGAACGATCAAGAGCCGCGTCAGCAGGGCGCGCACGCGCCTGCAGGAGATTCTCAAGATTTCCGGCGAGGACGAATACGGTCCCGACGCGATCTCGGCCCAGGTCACGGGGACCGCCGCGCATTGACGTGGGATCCCGGGTAGCGGACCCGGGTCGATCTCAGCCTGGAGAGCCGCGTCCATAGGCCAGCGCCACCGCTTCGACGAGATCTTCGCCTGAATAGGGCTTGCTGACCAGCGTCACCCCTGGAAAGGATGCTTTGATCTCGTCCGCATCGGAATAGCCGGAGGCAAACACGAAAGGCACGCCTGTTTCACGCAGGCCGGCGGCGAATTCGAGCGTCGAGGTGCCGCCCAGCATCAGATCGACGATGGCCGCGTCGAATTGCGTCGCGACCTTTCGGCCATCGACCTCGGCCAGGTCGCGGGCAACCACCACCTCGCCGGCGCCGTGGTCGCGGCAGAGTTGCTCGACATCCATGGCGATGAGGAATTCGTCCTCCAGGACAAGAATTCGCAATCCGTCAAGCAAGTGTGGCACGGGTAATTCGCTCCTTGAAACGTTGGGAGTCATGATCGCAATTCGGCGCGCTGTCATTTAAAAAAGACATGCCCCTTCCGCGGAACTCCGATCCAGGCAAAACGTTTAGGCACACCTGCTGACCGGCAGGCTTTCGAAGAGGGTCGAAATGCCAGGCCAGAATGGGCGTACCTTATCCAGTCGGCAGTATCCTTGCGAGAATTGTCCTTTGCGGCCATTGCCGGTTTTCCGCGAGTTCGAAAAGCAGGAACTGGCCTTCATCGGCAGCTTCAAGAAGGGCGAACTGGCGGTCGACAAGGGCGCCACGGTCCTCGTGGAAGGAAGCCACAGCGCCCATCTCTATACGGTGCTGTCCGGCTGGGCGTTCCGCTACAAGCTGTTGCCGGACGGCCGCCGACAGATCCTCAACTATCTCATGCCCGGCGATCTCATCGGCCTGCAAGGCAGCGTCATGGGGGAAATGCAGCATTCCGTCGAGGCCCTGTCGCCGATGCTGCTTTGCGTCTTCGAGCGCGACAGCCTGCATGAACTCTACCGCAACCATCCGGGTCTCGCCTACGACATCACCTGGATCGCGTCGCGCGAAGAACGCATGCTGGACGAGAACCTGCTCAGTGTCGGCCGCCGCAGCGCGATCGAGCGCGCTGCCTATCTGATTGCCTTCATCGGCAGCCGTGCCAAGGTCGTGGGGCTGAACGGCAAGCAATCCATCCAGATTCCGATCACCCAACAACATATCGCCGACACGCTTGGCCTTTCGCTGGTTCATACCAACAAGACGATCCGAAAACTGATGGATCGCAAGCTGATCCTCTGGCGCGATGGCGGTTGCGAGGTGGTCGATGCGGAAAGGCTCAAGCAACTCGCCGGCTGGGAAGGGCTGGGCGAGGGGCGTCGCCCCCTGATCTGAGACGCTTCTGGCCATGGATTGACGATTGGTGCGTATGCGCATGTTTTCGGCTAGTTTGCCAACGATGCCGGGAACCTTGAGACGCAAGGCGCGTTTGAAATCGAGCAATCACAAGGAGTTAAGCAATGGCAACCGCCGCAGGAAAGACCGCTAGCGAGGCGCGGGCGAATTCGGACCTCGAAGCCGACATCCGGCAGTTGAAGGCCGATATCGACAAGCTCACCAAGCAGTTGGCCAAGACCGGCGAACACGGCTATGGCACTGCCCGCCGCGCGGCCACCGAGGGCGTCGAGCAATTGCGCGTGCAGGGCGAAGCGGCCTTCGACAGCCTGCGCGGCAGTGCCAAGGACATCGAGGCGCAGTTGCTGGCAAATGTCCGCGAAAAGCCGGTGACGTCGCTGGCGATCGCCGCCGGCGTCGGCTTCCTCTTCGCGCTGCTCGCGCGGCGCTAGTTCCGCCAAATGGGACTTCTGGCATCCCTGCTCTCGGGTTTCGCCTCGGGTGAAACCGCGGCCGCCATACGTCGCGCACGTACGGCGGCCATCGTCTATGCGCTCGCCGCTTTGGCGGCTTTGTGCGGTCTCGGCTTTCTGGTCGGGGCAGCCTATATCTGGGCCGCCGCCCGCTATGGATCGTTCGCCGCGGCGCTTGGCTTCGGTGTCGGCTTTCTGGTGATCGCCGGGCTCGTTCTCCTGGTCCATCGTTTGACGTCGGGCGCCCGTGCCCGCCGCGAGGCAAGGCGGCGCAGCGCCGACATGAAGGCGATCGGCATCACCGCCGCACTCGCCGTGCTGCCGACCTTGCTCAAGGGGAAAGGCGGCCTCGGGGTCATTCTAGGCCCGGCCGTGGCGCTCGCCGCCTATGCCATCTACCGCGAGAATGTGACGCCCGACGATCCGGATGCCGGCGAGGAGAAATAGCGCCGGCACCCCGGCCTGAGATCAAAGATCCCTCACTTGGACAGATCTTCCAGCGGCATCGATATTTCGGCGAACACGCCTTCCGGCCGGAATTCATGGGTCACTTCGCTTGAGATGACCTTGGCCAGGCTGCGGCGGATGAGGATCGAGCCGAAGCCGTGGCGCTCCGGCGGGGCGACTTCAGGGCCGCCGCTTTCGCGCCAGGTGAGCACCAGGCGGCGGTTGCCCTTCCTGCCTTGCGTCTTCCAGTCGAGGTCGACCTTGCCAGATGCAATCGACAGCGATCCATGTTGCAGCGCGTTGCTGGCCAGTTCATGCAGGATAAGCCCGAGCCCGACGGCCTGGTCCGGCGACAGCAGGAGATCGGCGCCGGAGATCGTGAGGCGCTGCTGGTCGGCGGTGTCAAACGGCCTGATCTCGATCTGGACGAGTTCGCGGATGCCGATGCCGCGCCACTCGCGGTCGGACAAAAGGTTGTGGGCGATGCCCAGCGCCTGAAGCCGGGCACCGAAGGCTTCGAGGAATTCGCTTGGCTGGCGGGCATGACGCACGGTCTGCGTCGCCAGCGCCTGGACGGTCGCCAGCGTGTTCTTGACGCGGTGGTTGAGCTCGCGCAGCAGAAGCCGCTGCCGCTCGTCGCCGAGCTTGCGTTCGGAGATGTCGTAGTTGACGCCGAAGATCAGCGTCGGCTTGCCGTCGCCGTCGCGCTCGATGACGCGGCCGCGCGTGGCTACCCAGCGCGGCGGATGAAAGCCTTTCACCCGGTATTCGCCGAAATAGTCGTCGCTGCCGGACAGGGCATCGCGAAAGCGAGTTTCGGTCTGGTAGACATCGCGCGGATCGATGGCGGTCAGGATGTCGCGCGCCCGCAGCCGGGTGGAGCGCGGCAGGTTGAACAGTTCCGACAGCCGGACATCGCATTCGATCATGTCGGTGCGGATGTCCCATGCCCAGCTGGCGAGCGAAGCGGCATCGAGCGCGATGGCGCGCCGCTTTTCCTCGCGCGCCAGGGCTGCCTCGGCTATGGCGCCGCTGCGGGTGGCGTCCTTCAAGGTGAACAGGCTGGCGGCGAGGCCGGCCAGCGTCTTCAACTGGTCGAGCTTGGCCCCGGAGGGATAGGCATGCGGTTTACGGTCGAGCACGCACAGCGTGCCGATCCTGGCGCCTGCCACCACCATCGGCGCGCCGGCATAGAAGCGCACATGATGTTTGCCGGTGACCAGAGGGTTGGTTCTGAAACGCGGGTCCATCGTTGCGTCCGTCACCACCATGGGCTCGTCGCCGGCGGCGATGGCATGGGCGCAGAAAGAGATGCCGGTCGCGGTTTCGGTGTCGTCGAGACCAAAGCACGACTTGAACCATTGCCGCTCGATATCGACGAGCGTGACAAGGGCGGTGGGCGCCTGCATCACGGCCGCGGCAAGGCTGGTGATGCGGTCGAAATCCGGGTCAGCCGCCGTATCGAGCATCTCCAGCCCGTGCAGCACGGCCAGCCGGTCTTCGGAATTGACCGCGAGCGCCACCTTAGCCGGCAGGCTCGCTCGTATTTCTACCTTGTTATCCACTCCAAACCCCAAATGCCCATGCCGGTCTTCGCCGTCCTGCCGACGCACCGGCCCGTGACAAGCTTGCCTCCCGGAACCATCCTAGCGAGGAACCGTTACCCGACCGTGATTTGCCGAGTGCGCCAACGGGCGCAAAACGAAACAAGGACCGGCCATGCCCAAGATCATTCCCGAGGACAAAGCGCGGCAGGGGCGATGGGGCTGGCACGGCCTGCGCATCCTGATCGCTGCGCTGCTTCTGGCTTTTGCGGCCTGGGGCATCGCCGAAATCTATGGCGAGGTGGCCAAGACACCGGCAACGCAGCAAGGAAGTGCGCCGAGCGGCTAGATTTTCGGCCGTCACGGTTGGAGATTGCATCAGGCGGCCTTTGCCGTGGCAATGCTGGCCGGCACCAGGACATTCAGCGCGCCGGGCTGGATTTCGATCGTCGTCTCAGGCTCGAGCCTGACCAGTTCGCCATCCATAACGGCGCGGAACTTTCTGCTGCCGGAATGGATTTTCAGGACGGTGCGGTCAGCCTGGTGGATCTCGACATGTTCATTGTCGCGCCATTTTCCGCGTGCCACGTTGAATAGGAATTTCATCAGTTCGGCGCGCTGTTGCGCCACCGTGACGTAGATGCCAAGCACGCCGCCCGAAGGATTGTCCGCATAGGGCAGATGGCCTTCACCGAACAGATTGTTGGTGACGCCGATGCCTGAGATGCGCGCCGTCATCTCGGCCTTGCCGATAGCGAGCGTGACGTTCATCGCCGGCGGGTTCTTGATTGTCGCCCATGCCGCCTTGGCCGAAGCGCGGATCTTGCCCAGGCGCGAGCCGAATTCCATTCCCTGACGCAGTTGCACCATCTTCGCATGCATGCCGATCGAGAATTGATGAACGAAGGGACGGCCATTGGCGGTGGCCATGTCGACGGCGATGATCTCACCGTCGGCGAAGGATTGCAGCGCGGCATCGAGCGACTGCGGAATGCCGAGGCCACGCGCGAACAGGTTCATGGTGCCGGCCGGCAAGATGGCAAGCGCTTTTTTCTTGCCCATCAGCCTCGCGGCCGCCGCTGAAATGGTTCCGTCACCGCCACCCGCCAGCACGACATCGACGGCGCGGCGCGAGGCGGCGCTGTCGAGGCTCTCCACGACGTCCTTGCCGGCAACCACATCGATGCTCAGCGAAT
Organism: Mesorhizobium sp. B2-4-19; assembly: GCF_006441315.1. Lineage (NCBI taxonomy): Bacteria > Pseudomonadati > Pseudomonadota > Alphaproteobacteria > Hyphomicrobiales > Phyllobacteriaceae > Mesorhizobium > Mesorhizobium sp. B2-4-19. The sequence goes on along the minus strand of NZ_VFUV01000016.1, from coordinate 69,406 downwards.
GGCCTGCCGTTTCCAGGGTCTGGCGCATCCTGTCGGAGAAGGCGGCGAGGTCGGTGGTGCGCAAGGTGCCGCCATCTCGGTTCAGCACCGCTGCAAATTTCATGCCCCGCTCCGTTATGTCAGTCCAAAACGGCCAGGACCAACCCAGCCGCAGGCTGAAACGTGGGGATGCAGGAAAGGTTCCGCTGGAAACGGCGCACTCAGCGCGTGTTCATCAGCACCCACGCAACTGCTGCGTGTTTTTCCGGTGCGAAATCCACGCCAGTTTTGTCGGAACAACGGCATGGTCACGACGTTGTGAACCCGTGGAGATGCCGCGCCCGATCTTTCCCAGCGACGGTTCGAGCGGCGCGGCGTGCATGAAATCAGGCACCAGGAGAGATTATCATGATACGCACCCTTTTAGCCACGACCGCACTCGCAACGTTGATCGCGACCGGCGCGTTCGCGCAGGGCACGACGACCCCCACACCTGCCGCACCGTCCGCTCAGGAGCCGGCCGCTCCGGTGCTGCGCGCCGAAGGCAGCATCGTCACCAACATCATCGGTGAATCCGTCTATAACGGTACCGGCGACAACGCCGAGAACATTGGCAAGGTCACCGATGTCGTTTTCGACAAAGACGGCATGGCCAAATCTGTTGTCATCGGCGTCGGCGGTTTTCTGGGCGTCGGGGCGAAGAATGTCGCCTTCGACTATGACAAGCTGCAATGGGCCGAAAAGAACGGCGACCGCTGGCTGGTGGCCCAGACGAGCAAGGACGAACTGAAGGCGCATCCGGAGTTCGACAGCAAGCCCTACGGGCCTGCGCCGGCTGCTGCCACTTCCACCGACGCGGCAGCACCGAAAGCGACGACGGATACCGCACAGGCTCCTGCAGCCGCTCCGGCCGAGCCGGTGAAGCGGGCGGACGGCAACCTAGCCACCAACATCATTGGTAAGACTGTCTACAACGGCACCGGCGACGACGCTCAGAACATCGGCAGCGTCAACGACATCGTGCTGTCCAAGGAAGGCAAGGCCGAATCGCTGGTGATCGGCGTGGGCGGCTTCCTTGGCCTCGGCGCCAAGAATGTCACCTATGATTTCAACAAGGCCCAGTGGGCGGAGAAGAACGGCGACCGCTGGCTGGTGGCGCAGACCACCAAGGAAGAGCTGCAGGCGCAGCCGGATTTCAACCGCAAGGCCTATGATCCGGCACCGGCAACGACGGCATCGAATGAGCCGGCGTCAACAGCTCCGGCGGCGACCACGGCTCCTGCCGCCGCCCCGGCGGACAAGACGGCCGAAGCACCGGCGGCTACGACCCCTGCTGCCACCGCTCCTGACAAGACGCAGACCGCCGCCATCGACAAGTCGAAGCTGACCGCGATGCCGGTCGGCGAAATCAAGGCCGAGGATCTGAAGGGCACCACTGTCTACGGCGCCAATGACGCCAAGGTCGGCGAGATCGGCGATGTTGTGCTGACGCCCGACAAGAAGACGGATGCGGTGATCGTCAATGTCGGCGGCTTCCTCGGCATCGGCGAGAAGGAGGTGGCGGTCGGCCTGGATAATCTGAAGTTCATGACCGACAAGAACGGCAAGAAATATCTCTACACGACCTTCACCAAGGAACAGCTCGAGGCGCAGCCTGCCTATGACAAGGGCAGCTATGCCCAGAAGCGCGACCAGCAGCGGTTGATTGTGAAGTAGGCAGTAGGCAGTAGGCAGTAGGCAGTAGGCAGTAGGCAGTAGGCAGTAGGCAGTAGGCAGTAGGCAAGCCCTATTCCCTACTGCCTATTCCCTTACTCACATGTCCCACCACGCCATTTTCCGTCAGCTCGGCCAGCGCCAGCGACTGGTCGAGATGTTCGGCTCGCCAGGCGAGAAGCCGCTCGGCGAATTGCAGACGGGTGGACAGATGCGCAGGGCTGGTGGCGAGGTTGGTCAGTTCGCCAGGGTCTGTCTCGACGTTGAAAAGCAAAGGCGGCAAACCGCCGCCAAAATGCACGTATTTGAATTTCTTGGTGCGGATGACCGCCAGGTTGCACTGGCGCGAGGCAATGCCGAAATGCGCTTCGGCGTCGCCGTCCGCGATCGAGCGGAAATCGAACTCCCAATGCGCGGCGTCGCGCCAGGTTGCGGGGCTTCCGCCGCTCAGGAATGGTTTCAGCGAGCATCCGTCGAGATGCGGTTCGGGGGGCTCGCCAAGCAGGTCTATAAGCGTGGGCAAGATGTCCACCGCTTCGGTGAAGCGATCGACCGTGTTGCCGGCCGCCTTGCGATGCCGCGGGTCGCGAATGATCAGCGGGATGTGGTAGCTGCCGTCGAAGTAGCCGCCCTTGCCCAGCATGAAATGGTCACCCATCATCTCGGCGTGGTCCGAGGTGAGAACGATGACGGTGTCGTCCCACGCGCCTGAAAGCTTGAGCGCCTGCCATATCAGGCCGAGCTGGGTGTCGACCTCCGAGATCATGCCGTAATAGATCGCCCGGATGCGGCGGAAATCATCCTCGCTCCAGTCGTGCACCTTGCCGGCGGCGCCGGGGCGGAAATTCGCGCGATACCGCCGGCTGAGATCATAGGCGAGATAGGGATGGCCCTGCGCTTCGGCCCGCCAGCTTTCCGCCCGGTGAAAGGCCTGGCCGTCGGCCGGATCGTATAGCGTGTTGTAGGGCTCCGGCACGATGAAGGGCGGGTGCGGGCTGATGAAGGACAGATGCGCGAACCAGGGCGTGGCCTGTTCCTGCTCGCCGAGCCAGCGGATGAACTCTCCGGCAAGGAAAGCCGCCGGCGTGTGGTCCTTCGAATAGATTGGCGGCGCCTCGGTGACGGTGTGATAGTCTTCCTCGCCGGCAGGACGGTGGATGTCGGGAGATCCGGCGCTGGCATCGATGCCCTGCTGCTTCAGCCAGGAGAGCCACTGCTTCTGATGCTCCGGCAGCAGCTGGCGCACCGTGAATCCGGGCAGCACGCCTTCATAGGTTTTCAGCCTCGGATCACCTGAAGTCAGCAGGCGCGGGTCGAGCGACACGTCGGTGTAGCCGAACAGCGTCGGATCGTAGCCGATGCCGCGCGCGTGCTGCGCGATGTTGCCATGACGGGCGTCGAGCGGTGAGCCGTTGCGGCAGACGCGGTTGTTCATCTGGTAGAGGCCGGTGTAGAGGCAGGCACGCGCCGGCGAGCAAGGGGCCGCGCCGCCATAGTGCTGCTTGAACAGCACGCCCTCGGCGGCCAGCGCATCGGCATTCGGCGTCTTCACCACGGGATGGCCGGCGGCCGAGACGCAATCACCGCGCCATTGGTCGCAAGTGATCAGGAGAACGTTCGGGCGCCTGGCTTTTCCTGACACTCGCGATCCTTTCGCTGCATGGTCGAATGCCATTCATGGAGCCGATTTCCGGCAAGGGCGCAAGACCGCCCGTGTTAGTCGATTAGTGAACAAAATTCTTTCCATCGTTCACTTTTGCTGCACAGTCCATTCTGTGTTTGGCGCCTTTGCCGCAAGCGGTCGTGTCCTCATATTGGCGTGGACAGCGGCGAGGGCCGCACAAACAACAAGGGAAGGAGCAAGACAATGCTCGACCAGATCAAGGGTCTCCATCACGTCACCTCGATGGCGAGGGATGCCCGGCAGAACAATGATTTCTTCACCCACAAGCTCGGCCTGCGCCGCGTCAAGAAGACGGTCAATTTCGACGCGCCCGACGTCTACCATCTTTATTATGGCGACGAGGTTGGCACGCCCGGTTCGGTGATGACCTATTTTCCGTTTCCCAACATCGGCAAGGGCCGTCCCGGCGTTGGTGAAGTCGGCACCACTGTCTACTCCGTGCCGGAAGGCACGCTCGCCTATTGGGAAAAGCGCTTCGCCGACGAAGGCGTGAGCGGCGTTTCCCGCGAGGAGAGTTTTGGTGAGAAGCGGCTCAGATTCGCCGGCCCCGATGGCGACGGTTTCGCGCTTGTCGAGGACAAGGGCGACAGCAGAGCGCCGTGGGCCAAAGGCGGCATTGCGACCGATGAGGCGATCCGCGGCTTTCACTCGGTTTCGCTCAGGCTGAAGGATGGCGGCGCCACCGAGGAGCTGTTGAAATTCATGGGCTACGAGGAAGTCGACAAATCGGGCAATGTCAGACGGCTTGCCGTGAAGAACGGCAACGGTGCCGATGTCGTCGATATCGAATCGCTGCCGACCGCGGCCTTCGCCGACCTTGGCGCAGGCTCGGTGCATCACGTCGCCTTCGCCGTCGAGAACCGCGCCAAGCAGCTCGAAGTGCGCAAGGCATTGATGAATACGGGCTACGGGGTGACGCCGGTGATCGACCGCGATTACTTCTGGGCGATCTATTTCCGCACGCCGGGCGGCGTGCTGTTCGAAGTCGCCACCAGCGAGCCGGGTTTCGACAGGGATGAAGACACCGCGCATCTGGGCGAAGCGCTGAAGCTGCCGACGCAGCATCAGCATTTGCGGCCCTATCTCGAACAGCATCTGCAGAAGCTGGAAGGCTGAGGCCATGAGCAAGGACACTTACATCCACAAGGTGCTGCCCGGTTCGCCGGGCGGCCCCATGCTTTTCGTCTTCCACGGCACCGGCGGTGACGAGAGCCAGCTTCTGTCGCCGGGGCGCGATCTCGTGCCCCAGGCCACCATCATCTCGCCGCGCGGCGATGTCTCCGAATACGGTGCGGCGCGGTTCTTTCGTCGCACCGGCGAGGGCGTCTACGACATGGGCGACCTGGCGCGAGCAACGGACAAGATGGCGGCCTTCGTCAAGGCGCATGTCGAGGCCGCGAAGCCCTCGGCTGTGCTCGGCCTCGGCTATTCCAACGGCGCCAACATACTGGCGTCCGTGGTGTTCGCCGAACCCGAGCTGTTCGACGCCACCGTGCTGATGCATCCGCTGATCCCGTTCGAACCGCGGGTCAAGGGCAGCCTCGCTGGCCGCCACATGCTGCTGACCGCCGGCAAGCGCGATCCGATCTGCCCGCCGAACCTGACGACGCGGCTCGAGGCCTATTTGCGTGCCGATGGTGCCGATGTCACAGTGGAATGGCACGAAGGCGGGCACGAGGTGCGGCCAAATGAAATCGAAGCGGCCCGGCGGCTCTTTGCCGGTGTCGCTCAAGGAGTTTAGACATGCCCGACCAACTGCCTGAAATCGAACTGGAAGACCGCGGCTCCAAAGGGCGCTACGTGCTGCGTGGCCCCGGCGGCGCCGAGGCCGAGATGACCTTCACCAAGATCGGTGAACACCAGATCATCATCGACCACACCGAAGTGCCGGACGCGTTTCGCGGCCAGGGCGCCGGGCTTCGGCTCGTCACCCGCGCCGTCGAGGATGCACGCGCGGCGGGCAAGAAGATCATCCCGCTGTGCCCCTTCGCCAACGCCCAGTTCCGCCGCCACGCGGAATGGGCTGACGTGCTGAAACAGTAGGGGGGCGCAGCACGTCATCCATAGGCTGCAGCGGGGGATAAGGGGGCAGTCCCCGCTGCCGGTTGGCTTTGTCATTTGCCGCGACCAGATATCTTGCCTAGATATGATGTCTCGCCGTGCCGACAAACGAACTGAATGAACCCCCCGATGACCGAAACCGACCTCGTCCCCGTCTTCGACGGCCACAACGATACGCTGCTCAGGCTGTATCAATCGAAGGACAGGGACATCGAAAAGCTGTTCGTCGAAGGCAAGTCGGGCGGCCATATCGACCTGCCGCGCGCCAAGGCGGGCGGCTTCGCCGGCGGCATGTTCGCGATCTTTCCGCCGCCGGTCGAAAAAGCCAGGCGCAGCGCCGTACCCTTGGCGCCGAGCGACAGCGAGCCGCTGCCGCCGGAGGTGCCGCGGGCCGATGCGCTCAACTCAACGATCGCGATGGCCTCGATCCTGTTTCGGTTGGAGCGGGCTGGGGCTCTGGCCGTCTGCCGCACAGCCGGCGACATCCACAACGCCATGGCAAAGGGCACGATCGCCGCGGTGTTCCATATCGAGGGCGTCGAGGCGATCGATCCCGAACTGACCATGCTCGACGTGTTGCATGCCGCCGGCCTGCGCTCGCTCGGCATCGTCTGGAGCCGGCCGAATGCTTTCGGTCACGGCGTGCCGTTCCGCTTTCCATCCTCGCCGGATACCGGCCCGGGGCTGACCGATGCCGGCAAGGCGCTGGTCAAGGCCTGCAACGAACTGAAGATCATGATCGATCTTTCGCATCTCAACGAGAAAGGTTTTCGCGATGTCGCTGGTCTCAGCGACGCGCCGCTGGTCGCCACCCACTCCAACGTGCATGCGCTCTGCACCCATTCACGCAATCTCACCGACTGGCAGCTCGGCGCCATACGCGAGTCCGGCGGCATGGTCGGGCTGAACTTCGCCACCGGCTTCCTGCGCGAGGACGGCCGCATGAATGCCGACACCAGCCTTGACATCATGGTGCGTCATGTCGATTCCCTGCTGCAGGCGCTGGGTGAAGACGGCGTCGGCCTGGGCTCCGATTTCGACGGCGCCATGATCCCGGCGGTCATCAGCGACGTCGCCGGCCTGCCGAAGCTGATCGACGCCCTGGCCGCGCGTGGCTTCGGCCGTGCCCTGATCGAGAAGATCGCTTACCGCAACTGGCTGAGCATGCTCGAAAGAACCATTGGGTAGCGCGCTGGCGCTACTCGAAACCGATCCTTTTGAGCCAATCCTTGCCGACGCCGCGGTCGCGGATGATCGACAGCGGATTCTCCTTATCGAGCCGCGCGCAGATGCGGTAGACCTCGAGCGTCTCGGCGCTCATCTCGCCGCGCTTGTAGAAGAACATGGCGGCGGCATAGCGCGTGCGGCCCGACCATTTCTCGCCGAGCGGCGTGTTGACCAGCTCCCACTGCTCGGCCGCCTCCAGCTCCGCTTCGTCGGTCATGATCAGAAATCCGCCGGCGGATTGGCGGTGCGGCGGTCGAGCTTGATGAAGGGCCGCGCCACCACCTTGGCCCGTTTCATCAGCTTCTGATACTGCAGCTCGCGCATGGCGTAGATCTCGACCCAAAGGTCTTCCACGACAGTATCACCATAGGGCCGCGCCAGCGAGGCGATGGCGATGTTGCGCTTGGCCATCGGCGACCACATGGCGGCGCTGACCAGTCCGACCTCCTGATGTTTCTTGTGATAGACGATGGCGTGTTCGGCCGGGATGTTGCCCTCGATCTCCAGCCCGACCAGCACATGGCGCAGCCTGCGTTTGGCGCGCGCTTCGAGAATGGCGCGGCGGCCGTTGAAATGGGCCTTCTGCGGATCGATCATGAAGCCGAGCCCGATCTCGTCGGGCCTGCGCAAGCGATCGGCGCGTATGGCGTGCACGGCGGTGGTGAAGTCGGCATTGGCTACGATCAGCCCGGCTTCGAGCCGCGCGCGATTGAGGGCGGTGTAGCCGATGGCACGGATGCCGCGCAGCTCGCCCGCTATCATCAACCGGTCCCACAGGCTCAGCGCCTTGTCGGCCGGCACGAACAGTTCGTAGCCGAGATCGCCAGTGAAGCCGGTGCGCGAGATGGTGACGGATGTGTCGTCGTGCGGGATATCCGCAAGGTCGAAAACCCTGAGCTTCTCGACACCAGCGAAGCCGGCATCGCGCAGCACGGCGAAGGAGGTTGGCCCCTGCAATGCCAGCCCGGCGACGGCCCCGGTTTCTTCCTCGACGATGACCTCGAAACCAATGGCGCTGTCGAGCAGCCAGGGCAGATGCCGCTCCTGCGAACACAGGCGGAAGCGCGTCGGCGACAGGCGAAACAGCGTGCCGTCGTCGAGGACAAACCCCTCGTCGTCACACCATGCCGTGTAGTGGACACGGCCGGGCCTGAGTTTTGTCACATCGCGCAGCGTGACGCGGTCAAGGAAGGCTTCGGCATCCGGCCCTTCGATCCGGTACTTGGTCATCGGCGAGATGTCGAATAGCGCCGCCTGGCTGCGGATGGCGAAATATTCGAGTTCCTCGTCCCACAGCGAATGCGGCGCGCGGTAGCCGGCCCAATTGTACCAGTCCTGGGTCTTGGCCAGCGCGTCGAGGCGCGGCTGGAACGGCGTGCCGAGGCGCAGCGTGCGGAAGTGGGATTGCGCCGCGATGCGGGCTGTCAACGGAACGGAGGCTTGATGGGTCATGATGGTGCCATGGAGTGCAGCGTCGGCCAGTTGAGACATCAGGTCACCCCCTTCATCGCAATGATGCGCCGCGCGGCATTCAATCCTGGCGCACCCGAAACACCGCCACCGGGATGCGAACCCGCGCCGGCCAGGAACAGCCCGCCGAGCGGCGTGTTGTAGCCCGACCAGCCGGAGATGGGACGCGAGATCAGCATCTGATCGGCGTGCAACTCGCCATGGTGCCAGTGACCGCCGGGCATGCGGTAGCGCATCTCGATATCGGCCGGTGTCAAAAGCTCGGCGTGAACGACGCTCTTGCCGATGCCGGGCGCGTAAGCCTCCAGCTGCGCCATGATCGCCTCGAGGAATTTCGGCTTGCCGGCAACCCAGCCTTCCTTCAGCGCATAGGGCGCGTATTGCACCACGGCCGACAGCACGCAGGCGCCGCCGGGCGCGAGTGACGGATCGGCGAGGCTGGGCAGCGTGATTTCCATCACCGGCTCGGGCGAGAACTCGCCATATTTGGATGGATTGAAAGCGCGCTCGACGTGGTCGGGAGAGGGCGCGATGACCAGTCGGCCCTTATGGCCGGCGGCGTCGACACCGGCAAACCGCGGCGGCCGGTCGAGCGCCAGATGGAGCTTGGCGGCATCGCCCCTCATGCGGATATTTTTCACCTTGCGCACGAAGCCGGTGTCGATCTCGCGCGGTCCGACGAGGTCGAGGAAGGTGGTCGTCGGATTGATGGCCGAGACGATTGTTCGGGCGCGAAGCTCCTCGCCAGTGTCGAGCGCGACGCCGACGGCATGGCCCTTCTCGACGGTGATTTTTGCCACGGCAACCGAAGTGCGGATGGTGACGCCGGCCTTCTCCGCTGCGGCGCGAATGGCGGCGACCACCGCGCCCATGCCGCCCTGTGGCAGCAATTGCGCTCCGGCCGCACCGCCGCTCTCTCCGGCCAGGCGATAGTAGAGGCCGAGCAACGAGGTTGGCGAGCGCGGGCCAAGATGGCTGCCGAGGGTGGCGTCGAAGGCGAGCAGGCCCTTCAGCCTGGCATCTTCAAGTTGCTCGTCGAGCAGGTCGGCGACGTTCATCAAGAGCACGCGCAAGAAGTCGCGCATGTCTTCCTTGCCGAGTTTTTTCAGCGCCAACGCGGTCTGGCCAAGCCCTGCGGTCTCCATCAACGACATGCCGGCGAGATCGGGCGGCCGGCGGGAGAGGAAGGTCTTCAGGATGCCGGCATAGCGCAGCAGTTGCGCGCGCAAGTCCTTCCAGGCGGACTGTTCGGAGGAACTGGCGCCCGTCAGCACCTCGCCATAGGCGCCATGCAGCATCAGCGCCGGACCGTCCTTCGACAGCGCCACCGACGGCAGGAAGCCGGCGCGGGCGACTTGCAGCCCATGCGTCTCCAGTTCCAGCGTCTTCACCACATCGGGGCGCAGGCGGTTCAGCAGGTGAGCGATCGACGAGACGCGAAAGCCCGGGGCGAATTCCTCGGTGCGCGCGGCGCCGCCGACTTCGCTGCCTGCCTCCAGCACCACCACCTTTCGACCGGCCTTGGCCAGCGTGGCGGCGGCGACGAGGCCGTTGTGGCCGCCGCCGATGACGATTGCATCAAATGACGTCATGGGCCGGGCTCATATGCGAGGTGGATTTGGCGAGATCGCGCAGGATTTCGGCTGCCGCATTGCGGCCGGGCGCGCCCATGACACCGCCGCCCGGGTGGGTCGAGGAGCCGCACATATAGAGCCCGCCGACCGGCGAGCGGTATTGCGCGTAGCCCGGCACCGGACGGTTGAACAGAAGCTGGTCGAAGGTCAGTTCACCCTGGAAGATATTGCCTTCTGTCAAGCCGACCTCGGCCTCGATTTCGCGCGGCGTGCGCACCTCCATATGGACGATGCGGTCGCGGAAGCCGGGCGAGTACTCAGCGATCTGCGCAATCACGCTTTCGGCGAAACCGTCACGGTCGGCATCGGTCCAGTCGCGGCCGTTCACCTTGGGCGGCGCGTATTGCACGAAGCAGCTCATGAAGTGCTTGCCGGGCGGCGCCATGGTCGGGTCGAGCGTCGTCGGGATGACCATGTCGAGGAAGGGATCGGCCGACCAGCGCCCGGCCTTCCAGTCGTCATAGGCGCGCTCCATGCGCTCCATCGAATCGGTGAAATGCATGTCGCCGCGATAGACCGGTGAATCCTTCGGCAGCGCCGGGAATTCCGGCAGCGAATCCAGCGCGATGTTGACCTTGCCGGAGGAGCCGCGGATCTTGAAGTTCTTCACCCGGCGCAGAAAGATATCGGGCAGTTCCTTTTCTTCGACCAGCTTCAGGAAGGTGCGCTTCACGTCGGCATTGGAGACGACGAGCTTGCCGTAGATCTCCTCGCCGCCGGCCAGCACCACGCCCTTGGCCTTGCCTCGGCTCACCAGCACATGGTCGACCTCGGCGCCGGTGCGGATGGTGCCGCCCGAGGCCTTGAACGATGCGGCCAATGCCTTGGTGACCGCGCCCATGCCGCCGCGCGCATAGCCCCAGGCGCCGACCGAGCCGTCGACCTCGCCCATATAGTGATGCAAGAGCACGTAGGCCGTGCCGGGCGACATCGGTCCGAGCGCGGTACCGATGATCCCCGACAAAGCGAAGTTCGCCTTGATGACATCGGTCTCGAAATACTCGTCGAGGAAGTCCGCGATCGACATCGTCCAGAAGCGCAGCGTCAGCGCCATCTCTTCCGCCGACAGGCCGGCGAATTTCTTGCCGAGATAGAGCAGTTCGCCAAGGTCGCGCGGCTTGAGACTGGTCGGGTCGGGCGCGGTGCGCATCAGCAGCGGCTGGATGAAGCGGCATTGCCGGGTCACGTCGCGGGCGTAGCGGTCATAGGCCTCGGCGTCGCGCCGGGAGAAGCGGGCGAATTCGCGGCGGTGCGCATCATGGTCGCGGTAGTTGGCGAGATAGTCACCATCCCTCGTGAACACCGCGCCGCCCTCATAGGAAATGATCTGCAGGCCGAAGCGCGGCAGTTCGAGGTCGCGCATGATCTCGGGGCGAAACAGCGAGCAGACATAGGAGCAATTGGAATAGAGGAAGCCCGGCGTCAGCTCGCGGCTGGTGGCCGCACCCCCGACCCAGTCGTTCTTCTCCACCACCAGCACGTCGAGCCCGGCGCGCTGCAGGTAGCAGGCATTGACCAGGCCATTGTGTCCGCCGCCGATGACGATCGCGTCCCAAGCTTTCATTGTGGCCCGGCCTCTTTGTTTCCAGGCAGTTCCCAAAGGAAAGCGCTACGCGCCTTTCCCGGGAAAACCGCTCGCACTTTTCCTGGAATTGCCCTGTGCGACCCGCTGTTCATTTTTGCGTGATCTGTTCCCGAATACGCGGAATTTGGCACGGTATCGGGCATTCTGTCCAGTAATTCTGAATGAATGTTCAACAAATTATATTGCGTTTTCCCCGGCATGCGCTAGGCTTTGCCGGCGTTCGAAACGAGCATTCATCGATTGGGGATCGAGGGCTGATGATCGAAACGGCAGATGCCGAGTATGACGATGCCGCCATCCGCTTCCTCGAGGCGCTGTGGGGCGATGGCTACCTGTCGCCGGGCGGACCTGAAGAGGTCGACAGGGTTGTCGAAGGGCTCTCGCTCGAGGGCAAGACGATCCTCGATATTGGCTGCGGCTCCGGCGGCATCACGCTGCATCTGGTCGAGCGCCATGGCGTCGCCCACGCCACCGGCTTCGATGTCGAGCAGCCGGTGATCGAGGCGGCCAGGCGGCGAGCCGCCGGGCACGGGCTCGCGGACCGCGTCAGCTTCGTCCAGGCGCCGCCCGGACCGCTGCCTTTCGCCGATCGCTCCTTCAATGCCGTTTTTTCCAAGGACGCGCTGCTGCATGTGCCTGACAAGGACGGCCTGTTCGCCGAGATCTTCCGCGTGCTGAAACCGGGCGGCGTCTTTGCCGCCTCCAACTGGATGATTGGGCATGACGGCGAACCGTCACCGCAGATGAAGGCCTATATCGCGGCGGAAGGGCTGTCCTTCGCCATGGCCTCGCCGGCGCGCTATGCGCAAGCGATGCGGCGCGCCGGCTTTGCCGACGTCACCGTCAGGGACCGCAACCCGTGGTACCGCGAGGTGGCGCGTGGCGAGCTGGAAAGGCTGAAAGGACCGCTCTATGCGCCGGTCGGCGCCGTGGTCGGCGCTGCCTATGTCGACAAGAACATCAGAACCTGGGAGGCCATGCAGAAGGTCCTTGACAGTGGCGAGCACCGTCCCACTCATCTTCGCGGGTGGAAGCCGGATGCGATTGGATAGCCGGCGATGCTGGAGACGATCACACCCATGAAAACGGCAGACGCCAAGGATGCCCTCGTTGAACCGGCGGGGAAAGCCGAGACCGAGAAGCGGGGACGCAAGGCTTCGAAGGAGGTCCGTCAGCTGCAGCTGATCGAGGCGACGATCGATTCGCTGGCCAAGCGCGGCTATGCCGAGACGACGATGGCCGATGTCGCCGATGGCGCGGGCCTGTCGCGCGGAATCGTAAACTTCCATTTCGAGAGCAAGGAAAAGCTGCTGATCGCGACGCTGCAGCACATGTATGACGAGTATTCGGCGCATTGGCGCGCCGCCCTGCAGAAGGCAGGCGACGATCCGGCGCGGCAGCTGCAGCAGCTGGTGTGGGCCGACTTCGACCGCTCGATCTGCAACAAGCGCAAGCTCGCCGCCTGGCTGGCCTTCTGGGGCGAGGCCAAGTCGCGGCCGACCTATCAGGCGCTGAGCAGCTCGCGCGACGCTTATTACCAGCAGGTCTTCGTCGATCTCTGCACGACGCTCAAGCACAGCGGCCCGTATGCCTATGAGCCGCAGGTGATGGCGCTGGCGCTTTCGGCCATGCTGGAGGGGCTGTGGCTGCGGCTGATGATGGGCACCGAGGACACTACGCGCGAAACAGCCTTGCAGGCCGCCAACGCTTTTTTGGCCGCTGCCTTCCCGAAGCACTACGGTTAGCAACAGCCGGCCGCCAAGACCGGCAAGACCAAAAGAGGATGGAACAGCATGAAGAAGCTTAGCCGACGCCTGACATTGACATTGGCGCTGGGTGGCGCGCTTGCGGCTTCGGCGGCAGCGTTCGCCGTTGCCGCCGACAAGGACCTGATCGTGTTCGACTGGTCCGGCTACGAGGATGCCAGCTTCCATCCTAAATATGTCGAGAAGAACGGCGATTCGCCGACCTTCGCCTTCTTCGGCGACGAGGACGAGGCGTTCGAGAAGGTGCGCTCGGGCTTCAAGGCCGATCTCGGCCACCCCTGCTCGCAGAGCGTGACGAAGTGGCGCGAAGCAGGCCTCCTGCAGCCGCTCGACACGTCGAAGATCACGGGCTGGAAGGACCTCAATCCCGGCATCATGGCGATGAAAAATCTCGCCACCACCGATGATGGCAAGGCGTGGTTCATGCCTTGGGATTGGGGCAACACGCAGCTCACCTACAACTCCTCCAAGATCGACGCCAAGGACGTGCAGTCGCTGAAGGCGTTTGCCGATCCGAAGTTCAAGGGCCGGGTGTCGATCGGCGACAATGTCGACGACGCCTATGCGCTGGCGAGCCTCGCCATCGGCCTGAGGGACTGGACCAAGATGACGGACGACCAGTTCAAACAGGCTTCCGACTTCCTGCGTCAGGTGCACAAGAACGTCCGCTCCTACTGGACCGACACCACCGACATCGTGCAGCTGTTGAGCGGCGGCGAGGTCGACCTGGCCTGGGCCTGGAACGATGCCACGGTGCAGTCCGTCAAGGCAGGCGTGCCGATCAAGTCGGTAAAGGATACGAATGAAGGCATCTCGACCTGGGTCTGCGGTTATGTGCTGTTCAAGGACGCGCCCGGCAACATCGACAAGGCCTATGATTATCTGAACGCCATCAACGATCCGGAGACCGCCAAGGTGCTGGTCAAGGACTGGGGCTATGGCCAGGCCAACGCCAAGGGCATGGCCGGCGTCGACCAGGCGACCCTGAGGGAAAAGGGCTATGACGACGTGCAGAAATTCGTCGACAAGACGCTGTTCCAGTCGCCGCTGCCGTCCGACCTCAAGCTGAAGATGATCGCCGAATTCGAGAAGATCAAGGCCGGGTACTGAGCATGATCCCGAAAAGTGGAGGCCGGTTCTCTCGGACAAACGGGAGCCCCTTTTGTCCAGAGATCGTGCTCAAACAAGGAATGTAAGCTCTCCTCCCGGCTGCCCGTCCATGGCCGGCACGGCGGCGGACGGGCCTCGCCAAAGCGGATGATTTCTCCTAACCTCGCAGAAGCTTTTTCGCGATGGGGGAGTTTGCCATGACGCCGATGCTACGCCGCCTGGCGCTTGCCGCCGCCTGCACGATCGGCGCCGGCGCGGCCTATGCCTGGGCGGAAGGCGGCGGCGATCTCGTGGTGTTCGACTGGTCCGGTTACGAGGACCCACTGTTGCATCCCGCCTATACCGCCAAACACGGCGCCGAGCCGACCTTCGCCTTCTTCGGCGACGAGGACGAAGCCTTCGAGAAGATGCGGGCGGGCTTCAAGACCGATATCGCGCATCCCTGTTCACAAAGCGTGGCGAAATGGCGTGACGCGGGCCTGCTGCAGCCGCTCGACACGTCAAAGATCACGGGCTGGAAAGACCTCAATCCCGGCATCATGGCGATGAAGAACCTCGTCACCACGCCCGACGGCAAGGCCTGGTTCATGCCGTTCGACTGGGGCAACACGGCCTTGCTCTACCGCACCGACAATGTAACGGCTGGCGAGGCGCAGTCGCTGCGGATCCTGGCCGATCCGAAATTCAAGGGCCGCGTCACAATCGGCGACAATGTCGACGATGCCTACGCGCTGGCGAGCCTGGTCATTGGCCTGAAGGACTGGACCAAGATGACCGACGCGCAGTTCAAGGAGGCGTCTGATTTCCTGCGCCAGGTGCACAAGAACGTGCGTCTCTACTGGACCGACTCGAGCGACATCGATCAGGCTTTTTCCGGCAATGAGGTCGACCTTGCCTGGGGTTGGGGCCAGACACTGATCGCGATGAGCGGGCAAGGCGTTCCCGTCGCCATGAACCGGGATACCAAGGAAGGCATGTCCACCTGGGTGTGCGGCTACGTGCTGATGAAGGACGCGCCGGGCAAGCTTGACCAGGCCTATGATTTCCTGAACGCGGTCAATGCGCCCGATATTTCGAAATACATGGTCACGACGTTCGGCTACGGCCATGGCAACAGCGCCGGCATGGCCATGATCGACCACAAGGTGCTGGCCGAGCGCGGTTTCGATGACATCGACAAGTTCCTCGACAAGACGCTGTTCCAGCAGCCGGTCGCGCCCGAACTGAAGAAGCGCATGGTCGACGAATTCGAGAAGATCAAGGCCGGCTATTGACGGACGAACTGGAAAGAACCGATGTCGTCATCGTCGGTGCCGGCTTCACCGGCCTGTCAGCCGCACTTGAGCTGAAGCAGGCCGGTATCGATTTCGTGCTGCTCGAGGCGCGCGATCGTGTCGGCGGACGGGTGGAAGCCGTTCGGAATGGACTTGGCGAGCGCATCGACAGCGGCGGCCAATTCCTGTGCGAGGACATGCCCGAAGTGATGGCGCTGGCGAAGGCGCGCGGCAAGACATTCGTCGAAACCTATGTCGAGGGCGACTTCACCACACATCCGTCGATGCCGCCCAAGGACGCCAAGCAGACCTATCACGGGGCGATGGCGATCCGCGAGCGCATGAACGGCATCGAGCCGGACGACCAGTCGATCGCCGGCATGAGCGTCGCGGCCTGGCTTGAACAGCAGCCTGATCCCATCGATGCCAAGACGGCTTTCCGCTCTATGATCGAAGGCCTGTGGTGCCTGCCGATGGATCAGGTGCCGCTCTGGCACCTGATCGACAATGACCGGCGCATCACCAACGAGGTGCCGGAGCTGCAGTATTTCCTGCGCGAGACCATGCAATCGCTGGCCGAGGACCTGGCTGGCGATCTCGGCGACCAAGTGCGGCTTGGCGAACCGGTCACGCGTGTCGAGCACGGGTCGCAAGGCGTTCGTGTCGTCACGGGCAATGGCGTGATCCAAGCGCGCGGGGTGCTGGTCGCCCTGCCGCCGGCGACGGCCGCGAAGCTCGCTTTCGCGCCGGCCTTGCCGGCGACACTCGCGAAGGCGCTTGGCGTCTGGGAGAGCGGCGCGGTGATCAAGATCCTGGTGCGCTATCCCAAGCCATTCTGGCGCGGGCAGGGTTTGAGCGGCATGGTGATGTGGCGCGACCTGCCGGGGCTGTTTGCCTGTGACGCCAGCAGGGACGCGGAGCATGCCGCGCTCGTCGTCTTCGTCGGCGGGCCGCTGGCGTTTCGATGGCGCGCGCTCAGCGATGCGGCGTTGCGCGCGGAAGTGACGGCAAGGCTGGTGGCTGCTCTTGGTCCGGGCGCGGTCGACAGTGAAGATTTCAACCAGCGCGACTGGATCCATGACCGCTGGAGCGGCGGCGCTTACAGCGACCTCATCGTCGACGTGACGGCCAAGGATGCCGAGCGGACGATTCTCGCGGGCGCGCCGCCGGTGCATTTCGCCGCTTCGGAACTGTCGCCGTCATTCCCCGGCTATGTCGAAGGCGCGATCGTCGCCGGGCGCATCGCGGCGAGAAACATAATTGCCGAGCTTGTTAGCTGAGCATGATCTTTTCCCAAAACCGGTTTCCACTTTTGGGGCTCATGCTTCAATCGCCCATCGCCACCAGCGCCTCGGGATCGTAGGCAAGGCGGATCGGTGTGCCGACCGGAATGTCGTCGGCGCCGAAATCGTTGGTCTCGGTCACCGACAGCGGCTTTTCCAGCCCCGGTATCTCGACGATAAGATGAGTAATCTCGCCGAAATAGTGGCGTTCGACCACCTTGCCGGCAACCTCGAATTTAGCCGTCGCATTGTCCCACAGCACGCGCAGACGTTCGGGGCGGATCCCCAGCGTGGCCGCGCCGCCATTGCGCATGAAGGCCTTCGGCTTGTCGGTTTTCACACGGCCGAATCCCAGCGTGTCGACGATCAGCGAAGCGCCATTCTCCTCGACGATCTCGGCCTTGACGAAGTTCATGCCGCCGAGGAAGTCGGCGACCTGGCGGTTGACCGGGCGCTGGTAGATTTCCTTGGGCGAGGCGACCTGCGCGATCCTGCCGCCGAACATCACCGCGATGCGGTCGGACATTGCGAGCGCCTCATACTGATCGTGGGTGACCAGCACGAAGGTGATGCCGACGGCCTGCTGCAGGCGGCGCAGCTCGACCTGCATCTGTTCGCGCAATTTCTTGTCGAGCGCCGACAGCGGCTCGTCGAGCAGCAGCACCTTCGGCCGCATGACCAGCGCGCGGGCGAGCGCCACGCGCTGGCGCTGGCCGCCGGACAGTTCAGTAGCCAGCCGCTTGCCAAGTCCGGTCAGCGAGACCCGCGCCAGAGCCTCCTCGACGCGGCGTTTCTCCTCGCCGCCCTGCAGCTTCAGCCGCTTCAGCCCATAGGCGACGTTCTGCTCGACATTGAGGTGCGGGAAGATCGCATAGCTCTGGAACACCATATTGGTCGGCCGGCGGTTGGCCGGAATGCCTTCCATCGGGTGGCCGCCGACCGCGATCGATCCGCTGGTCGGGTTGTCGAAGCCGGCGATCATGCGCAAAAGCGTGGTCTTGCCGCAGCCGGACGGGCCGAGCAGCGAAAAGAATTCGCCCTCCCTTATTGTCAGGGACGCGTCGTCCAGCGCCTTGAACGATCCATAGCTGCGGGTGACGTTGCGGATCTCGATCATTGCACGGTCAGACTGGGCCCGATCAGACTGGGCCCGATCAGATTGGGCCCGATCAGATTGCGGGTGCTCGATCTGCGGCTGTTCAGGCATAGAGGCCTCCCTCGTTCTGGGTGCGCCTGGCCGCGCGGCGGCGCAGGATTTCGGCGATTGTCATCAACAGGAAGGAGGCAACCAGAAGCAGCGTGCCCAGCGCCAGCACGCCCGGAAGTTTCGACGCGAAACGCAACTGGCCCCAGATGTAGATCGGCAGCGTCGCTTCGGTGCCGGTCAGGAAGAAGGCGATGATGAACTCGTCGAGCGAGATGGTGAAGCAGACGAGCAGGCTGGAGATAATGGCCGGCGCCACCATCGGCAGCGTCACGCGGCGGAAGGTGCCGAAGGCACTCTCGCCGAGATCGGCGGAGGCTTCCTCCAGGCTGCGGTCGAAACCCTCGAAGCCGGAGGTCAGCACCGTCATCGAATAGGGAATGCAGATCAGGACATGGCCGAGCACGACGGTGAACAACGAGAGGCTCAAGCCCAGCTGCAGCATGACCAGCAGCATCGAGATGGCGACGATCACCTCGGGCAGCACCAGCGGCGCCATGATCAGGCCGTTGATGGCGCGGCGGCCTGGATAGCGGTAGCGGGTGATCGAGCGGGCGGCGAGGATGCCGAGCACGGTGGCGAGAACCGACGCGCAGACACCGACTTTCAGGCTGTTCCAGGCGGCATCCAGCAGGGCCGGCGTGTGCGGCAGGTCCGCATACCATTGCAGGGTGAAGCCCGTGAGCGGGAATTTCGGCGTCGGCGCCGTGTTGATCGAGAAGATCGGCAGGAAGATGACGGGCAGGTAGAGGAAGACGATATAGAGGAATGCATAGACGGACAGCCAGCCGCCCGACAGGAGACGCCGCGCCCTCATCGTGCCAGCCTCTGCAGTGCGCGGATGATCAGCACCGTGGCGCCGGCCATCAGGGTGACGATCAGCATGGTGGTGACGGAAAGGGCGGCCCCCAGCGGCCAGTTGGCCGCCTTGCCGAACTGCGCCTGGATGGCGTTGGCGATCATGACGCCGTCCTTGCCGCCGACAAGCTTCGGCGTGACATAGTCGCCGACGGTCGGGATCATGACGATCAGCGCCGCCGAGATGACGCCCGGCGCCGACAGCGGCAAGGTCACGCGCAGGAATGAACGCAAGGCACCATCGCCGAGATCGGTGGCTGCCTCGACCAGCGTGCGGTCGACCTTTTCCAGCGAGACGAAGATCGGCAGGATGGCGAAAGCCGCCCAGGCATGGGTCAGGGTGATGATGACGGCGCTCGAATTGTAGAGCAGCGCCGTCGACGGCTCGTCGATGATGCCGAGGCCCATCAGGCCGGAATTGAGCACGCCATTATAGCCGAGGATGACCTTCCACGACATGACGCGCAGGAGATAGCTGGTCCAGAACGGGATGGTGATGAGGAACAGCCACAGGCTCTTGTGACGGCCGCCATGGAAGGAAATGAAGTAGGCGATCGGGTAGGCGAGGATGACGGTGAACAGGCTGACCGTCAGCGAGATGTAGAGCGAGCGCCACAACAGATCGCGGTAGATCGGCTCGGTCAGCGCCACGCGGTAGTTTTCCAGCGTGAAGGTGCGGTCGATGGTCAGGTAGTGCTGCGTCCAGAAGGAGTGGGCGATGACCACCAGGATCGGCAGGACCAGCAGGATGAGGGCGTAGAGAAAGGTCGGGCTGATCAGGGCAAAGCCCTGGACGGGTTCGGATTGCAGAAGGGCATTTCGTCTGGCGCGCGTCATGCGCAACGGGGGCGACCCTTCCACGGTCGCCGTCATTGCCGGACTCCGGGGGGCAGGGCTCCGGGCGTGATCTCGGTTGCTGGCCTGGACTGTTCCGCCATGCGGCATCCCATTGTGATGATGCCGGCCGTTTGTTCCCACTTATCCTTGGAACGCGATCGAAAACAAAACCGGTGACCACTTTTGCTGGTCGCGTTCCTAGCTTGCCGGCTTTCTTTCATCATGCGCGCATCCGTGGATTGAAATCAAGCGCTATTTCTGAGATATTGATTGAACGAACATTCAAAATTAGGTGAGGAAAGCCGCCATTTCCGGCCTTTGCCGCCGAATTTTAAGCTCAAGAAGAAATCGACAGAGATGTGGAGACGACAATGGCTGCGGTGAGGGATCTGAAGGCGACCGAAATGGCGGCGTCCGGCGGTGACGATGCCATTGAACTGGGCAAGCGCCATCTCATCCAGCCCTGGCCGCATGCCGGTTCCGTCGGTGCGGAAGCCCGCGCGCTGATTGGTGAGGGCGACGGCATCTACATCACCGACAGCACCGGCAAGCGGCTGATCGACGGGCCGGCCGGCATGTGGTGCGTCAATGTCGGCCACCGCCGCGAGGAGCTCGCCAGGGTGATGTACGAGCAGGCGATGGCGTTGTCCTACAACACGCCCTGGTACACGATGAACGCGCCGTCGGCCGAACTTGCCATGCGCATCGCCGGCCACGCGCCGGGCGATCTCAGCCACGTCTTCTACACCACCGGCGGCTCTTCCGCCGTGGAGACGGCGCTGCGCTTCATGCAGTTCTACAACAATGTGCGCGGCTGGCCGGAAAAGAAGCTGATCCTGTCGCGCGGCGGGGCCTATCACGGCTCGACCTACCTGTCGGCCTCGCTCAACGGCCGCCCGCGCGATCGCGACTGGATGGACGGCGCCGAAGAGCTGGTGATCAAGCTGTCCTCGCCCGATCCGTTCCGCCGCCCGCAAGGCATGGGCCTTGCCGCCTTCACCGACTTCCTCGTCGACCAGTTCCGCGACACGGTCGCCCGTGTCGGCGCCGACAAAATCGGTGCTTTCGTCGGCGAGCCGGTGCAGGCATCGGGGGGCGTCGTGATCCCGCCCGACGGCTATCTCAAGCGCATCCGCGAGATCTGCCGCGACAACGACATCCTCTATGTCTCCGACGAGGTGGTGACGGGCTTCGGCCGGCTCGGCCATGTCTTCGCCTCGGGCGACGTGTTCGGCATCGATCCCGACATGATCACCTTCGCCAAGGGCGTCACCTCGGGCTATTTCCCGCTCGGCGGCGTCATCATCTCGGAACGGCTGCTGCAGGAGTTGCGCCGTTCGAACCATCCCGATGCGATGTTCGGCCATGGGCTGACCTATACCAGCCACCCCGTCGGCTGCGCCGTGGCGTTGAAAAACCTCGACCTGCTGGAAGAGAGCGTGCTTGCCCACACGCGCGCGGTCGCGCCCTATTTCCAGGCGCAGCTGAAGACGCTGGAAGAGCTGCCGCTGGTCGGCGAGGTGCGCGGCGCCGGGCTGATGGGCTGCGTCGAATGCGTCGCCGATCGTGAAAGCAAGAACCCGCTGCAGCTCGACAAGGATGTCGGCAAACGCATCGACGCCCACTGCCATGAACTCGGCCTGCTGGTGCGGCCGCTGATCAACATGTGCGTGATGTCGCCGCCGCTGATCATCACGCGCGAGCAGATCAACGACATGGTCGGCATTTTGCGCGAGGGCATTTCGCGGACCATGGATGATCTGAGGAAGGAAGGCGTGTGGCGGGGGTGAAGTTCCTTCCTTGTCACCGTTTCACGGGGAGAAGGTGCCCAACGGGCGGATGAGGGGCGGCGCTGACATTGGCGATTGGCTATGCATGGGGACTTCATCCGTCTCAGGTGATGACCTCGCCGGCCTGCACAGCGCCGGCTTACAAGATTTCAGTCGAAGATAACCTTCTGGGCTTGAAGGCAAGCCAATCGCGAGGCGCCGGCGCCGCCCCTCATCCTTCGGACGCCCTCTCAGGTAGGACGGAGAGAAGGAAGCTACGACCGCGACCTCAGCGCGTCGTTCAAATTCCACATGTCCTTCTCCTCGGGCGCCGATTCCAGGCCCAGCACCGGCAGCATCTTGCGCAGATGATCGTGGTGGGTGCGCACGCCATATTCGAGGTCGGACAGATAAAAGCCCTCGAAGGCTTCGGACAGCATGGATTCGTTCGACCACACCGACAGCTGGACATCTTCCGACATGGTGTCGCGGTCGATGCGGAAGGAGAGGTAGCGGGCGGCGGCCTGCTCGCGGCTTTCGTCGCGGTAGCGGTAGATGGCGCCGCGCAGCAGGGTCTGACCCGTCGACAGCGGAAACTCCTGATAGAACTGCACGGATTCCGGCATCACCGAAATGACCGTATTGGGAAAGATGCCGTAATAGACCCAGGCTTTTTTCAGATAGTCCGGCAGATGCGCCGGCTCAGGCGCGATCTTGACGTAGTTCTTGACGCTCCAGCGGCGGCCGGCATGCGGATTGTAGGTGGCGAAGGAGCGCGATACGCCATTGATGAAGGGCTCATCGAAATAGGTCGCGCCATAAAGATCCTGCAGGGCAGGATGCGCCATGGCGACGTGATAGCCCTCATTGTCGACATCGCGCACCGACTTCCAGTTGACCGGCGTCTTCTGGGTCCAGATGCCCCAGGACGGCACCATGTCGGCGGCGTTGTAATGCGCGAATTCGGGCTCGATCGGCTTCATCAGCTCGGCGACCGAAGGCTGCGGTCCGCCATTGCGGAAGCGGATGAAGATAAAACCCATCCAGACTTCGAGGTCGAGCTGCATCAGGCCGAACTCGGTCTTGTCGAGATCGGGAAAGGAGCGCGGGCGCGCGGCGCCGCGCAGCGTGCCGTCGAGATTGTAGACCCAGCCATGGAACGGGCACACCAGCGCGTTCTTGCAATTGCCCTGACTGTCGGCGACGACACGGCTGCCGCGGTGGCGGCACATATTGTTGAAGCCGCGCACGACGCTGTCCTTGCCGCGCACGATCAAGGCGCGTTCGCCGACCACATCCATGGTCAGATAGTCGCCGGCGTTCGGGATGTCGCTGACATGGCCGACGATCTGCCAATGATTGCGGAAGACATGCTCCTTCTCGAGCTCGAGAAGGGCATCGGAATGGTAACTCCAGCCCGGTAGCCCCCGCCGGTCCCAATCGTTGGGGATCGCCACGTCACGGAGGTGCGGGTTCATAAAACGACTCTTCTTTTTGTTGAATAATCATTCAATAAAATCATATTTTGCATTGAAATGCAATGGGTTGTGAAAATAATAATGATTTTCACTGCGGAGTCCAGGCGTCGTCCTCGGCAGAATTCGACGCGGCGGCTGCCCGAGAAAATCGCGGAGAATCCGGATGTTAGCTCAGGTTCCGAAATGCCGTTCCCACGTCGTTTCCCAAAGCGCGGAAGCAGACGAATAAGACGCCTTGCCGGTTGCAAAAAAGCGCTCGCCGCGCCTCGGTCGATCTGCTGTCCGGCAGGCGCTTGGGTTGGGGCTGCCTAGCTGGAGGCCGACCTGGGAATAGCCCGCCTCGGCGAAGTGTGAGCCGGAATGACCGATTCTGCCCGGTTTTGCCCGATATTGCTGTTTCAATTCCGTTACATTGCCAGAGCCACACCAATTTTGTGCTGTTACAAAGTGCGATTAAGTTCGTTTCATCACCAAAAAGAAACGCAGCGAAGGGGAAGGCAATGCATGCGAAAGTCGAGATCATCACCCGCGAACACCGCCTCCAGGCTCCAGAGCGCGCTGACCGCCGCCCGAAACTGGCGCTACGCCAACGCGCCAGCGACCACCCCATGGCCATGTTCATGGGGCTGGCTGCTTGCGCCGTCATCGGCATGGCGCTCATGCCGACAGTCGGGCCGGCCTTCGCCTCGCTAAATCCGCCGGCCAATGTGGTCGACGGGGAGTCAACGACAATCAAGACCGCGCGGCTGCCAATGCCGGCGCTCGACTTCGCCTGCAAAGGGCAGGCATGGGGCGCCGAGAGCGTCGATTGCCTGCGCGCCATCGCCGAGCAGTCCGGGACGCACAAGGCCCGCGCGATCCGCATGATCGCCAATGCCGCGCCGCTGACCAACACGCCAAACATTTTCTGATTTCCGTCGAAGCGTGATCCCGGAACGTTCCCTTTCGGGGTCCTGCTCTGACCTCCCCGAGCGCTCCTCCAGCGCTCCATTCAGCTCCCGCCGCACAGTCGGCCGGGAGCTTCTTTTTGGAGCAATTCCAGCAAAAGTGTGAGCAGTTTTCCCGGGAAAAGCGCGTAGCGCTTCCCCTTGGGAATTGCGTCAAAACAAAGCGTTAGAGCGACTCGCCGTTTCCGTGAAACGGTGAAACGCCTTTCAACACAGCCTGCTCGGCAATGATTGAAAGCACGCTGCGCACGTCCAGCGTGCTGAACGGCTTTTCCAGGATCTGCGGCCGCTGCTGCGCCGGCAAGGCTTCGATTTCCGCCTTGGCGCCGATCAGATCGCCGGTGACTAGCACGAAACGCCGTGCCAGTTCGGGCCGCTCCGCAAGCAGCTCGCGGTAGATGGCCATGCCTGATGTGCCGGGCATGCGCAGGTCCGAAAAGACGATGTCGGGCGGCATATGACCGCTCAAGGTGGCGGCGCCCGGTTCCCAAACCGGCGCGATGCGCGACTTGATGCCCATCAATTCGAGAATGTCGGACAAGGAGCCCGCGACATCAGGCTCGTCGTCGATGATCAAGGCATGACGCAGGCCGCTCGAGCGTGGCTGGCTCTCGCCGGCAGCAGCGATGCCCGCCGAAATGGCCGGCAACTGGACAACGAAACGCGCGCCTCGGGGCTGCACTTCCTCAAACCAGACATTGCCATTGTGCCGCTCGATGATCGATTTCGAGATCGACAGGCCGATGCCGGTGCCCACACCGACCGGCTTGGTGGTGAAGTAGGATTCGAAGATGCGGTTGCGGATCGCTTCGGGAATGCCGGGCCCGTTGTCCTCGACCGAGAAGCCGGGATTGCCGCGATCGCCGCGGAAGGTCCGTACCTTGATCAGCCGGTCGCCGGCAATGCCGGCCAGCGCGTGCTGGCTGTTGATGAGGAAATTGGCCGCCACCTGCGTCACGTGGTCGGCATCCGCCATGGCCAGCAGCGGCCCCGGTGCGAAATCGGTGTCGATGATGATGCCGCTCGAGCGTGCGCCATAGGCGGTCACCTCGAGGGCAGCGCGGATCACCTGGTTGAGATCGGTCTCGGCCTGGGCCGCGGGATGAAGCCGGACCATCGACAGGAAGCTCTTGACGATGCGGCCGCAGCGCTCGGCCGCGGCGCGCACCTTCTCGGCGCGGACCTTGGTCTGCGGGTCGGAGGCGAATTCGTGCAACAGCGTCGATTGCGCGACCACCACCGCCAGCGGATTGTTGAGCTCATGCGAAACGCCGGCAAGCAGCGAGCCCATCGCCGCCATCTTCTCGTTCTGGTGCAGCTTCTCGCGCTGCCGGTTGATCTCTTCCTCGGCACGCAGCCTGTCGCGCAGGTCGCGGATCGAGCCGAAGATCAGGCGGCGGTCGGCGACCCGCATCTCGGTCGCCGTCAGCTCGATCGGAAACACCTCGCCGGCGGCATTCTGCGTCACGGTCTCGAGCCGCTGGCCGACCATCGGCGCGCCGCGGCCCGACATGTAGTCGGCGCCCGAGGAATAGCCCTTGCGGTAGTATTCCGGCACGACGGTGTCGAGCAGGTCCTTGCCGAGGATGTCGCTGCGCTGGAAGCCGAACATCTTTTCGGCGGCAGGATTGAATTCGATGATCGATCCGGCCTCGTCGATGACGATGATGGCGTCGAGCGAAGCCTGCAGCATGGTGCGGCGGATCACTTCGCTGGCATGGGCGTCGGAGGGCGAGTGCTCGATTGCGTCGCCGATGGCGAGCGCGATGATGTGCAGCGTCGCCTCCTCCTCGTCGGTCCATTCGCGCTCGTCGACGCAATCGTTGACGGCAAGTGTGCCCCACAGATGGCCATGGGCGAAGACCGACACCGACAGGAACGACTTGATGTTCTGCTTTTCGAAATCGGTTCTCAGGAACCCTTCGAGATTGCGCGTATGCCCGGCAAAGATCTTGCCCTGCCGTTCGTCCTCGGCGACGCGCTCCAGCAGTGGGTCCGAATTGACGATCGACTGCATGATCACGGTCGGCGAGGCCAGTCCGCCGCCAAAGTCGGGGGCGATCCAGTAGGCGGCAACCGACTGGGCAAAACCCTGGCCCGGCAGTTCGCGCAAGCGGAACAGGATGCCGCGCTGGCATTCGATGGCCCGGCAAAGGGTTTCCAGTATGCCGTCCATCTCGCGCTGCCAGTCGCCTGCCTCGCGCAGCCGGCGAACGACGCGCACGGCCGCCATCGCAGCACCCTGCCTGAAACCCTGCATATCCCTGCTTGTTACTTCGCCCGTCATTTTCAGCCGTTATTCCAAAATATGCCAATCCGGTCGGCCCCATTCGATCGGCGAGCAACGGCTTTGAACCCGAGACCCTGTGGGCCTGGCGCTCAGTTGCTGTCGCCGGTCGGCAGCGAGAAGATATAGCCTTCGCCGCGCACCGTGCGCAGGAATTTCGGGTTGGCCGGATCCGCCTCGATCTTCTTGCGCAGGCGCATGATGCGGATGTCGACGGCGCGCGATGATTCCGGATCCTCGGTGAAGCCGATCGCCTCCGAGATCGCGGCGCGGGTCAGCAGCCGGTTGGCGCGGGTCAGGAAAACCTCCAGCACATCGAATTCGCTCTTGGCCATGTCGATCACGGTACCGTTGGCGCCGGTGACCAGCCTGCCGTCAAGATCGGCCTGGAACGGGCCGAAGGCGACGGAACGGCGGTCCGTCCTGGTCTTCCTGTCGAGCAGCTCCGTCGGCTGCGGAACGCGGCGCAGCACGCTGCGCACCCTCGCCAGCACTTCGCGCAGTTCGTATGGCTTGACGATATAGTCGT
The DNA here is from genome assembly GCF_006441315.1 of Mesorhizobium sp. B2-4-19. Classification (NCBI taxonomy): domain Bacteria; kingdom Pseudomonadati; phylum Pseudomonadota; class Alphaproteobacteria; order Hyphomicrobiales; family Phyllobacteriaceae; genus Mesorhizobium; species Mesorhizobium sp. B2-4-19. The sequence continues at coordinate 42,711 of NZ_VFUV01000016.1, read as the reverse complement.
CGGCGCCGAGCTCCAGCCCGACGATGCGGTCGAGCGCCGTGCCGGCGGCGGTCGCGTAGATGATGCCGATCGGCATTCTCGAGCGCAGCCAGCGGCCGAGCGACAGCCCGTCCTCGCCGGGCATGGCGATGTCGAGAATGGCCAGATGAAAGGCTTGGGTCTCGATCAGGCCGCGCGCGGCGGCGGCGGTTTCAGCGGTCGCCACATCATAGCCGGCGGCGCCGAGATACTCCGCAACCGCGTCCCTCAGGTCGGGCTCGTCCTCGACGATCACTATTCTTGCCCGCACGATGCGCTCGCTCCCACTTTCAGTGGAAAGTAGATTGGGTATAAACATCATGTCCAGCACTCATATCCGGTTGCAAGGGAACGGTTGGAAAACATGGCTGCACGAGCCGTCATTGCGCTTGTTTCCGTCGCCGACGTGGTCGCGACCGAACTTGCCGACCATCTCGAGCGGCGTGGCAATGATGTGCGCAAGGCGCGACAGCCCTGGGAGGCGGAATCGCTGCTGGCGGGCGGAGGCATCGATGTCGTTGTCGTCGGTGACAGTCTCAGCCAGGCGGAAGGGCGGGATCTGCTCAGGCGTTATGGCGGCCAAGGCGAGGGCGGCCGGGATGGGCCCGATTTCATCCTGATCTGCCGGCCGGCCGATCTCGTCGACAAGGTGCTGGCGCTCGAACTGGGTGCGGCCGACGTCGTCGAAAGCCCGCTCAATGTCAGGGAGCTTGCCGCCAGGGTCGGCGGCCTGCTGTCGCGTCGTGGCAGGGGCACGCAGGAACTGATCGTGCTGGAGAATGCGACCGTCGATTTGAGATCCGCCATCGTCATGCACCGGTCCGGTACGGAGGAACAGCTTTCGCCCGGCCAGGTGGCGCTGCTCAGGCTGTTCCTGGCGAGCCCCCGCAAGGTGCTGACGCGCGACGACATCATCGCCGCGGCACCGGCCGAGAACGCCGACGCCTTCGATCGTTCGATCGATTCGCGCATCGTGCGGCTGCGCCGCAAGCTCGACACAGAGACCATCACCACCATACGTGGTGCGGGCTACCGGTTCGATCCGCCGCAGCAATTCACCGACTGACGGCGGCGTGTCCGGGCTATCTTGCTGGCTGGGCATCGGATTTTCCTCCTGCCGATGCTCCCGCGGTTCAGCGCACCACCAGCAGCGACGGACCCGACGGCATGTCGCTGCTCGCGACGAGTCCGTTTGCGTGGGCACGCTCCTTGAGGAGCACGGTGGCTAGCGCGGCAAAGCCAAGCAGGCCCTGCGCATAGAGCAGTGCGGAAAGCACAGAGGCGGCGAATGTCGTCTTCATCGTTCCAACTCCCCAGAAATGCCAATTCTTCAAAAATGAGTATGTCGCGGGTCGCTTCAGGAAACTCCCGAAGTGCCCGCGCCGCTCACGGAGCCCCCCGCAGCGGCGCGGGCCTTCGGTCCTCTCGGCAGCAAGTTGCCGGAGGGGCCGCGCAATGCCAGCAACCGAAGGCCAACCCGCCAGAGGGCCTTGAGCCGGGTGATGCGCAGGCTGGAAACAATCCAGACCGAGGCCGAAAACAGAGCGGCGTGCAGGGTAGAGATCTCGCTCGAACTCATCGCCGCCAGCCTTGCCACGGGGCCGCCGGCAACCGTGCCGACACCGCCTGTGACTGCTGCCGCGATGCTGATCCTGAAGAGCCAGGACCGCGTGTTCGTTTTCGTTCCCATGACCGTTGCCGTCTGCTTTCGTTACGTCAACCTTGCGTTCGGCCCGTATCCGGATCATGCCGCCCGAAGCCGCGCTTTGTTGCAGGTTGGTTTCGAGTTTGCCCATTGATCTTTCATATGGGGGCAATTCGAACTTTCGTTTTGCGAGGAATACCTATGTGCTCCAAATCGCCGCCGCCGTCGGGGTGCGATCGCCGGCGCTGTTGGCGCTTGGCCTGTTAATCAGAGGAAACAGATTCGAAACACAAACGAGCATTTCGCGAAATCGCTCCGAAACATGCCGCAACGATAAGCCGCTCATCGAATTGGAGCCGGCTTGACCGGCAGAGAGAGGGGGACATCATGCACACCACCATTTCCGCCAAGCTCATCAACATCACCGCCGCCGCGCTCACGGGTGCGGCGTTTCTGTTCGGGGCCAACGCAGCCCATGCCGCCAACAAGATCGTGGCGCGGGTCTCGCTTTCGCAGCAGATCATGGAGGTTTCGGTCAGTGGCCGGCCGACCTTCGCCTGGAAGGTTTCCACCGGTGACAGGGCGCATGTGACGCCGACCGGTTCGTTCAAGCCGACGCGCATGCATGAGATGTGGTATTCGAAGAAGTACGACAACGCGCCGATGCCGCACTCGGTGTTCTTCAGCGGCGGCTACGCGGTGCACGCCACCTATGCCATCAAGCGCCTTGGCCAGCCGGCTTCGCATGGCTGCGTGCGGCTGCATCCGGACAATGCGGCCGATTTCTATCAGCTGGTCGAGACGTTCGGGCCGGCCAACACCAGCATCGTCATCGTCAAGTAGCAGGCTGTGGGCAGGCCGGCGGATCGCCGCGCCTGTTCAGGATTCCTGCCGGCACATTCCGGCGGTATCGAGCGCAGCCAAAAAAGAGGCCGGATTTTTCCGGCCTCAGACTGCTGACAAACCTCCGCACGTCTCGAAATCACCCAAGATTCACGGAACGTCTCAGATTCAGATCGCGAACAAACCGGAATCAAAACCCCTCGATTTTGACTGCTGTCAAAAACCGAGGGGTTTGTAATCAATCTGAGGCCGGATTTTTCCGGCCTCTTTTTTGTTCTTCGGCTTCCATCAGTCCGGCAATGCCGGCATCAGCCTCGGATCCGGCTTTTCCGCAAGATGCGGCAGGTCCTTGCTGGCGATGAAGGTGTAGAACATGGGCACGACGAAGAGCGTGAACATGGTGCCGACCAGGATGCCTGTGAAGATGACCAGGCCCATCGAGTAGCGGGCAGCAGCACCGGCGCCGCTCGACGTGATCAGCGGCACGACGCCTAGCGCCATAGCCGCCGTCGTCATCAGGATCGGCCGCAGGCGCACCTTGGCCGAGGCGATGATGGCGTCGCGCCGCCGCAGGCCATGCGCCTCGCGCTGCTGGTTGGCGAATTCGACCAGCAGGATGCCGTGCTTGGTGATCAGGCCGATCAGCGTGATCAGACCCACCTGCGTGTATATGTTGAGCGTGCCGAGGCCGAGATTGAGCGGCACGATCGCGCCGAAGATCGACAGCGGCACCGCCATCATGATGATCAGCGGGTCGCGGAAGCTTTCAAACTGCGCCGCCAGCACCAGATAGATGACGATGACAGCCGCTGCGAAAGCGATCAGGATGGTGTTGCCCTGTTCCTTCTCCTGCCTGGACTGGCCGGAATAGTCGATGAAGAAGGTGTCGGGCAGGCTCTCCCTGGCAATATCCTCGAGGACCTTCAACCCGTCGCCCGTGGTGACGCCAGGCAGGGGCAGTGCCGAGATGGTCGACGAATTCAGCTGGTTGAACTGTTCGATCGCCGCCGGCGAGGCATTGTTCGAAATCTTCACCACGGCCGACAGCGGCACCATCTCGCCCGTCACGCTGCGCACGAAATACTCGCCGAGCTTTTCGGGGTTGTCGCGGAATTGCTGCGGCACCTGGGGGATGATGTCATAGCTGTTGGAGTCGCGGTCGAACTGCGCCACTTCGGCACCGCCGACCAGCAGCGTCAGCGTCCGGCCGATATCGGCGATCGGCAAGTTCAGCGCGGCGGCTCGGTCGCGGTCGATGGTGACCGTCACCTGCGGCGAATCGTAGGACATCGAGTTCTGCACGACGATGAAACGGCCGGAGGCCTGTGCCTTGTTCTTGATCTGCTCGGCGGCCTTGTACACTTCCGCGGAATCGCCGGTCGAGCGCACGACCAGGGCGATCGGCAGGCCGCCACCGGAGCCCGGCAGCGTCGGCGGTGCGAAGACGAAGGCCTGCACGCCCGCCACCTTGGCGATACGAGCCGTGATGTCGGCCTGCAGTTCCTTAGAATTGCGCTTGCGCTCAGCCCAGTCCTTGAAGGCAAAGCCGACGAAGGCGCTGTTTGTCGTACCGCCGAAGGCAACCGCCGAGAACTGCGCCCGCGTTTCCGGAATATCCCTCACCAAGCCGAGCATCTGGTTCACATAGGTTTCGGTGTAATCCGATGTCGCATAGGTCGGTGCGGTCACGAGCGAGAGCAGGAAGCCCTGATCCTCTTCCGGCGCCAGCTCGCTCGAGGTCTTGGTGAACATGAAGCCGGTCACCCCGACGAGCGCGAGCACGATGATCAGCGTCAAAGGACGATAGTTCAGCGAACCGGTGACGGCACGCTCATAGACGTGCTCGACCCGCGCGAAAATGCCGTCGACAACGCGCTGGAAACGGCCCGGCGTGCCGGCCTTCAGGAGGCGCGCCGACATCATCGGGGTGATGGTGACGGCGATGACGCCCGACAGCACCACCGAGCCGGCGAGCGTCACCGCGAATTCGCGGAACAGCGCGCCGGTCAGGCCGCCGGTGAAGGCCAGCGGCGCGAACACGGCGGCCAGCGTCATGGTCATGGCGACGATGGCCGAGGCGATCTCGCGCATGCCGCTGAACGCGGCCTGCATCGGCGTCATGTGGTCTTCTTCCATGTGGCGGTGGATGTTCTCCACCACCACGATGGCGTCATCGACCACAAGACCGATCGCCAGCACCATGGCCAGCAGCGACAGAAGGTTGATCGAATAGCCCACCGCAAACAACAGGAAGCAGACGCCGATCAGTGACAACGGAATGGTGATGATCGGCATCATCACCGAACGGAACGAGCCGAGGAACAGAAGGATGACCACGACGACGATGGCAACAGCCTCGCCGATGGTCTTGAACACCTCCTCGATCGAGGCGCTGATCTGCCCGGTCGCGTCGTAGACGACCTCGATGGTCATGCCTTTCGGCAGCGTTTCCTGGATCTGCGGCACGAGCTTGGTGAGCGCTGCCGCGGTCGTCAGCGGGTTGGCCGCGGGAGTCGGGAAGATGGCGAGGAAGGTGCCGGGCTTGCCGTTGAAGGAGACCCTGGTGTCGGTATTTTCCGCGCCGAGTTCGACGCGGGCGACGTCGCGCAGCCGCACCACATTGCCGTCGGTCGAGCGCAAGGGCAGTTCGGCGAAGGCTTCCGGCGTCTGCAGCGTCGAGCGCACTGTGATCGACGAGACGACATATTCGTTCTGGGTGTTGCCGGGCGCCGACAGGAAGTTGGAATTGTTGATCGCCGTCAGCACTTCCGCCGCCGTCACACCGCGTGCGGCAAGCCGGACGGGGTCGATCCAGACGCGCATCGAGTATTGCTGGGCGCCGAAGATCTGGACGTCGGCGACGCCTTCGACCGTCGACATGCGGGGCCGGATGACGCGCTCGATATACTCCGTCAGCTGCTCCTTCGTCATGTTCGGATTTTGCATCGAGATGTACATCATCGCGAATTGCTGGCCGGTGCCCTTGACGATGACAGGGTCCTTGGAGGCATCCGGCAAGGTGCCGCGCACGCCCTGGACCTTGGACAGCACTTCGGTCAGCGCCACGTCGGGGTTGGAGCCGAGCTTCATTTGCACCGTCACGGTGCTGGAGGACGGACGGCTGGACGAAGTGACGTAGTCGATGTTCTCGGTCGAGGCGACGGCGCGCGCGATCGGGGCGGAAATGAAGCCCTGGATCAGGTCGGCGCTGGCGCCCGGATAGGCCGTCGTGATCGTGATCGCGGTTTCGTCAACCTTCGGATACTGGCGGATCGACAGGTTGAAGATGCCCTGGAAACCCAGGAGCAGGATCATGCAGGCAAGGACCGTCGACAGGACGGGCCGGCGAATGAAGAGATCGGAAAAGCTCATTGCTGGTCGGCCTGCTTGTTCGCCGATTTGGTCGGGTCGATGGTGTTGTCGACATTGACGGACATGCCGTTGAAGAGGCGGTTCTGACCCGCCGTGACGACCTCGTCGCCGGCCTTCAGCCCTTCGACGATCTCGACCATGCCCTGATTGCGGCGGCCGGGCTTGACGAAGACCTGCGACAGCACCAGCGCGGGCTTGTCGCCTTCCGCCGCCGGCTTGGCCGGGTCGGCAGCTGGTTTGGTGGCGTCGGAAGCGGCCTTGTCCGCCGGCTTTGCTGCATCGGCGGCAGGCTTCATGGCATCAGCTGGCTTGGCATCCGCCGGCTTGTCGGTAGCCGCCGCGGCTGGCTTTTCTTCCGGCTTGCCGGGCTGCGCCGGGGCCGTGCCGGCGGGCTTGGCCGGCTGCACCACGAAGATGTAGTCGCCATAAAGGCTGGTGGTCAGCGCCGTCTGCGGCAGCGCCAGCACGTTCTGCTCCTCGGGCAGTTCGACACGCACCTGTACGAACTGGCCAGGGGTCAGCTTGCCGTCGGGATTGGCGACTTCCGCCCGGATGTTCACCAGCCGGCTGGACGGGTCGATCTTGGGGTCGATGCCCCGTATTTCGCCGGCAAACGGCATGTCCGCGCCGCTCAAGCCCAGCCGAACCGTCTGGCCGATCTTGAGCAGCGGCAGCTGCTGTTCGGGGACCGAGAAATCGACCCGCATCGTGTCAAGATCCTGCAGTGTCACCACGGCGGTGCCGGGCGCCATATACTGCCCGACATCGATCTTCGGAATGCCGACCGTGCCGCCGAAAGGCGCCGTCAGCTGCTTCTGGTCGAGCACGGCCTGCAGCTTGGTGACCTGGGACGCCGAAGCCGAGGCCGCCGCACGTGCCGTGTCCAGCGTCGAGTCGGAACCGACGCCACGCCTGGTCAGTTCGATCGCGCGGGCCAGCGATGTCTGATCGAGCGCGGCCTGCGCCTTCTGTGCGTCGAGATCGGCGCGCTCGACGGCATCGTCGAGCTGCAGCAGCACCGCATTGGCCGCCACTTTCTGGTTGGCATGGAAAAGGATGTCCTTGACGATGCCAGTGGTCTCGACCGTCAGGTCGACGCCGCGCACGGCTCGCACCGTACCGATCGCCTCGACGCCCGGCGTCCAGCTCGACGGCTTGGCGATGGTAGTCGAAACGGTCGCCGCCGGCGGCTTCATCGTGGCGAAATACTGCTTGATGCCGTTGTCGCGCAGGAAGTTGAAGCCGACGATGCCGCCGACCACAACGACCAGCACGGCCAGAACGAGAATGATGACGAAGAAACGGAGTATGCGCTTGAACAAGGAAGTCCCCTCAGTCGAAATCCGGCGCGAAGCGCGGACATCGGGACACATATCGACTGCGGGTCCCGATTTCAAATGGTGGCGGCTTTACTGTACCGTCTGGACGGTCTTGTCAATTGGGCCTAAGCTCGCGAAGGGAGGCGCCATGAGAGCCCAACGACCGAACTCGCGCGAGAAGATACTCGCGGCGGCGGCTGATGTTGCCCGGGAATCCGGGCCCGGCAGCCTGTCGCTGGATGCCGTCGCCAGCCGCGCCGGCGTGTCGAAGGGTGGGTTGCTCTACAATTTCCCGACCAAGGCCAAATTGATGCAGGGGCTGGTCGAAGACTATCTGCGTGATTTCGAGCAGGCGCTGGAGACCGCCAACAGCAACGACGATGGCAAAAATCCGCTCGCCGTCTACATCAGGCTGTCGGCCGATGATTGCGAGGAAAAGCGGCCCTCCGCCTCGTGGATATTTTCGGCGATCGCCGAGGATCCCGATTTCATGACGCCGATAAAGACATTCAAGCGGCAGCTTTTCGAACGGCTGAAGGGCGAAACATCAGACCTCAAATCGCTGCTGGTCTGTTACCTCGCCATCGAGGGGCTGCGCAGCATGAACCTTTTCGATTCCGATGTGCTGTCGAAGGACGAACGGGAGCTGCTGGTGGCGTCGCTGCTGGAGATCGCCAGTTCGCCCGATGCCCACCAAGCTTCCAGGACGCAATCCTGACGGCTTTCAGCCGGCAGGCATCGGTTTTCCGGGGCAGACTCAAAAAGCCTTGCCGGTGTCAGGGTCGAAGAGCCGCAGCGCGTCCTCGCTGAAGACGAAGCTTGCCGCCTGACCTTTCGCGACGCGGGACGCCGGCGGCAGGCAAGCCGTCAGCTGCTGTGTGCCGATCCGTGCGGTGGTGACCAGTTCGGGACCGGTCAACTCGACGACTTCTATTTCCACCGGCAGTGACGGCGCGGTCGCATCCGCGGCGACCCGCAATGCTTCGGGCCTGATGCCGACCACAACCCGCGCTCCGTCCAACACCATGTCGCGGAAACGGGCGGGCAAGGGCAGGCTCGCCTTGGCGCCATCGATGGCCAGCATCGTCCCTTGGACCGTCGCCTGCAGCATATTCATCGACGGCGCGCCGACAAAGCCGGCGACATAGAGCGTTGCCGGCGCGTTGTAGATCTCCTCGGGCGTGCCGAGTTGCTCGATCCTGCCGTCGCGCATCACCGCGATGCGGCTCGCCAGCGTCATTGCCTCGATCTGGTCGTGGGTGACGTAGACGACGGTGGTCTGCAGCATCTGGTGCAGGCGCTTCAGCTCGGTGCGCATCTCCAGGCGCAGCTTGGCGTCGAGATTGGACAAAGGCTCGTCGAAGAGGAAGACCTGCGGCTTGCGCACCAGCGCCCTGCCGATGGCGACGCGCTGGCGCTGGCCGCCGGAGAGCTGGCTCGGCTTGCGGTCGAGCAGGGCTTCGATCTGCAGCAGTCTTGCCGCCTCGGCCACCGCCTTTTCGCGCTCGTCGGCGGCGACGCCGCGCATTTCCAGCCCGAAGCCGATATTACGGCGCACGGTCAGGTTCGGATACAGCGCGTAGGACTGGAAGACCATGGCGATGTCGCGGTTCTTGGGGTGAACGCCCAGGATCGAGCGGCCGCCGATCAGCACGTCGCCGCTCGTCGCTTCGGCGAGGCCGGCGATGATGTTGAGAAGCGTCGACTTTCCGCAACCCGACGAGCCGAGCAGCACCAGGAATTCGCCGCTCTGCAGCGCGATGTCGATGCCTTTGAGCGTTTCGACGCTGCCGTAATTCTTGCGGACGTTGCGGATTTCAAGCGCGCTCATGCGTGGCTTCCCTTGGATGCATCGGTTCGCCGTAGTTACGGGGCAAGGTTGATATGGCGCGCGACGCCACCTGCGTCGCGGCTGCAAGCGAGGCGGTCAGCGTCTGGTTCTGCGCCAGTGCGGCCAGGAAGGCCGCATTGAAGACATCGCCGGCGCCGATCGTGTCGATGACCTTGACGTCGGGCGCTGTCGCCGTGACCAGCACTCCGCCCGGCCCGATGGCTACCGCCCCTTCGGGGCCGCGCTTGACGACGGCGGTCGCGCCCTTCTTCATGCTGCACTGGATTTGCCGCGCGGCCTCGACCGGATCGGGCAGGCCGGCAAGGGTCACGGTCTCCACCTCGTTGAACAAGGCAAGGTCGCAACGCGCGAGCCAGGTGCGCGCCGTCTTGCAGTTCGCCGGGGTCCAGCCCTCCATCGGCCAGCCGGTGTCCAGCGCCACAGCTATGTCGTGCCCGCTCGCCCAGTCGAAGAACGCTTCGTAGTCGCGGGCCAGATCATCGGTGAGGAAGGAGCCGCACAGCAACGCATAGCCGCCGGCGAGGCGCTTGCCGTCGAGCACCGAAAATACGTCGGCAAGGCTGAAGCGGGGCAGGTGGCCGCGCGTGGTGAAAAACGTCCTTTCGCCGTCGGGATGGGTCATGCCGACCGAAAGCGTCGTGCTCTCCGGGCGCACCGGCCATTTGTCGGCGCGGGCGCCGAACGCCTCACGCAGCCAGCGGCCGAACTGGTCGTCGCCGACATTGGCGGCTATCTCGAAATCAATGCCCAACGCCTGCCAGGCGAGCCCGGTGTTGCCGGCCTGTCCACCAACGCGCAGATCGTCGTGATCGACGACGGTTTCCGTGCCTGGCTTCGGCCATGGCGCGACCGGGCCGACAATCAGGTCGACATTGACATTGCCGATCACCGCGAGCGGACGCATCACTCGCTCCTGGTGATCTTGGTCGAGCGCACGGGCGTGCCGGCATTGTCGACGCGACTGTCGGCGAAGGCGATCATCAGGCGCTGCGCCACCGGCAGCATGGCGAAGATCGCGGTGAGACCCGAAGCCGGCTTGAACGAGAGCGTGACGGCGCCCGCGACCGGCGATTGCCCGGAGGCATCGAAGATGATCAGCGGCGCGCCGGCCTCGGCCACGGAAAGGGCCATCGCGGTCACCAGTTCCGCCGTCTGATCGTTGCCGCGAAACAGGATGACGCCGATTTTTGGGCCGAGCATCTCCATCGGTCCGTGCCGCAACTGGCCGCCTTCGAGCGAGAAGCAGGGCAGCCGCGACAGTTCGGTGAGGCCGAGCGCCAGCGCCTCGGCCACGCCCTGCAGGCGACGGCCGGAGGTGACGATGGTCGTCACCTCCTCCAGCGCTGCGAGCGCTTGCGTGATGTCATTGTCCTGCTTCTGATCCAGCGCGCCTAGAGCGGCATTTGGGTCCTCGCCCAACGCGGCCAGGAGGGCCAGATGCAAGGCGAAGGTCACGGTCAGGCTACGAGTGGCGGCGAAGGCCAGTTCGGTGCCGCCGGCGCCGACCAGGCAAGGCGCGGTGCGAGCGAGAAAGGAGCCGCCCTCGAGCGTCAGACCGAAAATATCAGTAGTGCTTCCGGCTTCCGCAAACCACCTGACGACCTCCGCGCTCTCGCCGGACTGCGAGGTGACGAGCACCGTCCTGTCGTCCAGCGGCACCGGCTGGCCGAGCTGTTCCGAGAGCGGCAGTGCCAGCGCATCGATGCCGAGCGCGCGATAAAGCGGTTCGACGGCGCGCCCGACGGCATGCGAGCCGCCCATGCCGAGCAGCAGCAGCCGGCCGGTCTTCCTGATCGAGGCGGCGACCTGAGCCGCCATGGCGGTGTTGTGTTCGAACGAAGCACGCGCATCCGCATGCTGGCGCGCCATTTCGCGGTCGATGGCGACCAGTCCGGCCGGCCGAATTCCTGTTGCAGTCATCGTCATCCTTTCACACCGCCGCTGGTCAGGCCCGAGATCAACGCCCGCTGCATGACGAGGCCGATCAGCACCGGCGGCAAAGCGGCCAGCACGCCGGCGGTGGCGATCAGCCCGTAGTCGGAAACACGGCCGCCGGCCAAATCGGCGATGGCGACGGTCAAGGTCTTGGCGCGCTGGTCGGAGGTGAACAGCAGCGCATAGAAGAATTCGTCCCAGGCAAGCAGCACGGCAAACAGCGCCGATGTCGCCATTACTGGTGCCGCCAGCGGCAGCGTGATGATGCGTAGCGTCTGGAACAGGCCGGCGCCGTCGATCATCGCCGCCGCCTCGATCTCGCGCGGGATCGAGTCAAAGCCGGATTTCATCAGCCAGGTGGTGAAGGGCGCCAATATGGCCAAATAGACCAGCGCCAGGCCGAAGACATTGTTGAGCAGGCCGAGATGCGACAGGCCCATATAGAGCGGCACGGCGAGCGCCACCGGCGGCAGCATGTAGGTGGCGATGACCATCGACAGCGACCAGCCGATCGCCGGCGTGCGCGACACCGCCCAGCCGGCGGGGATGGCCAGGGCGAGTGCGGCCAGCGTCGCCATGCCGGCGATCTCCAGGCTGTTGCGCAGCGACGAGGTGAAGGCGGCACCGGCGCTGTTTTCGGCGGTCGACAGCAATGTCTGGTAGCGCGAGAAGTCGGCAGCCTGCGGCCACCAGCGCAGCGGCTTGGCGGCGAGATCGGCGGCCGGCGAAATGCTCATGATGAACAGCCAGGCGATCGGCGCCAGGATGATGGCGGCGAGCAGCAGCGCGCAGGCATAGATGAAGAGGGTGAAGGCGGGGCTTCTGCGTTCCATCAGACGGCACTCCCAGCGGTCTTCCTGACCAGCGCGGCATAGGCGACGGCGAGCACGGTGACGAGCAGGGTGACGATCAGCGCCAGCGACGCGCCGGAGCCGGCGCGCTGGAAGGAGAAGGCCTCCTGGTAGACGAGGATCGACAGCGTGCGCGTGCTGTTTGCCGGGCCGCCGCGGGTCATCACCCAGATGATGTCGAAGACCTTGAAGGCCTCGATGGTGCGCAGCACCAGCGCCACCATCAGCGGGCCGGCGAGATAGGGCAGGATGACGAAGCGGAAGCGGTTGAACGGTCCCGCCCCATCGACAAGCGAGGCGGCGGTGATGTCGCGCGGCACCGCCTGCAAAGCGGCGAGCGCGATCAGCGCCACCAGCGGAAAGTTCTTCCAGCAGTCGGCGACGATCAGGGCCGTAAGCGCCGTTGCCGGCTCACCCAGCCAGGAGCGGTAAGCGTCAATGAGATTGAGTTGCGTCAGCGCGGCGTTCAGCGCGCCATATTCGGGATTGTAGATCAGCCGCCACAGCGTGGCGTTGACCACCGTCGGCAATGCCCAGGGCAGGATCATCAAGGCGCGCAGGATGGCGCGGCCGTGGAACTGCTGATTGAGGAGCAAGGCGGCGAGAACGCCAATCACCATTTCGGCGGCAACCGAAATGACGGCGAACAGCGTCGTGGTGACCAGCGTGCGCGAGAAATTCGAGCTCGACAGCATGTTGGCGTAATTGTCGAAGCCGACGTAGTTGCCGCCGGTGCCGACCAGCTTGGCGTCGGTGAAGGAGAGACCGACCGTATCGACCAGCGGCCAGCCGATGACGGCGACCATGACCACGAGCAGCGGCAGCATCAGCAACCAGGCACGGGTCGTCATCCAGGTGCTCGACATCAGAGCAGCCTCTCTTCATTCATGGTGATTTCAGACATAGCACGGGCGGCACTCGCGCATGACCCCGGAAGTCGGAACCGATTTCCGGAAAGGATCATGCGCAAGATCAGAAGCGCTACAGCGTCCTTTGCGCGTCCAGTTGCGGGCGGCGCTGTAGTGCCGCCCGCAACTGGAGAACAACGCCTCAGAGGCCGCTGTTTTGCGCGGCGGTCTTCAAGGCGTCTTCCGGCGAGGATTGGCCGAGCAGCGATTCCTGGATGGCCTGCTGCAGCGCGGTCGACAGTTCCTGGTATTTCGGCGTGGTCGGACGCGGATACATGGCGGCGAGGCCGAGCTTGGCGGCGGCGATCAGTTCTTCCTGACCCTTGGTGACCGCCGGATCGTCATAGGACGAGGCCCAGATCGGCAGCGACAGCTTGGCGTACTGGTTCTGCGTCGCCTGCGAGGTCATGTATTCGATGTATTTCCAGGCTTCGTCCGGATGCTTCGAGACCGCGGTGACGCCGAGGCCCATCGACCCGTTGACGGCCGACACCTCGCTGATGCCGGTGACACCCGGCGCCGGCACCACGCCGACTTTGCCCGCGACCTTCGAGTCCTTCGGATCGTTGGCCATGTTGTACATGTAGGTCCAGTTGAGCGCGAAGGCGGCGTCGCCGTTTTCGAAGACCTTGCGCACGTCCTCTTCCAGGAATTCCTTGGAATTCGGATTGGTGAGGCCGGACTTGTAGCTGTCGACCATGTATTTCAGCGCCGAGAGGCCGCCGCCATTCTGGAAGTCCGGCTTGCCGTCCTTGAGGAAGTCGCCGCCATAGGCGCTGACCAGCGTGGTGTAGTCGCAGATTGCGGCCTCGGCCTGCGACCAGCTCCAGGCGATCGGCGTCTTCAGCAGGCCCTTGTCCTGGATGATCTTGGCCTGCGCGCCAAGCTCTTCCCACGTCTTCGGCGGCGTCTTGATGCCGGCCTTTTCCAGGATGTCCTTGTTGTAGAACAAGTATTTGGTGTCGAGAATCCACGGCATGCCATAATATTTGCCGTCGTACTGGACCGTGGTCCAGGCGCCGGGCAGCACGCCCTTCTTCATGTCGTCGGTGATCTTCGACGAGACGTCGACCAGCACCTTGTTGGTGGCGTATTCGGCCGGCCAGATGACGTCGAACAGCACGACGTCGTAGCCGCCGCCCGAACCCTGGGCCAGCACGGTCTTGTCGTGCAGGCCTTCGTAGGGAACGAATTCGAGATTGACCTTGACGTCCGGATTGGCCTTGGTGAAGGCGTCCGTCATGGCGCGCACATCGGCCTCGCTGTAGGCGGCCTGCGCCATGAACAGCGCATTGAGCGTCGTATCGGCGAAAGCGTGAGGGACGAGCAGTCCTCCGGCGAAGACCGCGCCGACCAGTGTCTTGGTGATTGTCTTAAGCATCTTCTTCTCCCATTTCCGGCGTTGACGGGCCGGCGATGCGGGCGTTTCGCTTCGCCTTCCCGGATCCATGTCGCGTGACCTCATGCTTACCCGGCTGACCGGTGGCGACAGGCGGAAGCCCTTGGCCATCTTGTTCTGGGACATTCAGTTTGCATTAAGTCAACTCGCTTGACTTAATTAGTCGATCAATATTCTAATGGAGTCAAGAGGGGAAAAGCCGGTGGATGACATCAGCCCGATCCGCGCCAAAAGCGGCACCAACCAGGAAGGCACCAGCGCACACAACCGCCGGGTCATGATCGAGGCGCTGCGTCTCAATGGCGCCCTGTCGCGGGCCGACCTGTCGCGGGCGACGCAGCTCACCAAGCAGGCGGTCTCCAACATCATCGAAGATCTCGAAAGTGACGGCCTGGTCGTCGCGCTCGACGCGGTGCGCAAGGGCAGGGGGCAGCCGTCGACCCCCTACAGGCTGGTGCCTGAAGGCGCCTTCGCCATCGGCTTGCATATAGACCGCCATCTGACGCGCGCCGTGGCCGTCGACCTGATGGGCAGCGTGCTGGCGCGCGCCGAGGCGAACCTGCCTTTCGATGAGCCGTCGAAGGGCGTCGAGATCATCCTAAAGCTGATTGCCGGTGTGCGCCGTGACCTGGCCGGCATTTCGGTCCAGTCGGAAAAACGGCTGGTCGGTCTCGGCGTTGCCATGCCCGGTCCTTTCGGACTGAAGGATTCGGACGACAAATGGATGATGCCGGCCTGGCAGAAGTTTCCGCTGCTGGAGGCGCTGGCCAAAGGCACGGGGCTGAATGTCGGCCTGCAGAACGATGCCGCCGCCTGCGCCACGGCGGAACGTATCGTCGGCGCGGCGCATGGCGTCGACCACGCGGTCTGTCTCTATGTCGGCTACGGCATCGGCGCCGGGCTGATCCTCAATGGCGAACTCTACAGCGGCGGCCATGGCAATGCCGGCGAAATCGGCATGGCGCTGTTGGCGCCGGCCGGACCGGGCTCGACGCCGCTCGAGCACCGCGCCTCGCTGGCCTCGCTCTACCAGCATCTCGGCCTCAATCCGGCGGACAGTGATATCTACGAACAGATGAACGCCCTGGTGCTGGCCGAGGATGCCAAGATGATGGCCTGGATCGACGGCGCAGCGCATGATCTGCGCTGGAGCGTGCATCTCATCGAGACGATCTTCGATCCGCAGACCGTGATCCTGACCAGCGGCGCGCCGGAAGCGCTGGCGCGCCGGCTTGTCGAGGCAATGCACCCGCTGCTGCCGTCGATCGCCGACCGGTCCGCAAGAATGTTGCCTCGCCTGCAACTCGGCACCACCGACCCCTGGTCGATCGCGCTCGGTGCGGCCGCGGCGCCGATCAGCCGCGCCTTCGATCCGCTGTTCTCGGCGATCCTGAAGACGCGTTCCGCTCCGGCATAGGAGCTCCCAAGGCCGAAGCCCCTGTTTCGGCGTCATACAGGGTTCATCGTGCGGACATAGCGTCTTTCCCAGTTCTTTGCTGCAGTGCAATAGGAGTGGGACATGGTGGACATAGTTTCTAGTGAGGCGGGCATTCCGAGACCGGATCACCCGCTGGACAGTTCGGGCGGCGCGAAGTGGTTTCTGCCGGCCTTTGGCGTGCTGGTTCTGGTCGGCGTGGTCTATGTCGGCTACGCGCTGAGCCAGGACCTGGCGGTGGCCAAGACCGTGCCGTGGATCCTGCTCGGCATCGCCTTGCTGATCGCGCTCGGCTTCGAATTCGTCAACGGCTTCCACGATACCGCCAATGCGGTGGCGACCGTCATCTACACGCGCTCCCTGCCGGCCGAATTCGCCGTCATGTGGTCGGGCGTCTTCAACTTCCTCGGCGTTCTCACCTCCAGCGGCGCGGTGGCCTTCGGCATCCTGTCGCTGCTGCCGGTCGAGCTGATCCTGCAGGTCGGCTCCTCCTCCGGCTTTGCCATGGTGTTCGCGCTGCTCGTCGCGGCGATCCTGTGGAACCTCGGCACCTGGTTCCTCGGCCTGCCGGCCTCGAGCTCGCACACGATGGTCGGCTCGATCATCGGCGTCGGCCTCGCCAACCAGTTCATGGCGCCGTCCGGCAGCGCCACCAGCGGCGTCGACTGGTCACAGGCGACCAATGTCGGCGTGACCTTGCTGGTGTCGCCGATCATCGGCTTCTTCGCCGCAGCAATCCTGCTCTATGCGATGAAGATTCTGGTTCGCAATCCGGCCCTCTACGAGGCCCCGAAAGGCAATGCCCCGCCGCCTTGGTGGATCCGCGGCCTGCTGATCTTCACCTGCACCGGCGTCAGCTTCGCGCATGGCTCCAATGACGGGCAGAAGGGCATGGGCCTGATCATGCTGATCCTGATCGGCGTGGTGCCGACGGCCTATGCGCTGAACCGCACGCCCGACATCAACTATCTCGAAGCCTACAAGTCGGCTTCAGCCAATGTCGAAACGGCGCTGGGCAAATATGCGAAGCCCGGCGTCACCGTCACGGATGCCAAGGATGCCAAGGCAGCCGTCCAGGATGCCGTGCGCACCCGCAGCTGGAGCGACAAGACAACGGTCGCCTTGCAGACCTACATCCACAACACGACGGCTGGACTGCAGCCCTATGCGTCGGTCGACAACGTGCCGACCGATCTGGTCAGCAACGCCCGCAACGACATCTATCTGATCGGCGAGGCGCTCAAGCTGATCGACAAGAAGCAGCTGTTGCCGATGCAGGGCGCCGATCTCAAGGCGGTGACCGACTACCACAAGGCCGTCGACAATGCGACGAAGTTCATCCCGCTCTGGGTGAAGGTCGCGGTGGCGCTGGCGCTGGGTCTCGGCACCATGGTCGGCTGGAAACGCATCGTCGTCACCGTCGGCGAGAAGATCGGCAAGAGCCACCTGACCTATGGCCAGGGCGCGGCGGCCGAACTCGTCGCCATGGTGACCATCGGCATGGCCGACCGGCTCGGCCTGCCGGTTTCGACCACCCATGTGCTGTCGTCGGGCGTCGCCGGAACGATGGCCGCCAATGGCTCAGGCCTGCAATGGTCGACGGTGCGCAACCTGCTGCTGGCCTGGGTGTTGACCCTGCCGTGCTCGATCGCGCTTGCCTTCGTGCTGT
Source organism: Mesorhizobium sp. B2-4-19 (assembly GCF_006441315.1). Taxonomy (NCBI): domain Bacteria; kingdom Pseudomonadati; phylum Pseudomonadota; class Alphaproteobacteria; order Hyphomicrobiales; family Phyllobacteriaceae; genus Mesorhizobium; species Mesorhizobium sp. B2-4-19. The sequence continues at coordinate 25,465 of NZ_VFUV01000016.1, read as the reverse complement.
TCATCGTCTTCCGCCAGGTGTTTTGAGCGTCAGACCTTCAAGAGAACGGCGCCACCTGCGGCGCCGTTTCTCTTTGTCGACCTATCCTGCGAAGACCAATGAAGGGTCAGAGCGTGCGCCTTCCCAGGCGGGCGCGCCGCTCGAAGGGTTCAGCTTTCGAGGGAGTGGTTGGCCGGCTCCAGCCGAGGCTCACCGCCGCGCAACGTCCGCCCTGTCACGGCGGCGCAGCTGGCGAAGCGACAACATGTGCAGCAGGATCGAGCTTGGCACCACGAAAGCAGGGGTCAGCACACCCGGATAATCGCCTGCGCCGATGCTCTCCACATCCGCGACAATCAACTGCCACGGGCCGGGCGAGGTTATCATGCCCATGGTGATCGCGACAGCGAAGTCGGCAAGCCCGAGGATGTTCCAGAGAGTTGCCGCCCTCCGGCCTTTGTCTGTGCCGGTCGCCACTGAGATCGCAGCCGGCAACGCCAACAATCCGGTCAGCATGTCGCCGATGCCTGCCGGCGCTGCGAACGCGCCGGGCAGCGTACCGCGCAGCCAGGCCGCGATAGCCCAGGTGCCGAATACGCGGTAGAGTTGAAGCATCACGAGCCAGCTCGCTGGCATCGCATCGAGCACCAGCCCGATCCGCTTCGAGAGCAGCAGGAGCGGCGCCCCGATGATCACCGGTAGGAAGATCGCCGATGGCAATAGCGGAAAAGACGCGGTGTCCGCGTGAAAGACGCCGTTGATCGCGGCGCTCCAGGCGAAGGCGAGCCACAGCGTGTCCGGGATCATGATCGCCAGCCAGGTCGTGCGGCGTTGAGCTGGCGTCAGGCTCGTGCGTTCGAGGCCGAGCCACAATCCCAGCGCGATGAGCCCGTGGGCTGCGAGCTGGTGGGCCGTGGTCGGAACGCCGGTGGCCGGGATCGCCGGCCATCTGTAGATCACCAGGAGCCAAAGCAACGTCAGCGGCGCAAACCAGAGCAGGCCGCGCCAGGCGTCACGCGATGAAACGATAGCAGGGGAAACAGCTTCGACGGTCATCAGCGGCACTCCATTAAGCCCAGGGCAATTCCAGGAAAGTGTGAGCGGTTTTCCGTCTGGAATTGCGTCAAAACAAAGAGTTAGAGCGGTTCGCCGTTTCCATGAAACGGTGAAACGCGCTGGCGCATTTGCCTGCTCAGATGTACGCCTGCTTTGAGCGAGCTAATATCCGCGACAATGTTGATAGGCTGTGAAGAAGAACTTCACAGTCCGGCCGAGCTTGCTCGACGGCGTGAAGGCGTGCCTACGCGTTTGCACCGTAGTTTCGCCGACCTGCCGCGGAACTCATGGTGACGGCCGGGCGGATCGCATCCTTGTCCCGCATGTCTGGGCAGCGCTCCTGATAGGCACGATGCGCGGCGTCGGTTGACCAGCCGGCGAAGGGTCCCGTTCGTGGGCGAAGTCCGCTTTGTAAGATTGCTCCGCTTGTCCTGGACGCAAATGTCAGGTCGGGTCTTCGCGGTGCAGATCGTGGATGGTGACGCCGTCGGCATTGGTCGGCAGTGTCAGCCATTTGCGATGGCGCAAGGTGCGCTGCGTGTCTTCCAGGCCGGTGTCCCAATGCTCGCGCATCGAGGTGCCGGAGAACTCGTAGTCCTTGGCGTGACCTTCATAGCCCTTGTGCTGGTAGATCAGGTGCACGATGTTGACCAGGCCGGCATCCGAATAGTCCGCGATCAGCGCTTCTTCCGCCGGCGTCAGCTGCTCCTTGGGCACGCGCTTCAGCGCCTCGAGCAGGTGCATCTTCAGGCCATGGATGCGCTTGAAATTGTCGGTGTTCTGGCGCGTGCGGCTGGAATACATGATGTCCTTGTGGCGCGACAGCACGTCCGGCATGCTGCGCGGCAGCACGCCGCGCGCGCTGAACAGGTCGACCTGGAACACCAGCGACGAACGGTCCTCTTCCTGGTCGAGCAGATATTGCAGCGGCGTGTTGGAGACGATGCCGCCGTCCCAATAGTACTCGCCTTCGATGCGGACCGACGGAAAGGCCGGCGGCAGCGCGCCGCTGGCCATGATGTGCTCGGGCCCGATGCGGACCTTGTCGGTATCGAAATAGACGAAGTTGCCGGTCCGCACATTGACCGCGCCGACGCTCAGCCGTTTCTTGCCGTCGTTGAGGATGTCGAAATCGATCAGGCTCTCCAACGTGTCCTTCAGCTCGGCGGTGTCGTAGAAGCTGGTGGCGCCCTCGGCGCCGGGATGCTCGAACCAGGGGTTGGGATTGCGCGGCTTGAAGAAGCCGGGCTGGCCCATGGTCATGGTCATCCACGACGAGGTACGGTTGCGGATGTCGCGGTAGATGTCGCCTTCCGGCGTATAGGCCCAGATCTTGCGGCCCGAGACGGCCTGCCAGAACTGTTCGAGCCGCTGCAGGCGGCGGCTGGACTCGTTGCCGGCGATGATCGAGGCGTTGATGGCGCCGATCGACACGCCCGACAGCCAGCTCGGCTCGCAGCCGGCATCGGCCAGCGCCTGATAGACGCCGGCCTGGTAGGCGCCGAGCGCGCCGCCGCCTTGGAACACCAAAGCGATGCGGTCATATTGCGCCGAGATCTCCGTGATCGTGGCGGCGGCTTCCTTGTTTCGGTGGCGTTCAAGCACGAATTTTCTCCGGCTGGGTTGTGCTGGTTGCGAGCCGGCTGTGATCGGCAAGATAGTCGTGGACAACCTCGCCCAACCCAAGCGTCAAATCGGCCTTGAAGTGGACTGCGGAGACGATGTCGAGCACCGGCAGCTTCGCCACGTCGGCCATGACGTGGGGCCTGAGATCAAGCGCCGCCGGCGCCGTCCAGGCCTCCTTCAGCGTGATGTCGGTGAGGTAATAGCGCACCAGCTCGCAGATACGCGGCGTGCCGTCGACATGCGGGATGATCTTGATCAGGAAATTGGGCGCGGCGAGCGCGGCGAGCACGGAATCATGATCGGCTTCCCGGTGTTTGTAGCCCATCGTGCCGGTGGCGCACAGAACGCTGCCATAATGCAGCGTGCCGACGATCACCTCGCCTTCATGGACGATCTTGGGATTGGCCAGTTTCTTCGGAAACCCCCACAGCTCGCGACCGCCGGCGATCGGCGCGTCGTCATCGAGATACATCGAGTGGACGTAGCCGCCATGCTGACCCTTGTACTTCACCGGAATGACCTGGCCGGTTTCGGTGTAGTCGCCGAAGCCGGTGGAGTCGGGCATGCGGATGAATTCATACTTGACCAGCGGCTCGTCGATCTCCAGCGGCGCCGGCACGACGGCCTCAAGCGCCTCGCGTGTCGTGCGATAGGTGATGATGATGTATTCGCGATCGAAGAACCGGTAGGGACCGGGCGGGAAGGACGGGTTGGTCAACGGCATCGCATAGGCGCGCTTCACGACATCGGCGATTTCCAAGCTGCACTCCCAGGTTCTGTCGGATGAATTTCGTTCAGGAATGACCGCGCGAATGCGCAACCGATTATGTTGCACGGCACCATGACAGTGCCGTGTCAGCCAAACGACCATGGTTTCGCAGCGTGGCGAGGCCGTGCCGACGCTGTCGTCTGGCTGTAATCGCGCCGACACATGGCTCTGTCATTGTCATGTTGCGACGCACAATTATATGCTGTCATTCCCCTCCCACCTCTCGCGAGATCACCATGGGTTCCCTGTCTTCGAAGAATGCCCTCGTCACCGGCTCGACCAGCGGTATCGGCCTGGCCATTGCCCGCGCCTTCGCCGCCGAGGGCGCCAACGTCACCATCAATGGTCTTGGCGACCCCGCGGCCATTGAGCAGGAGCGCTCGGGCATCGAGAGGGATTTCGGCGTCAAGTGCCGCTACTCCGACGCCAACATGATGGATGGGACGGCGGTAAGCGCCATGGTGCATGATGCCGAGTCGGCGTTCGGCAGCCTGGACATCCTGGTCAACAATGCCGGCATCCAGCATGTCGCGCCGATCGAGGAGTTTCCCGACGACAAATGGGAAGCCATCATCCGCATCAATCTTCTGGCGGCCTTCTATGCCATCAAGGCTGCGGTGCCGGGCATGAAGGCGCGCAAATGGGGCCGCATCATCAACACGGCTTCGGCGCACGCGCTGGTCGCCTCGCCGTTCAAGTCGGCCTATGTGTCGGCCAAGCATGGCATTGCGGGGCTGACCAAGACGGTGGCGCTGGAAGTCGCGCAGGACGGCATCACCGTCAACGCCATCGCACCCGGCTATGTCTGGACGCCGCTGGTCGAAAAGCAGATCCCCGACACGATGAAGGCGCGCGGCATGACCGAGGAACAGGTCAAGCATGACGTGCTGCTCGCCGCACAGCCGACGAAGGAATTCGTCACTGTCGAGGAGCTTGCAGCGCTGACACTGTTCCTGTGCTCGGATGCCGCCAGGCAGATCACCGGCACGACCTTGCCGATGGACGGCGGCTGGACGGCACAGTAGAGGGGCAATCGAGGCGTTGCGTTTCTGGCTGGCGCCATGCGGCACCGGCGGGAAGGGTACAGTCAGGTCCATGAAAATCATCCAGCTCTCCGACCCGCATCTGATGACGCCGGGTGGCTTGCTCTACGGCTCCGATCCGCTCGCAAGGCTGAAGGCCTGCCTGGCCGACATCGGCAAGAACCATGGCGATGCCGAACTGGTGGTGATCTCGGGCGACCTGACCAATGACGGCGAGCGTGCGGCCTATGCGGCGTTGCGGGACGGGCTGGCGCAATTTTCGCCGCCCTGCCGGCTCATGCTCGGCAACCATGACGACCGGGCGCTCTTCCTCGAAATGTTCCCCGATGCCGCCGCCGAGCAGGGGTTCGTGCAGAGCGTGTTCGATGGCACAGAGGGCCGGCTGATCCTGCTCGACACGCTGGACAGCGGCCATGTCGAGGGCAGGCTCTGCCCGGCGCGCGTCGACTGGCTCGACGAACGGCTGCAAGAGGCGGGCAACCGGCCGGTCTTCCTGTTCATGCATCACCCGCCGTTCCGGATACACATGCCGGTGCTCGATGAGGTCAGGCTTACCGACGCCGATCCCTTCCATGACGTGCTGTCGCGCCACGGCAATGTCCGCCATATTTTCGCTGGCCATGTCCATAGGCAGATCGCCGGCAGCTGGCGCGGCATACCGGTCAGCACGCTGCGCAGCACCAACCACCAGACCGCGCTCGATTTTTCGCAGAGCTGGAGCCTGGGGCACGAGCCGCCCGCCTATGCCGTGATCTTCATTGATGCGGAGGGGGTGATCGTCCACTTCCACGATTTTCCCGTCGGCGCTGCTGACCGGGCTCCGTAACGCCGTCCATCCCTGGATAGCGGTCCTGACGACACAGTCGCCATGGCCGGTGGAGAAGTCCTGTGCCGCCGTCGCGGCTGCAGGCTTTACAGTTGTTCGCAGTCTGCGCAGCGACGTCAAAAAGCATTTGGATTTGGACATTAGTCTTGACAGAAATACAGATGTTCAATACCCGTCAAGCGAATGAGCAGGCCTGCAATGTGGGAGGAATGAGCGGTATGGCTTCCAATATTTCGTTGACGGGCCTTGCCCGCGATCTCGATGAGCGCGGCAAATCGGGCAAGCCCATCCGCATCGGCCTGATCGGCTCCGGCGAGATGGGAACCGACATCGTCACCCGCGTCGCCCATATGTCCGGCATCGAGATCGGCGCGATCTCGGAACTGAACCTGCCCGCCGCCAGCAAGGCGGTGGACATCGCCTTCCAGGAAACCGGCCATGCACGCGAAGTGTCGAACGCCTCGGCGATGACGGCTGCCATGGAGGCCGGCAAGGTGGCGGTCACCAATGACGCCAGCCTGGTCATCAACAATGATCTGATCGACGTGGTGATCGACGCGACCGGCGTTCCCGCCGTCGGCGCCGAGATCGGCCTGCGCGCCATGGAGCATGGCAAGCATCTGGTGATGATGAATGTCGAGGCCGACGTCACCATCGGCGCCTATCTGAAGAGCGAGGCCGACCGGCTCGGCGTCACCTATTCGCTCGGCGCCGGCGACGAGCCGTCCTCCTGCATGGAGCTGATCGAATTCGTCTCGGCCATGGGCCATCCCATCGTCGCGGCCGGCAAGGGCAAGAACAATCCGCTCAACATCGACGCGACACCACCTGCCTATGAGGAAGAGGCCAGGCGCAGGCATATGAATGTGCGCATGCTGGTCGAATTCGTCGACGGCTCGAAAACCATGGTCGAGATGGCGGCGATCGCCAATGCCACCGGGCTGGTGCCCGACAAGGCCGGCATGCACGGCCCGGCGGCGACTCTCGGCGAGCTCTCGAAAGTACTGGTGCCTGAAAAGGATGGCGGCGTGCTGTCCAGGGTCGGCGTCGTCGACTACTCGATCGGCAAGGGCGTGGCGCCCGGCGTCTTCGTCGTCGCCGACATGTCGCATCCGCGCGTTTCGGAGCGCATGGAAGACCTGAAGATGGGCAAGGGTCCGTATTTCACCTTCCACCGCCCCTATCACCTGACCTCGCTCGAAGTGCCGCTGACCTGCGCCCGCGTCGTGCTCTACGGCAAGGCCGACATGGTGCCGCTGGCCAAGCCCGTGGCCGAAGTCGCCGCCGTGGCCAAGAAGGACATGCAGCCCGGCGAAAAGCTCGATGCGATCGGCGAATATTGCTACCGCGCCTGGATCATGACGGCGCCGGAAGCGCATGCGGCCAAGGCCATTCCCTGCGGCCTGCTGCAGGGCGGCTCGGTGACCGCGCCGATCAAGAAGGGCGAGCTCATCACCTATGCCAATGCCGCCCCGGCTCCGGGCTCCAAGATCGCCGAGCTGCGCGCCCGCCAGGACAAGCTCGTCTACGGAACCGTGGGAGCCTGATCATGGCCGGAGCCAGCAAAGCCGTCGCGGACAGTCGCGCCAACCTGCCTTTCGTCTATCGCCAGTACAGCGCCGAGCAGCTCAAGCAGGTGCTCTACAAGATGTACCTCATCCGCCGCTTCGAAGAGGGCGCGGAGGAGAGCTACACGCGCGGCCTGATCCACGGCACCATGCACCTGTCGATCGGCCAGGAAGCCAGCGCCATGGGCATCTGCATGCCGCTTGGCGAGGATGACCAAATCACCTCGACGCATCGCGGCCATGGCCACTGCATCGCCAAGGGAGCCGAGGTCAAGCGCATGTTCGCCGAGTTCTTCGGCAAGACCACCGGCTACTGCAAGGGCCGCGGCGGTTCGATGCACATCGCCGACGTCGCCAAGGGCAATCTCGGCGCCAACGGCATCGTCGGCGGCGGCATTCCGATCGCCGTCGGGGCGGCACTCTCCTCCAAGATGATGAAGACCGGCAAGGTCGTCGTCTCCTTCTTCGGCGACGGCGCCAACAATGAAGGCGCCTTCCACGAGGCGCTCAACATGGCGGCGGTCTGGAAGCTGCCGGTCATCTTCGTCTGCGAAAACAATGGTTACGGCATGTCGACTTCGACCGCCCGTTCCACCGCGGTCAAGAACATCGCCGACCGCGCCGCCGCCTATTCGATGCCCGGCGTCATCGTCAACGGCAACATTTTCTCGGAGGTCGCCGAGGCGTCCTACAAGGCCGTCGAGCGCGCCCGCGCCGGCGAGGGGCCGACGCTGATCGAATCCAAGACCTACCGCCATCGCGGCCACTCCAAGAGCGACCGCAACCGCTATCGCACCAAGGAAGAGATCGAGGACTGGATGTCGAACCGCGATCCGATCACGCTGTTCGAAAACGAGCTGCGGGAATTCGGCTTCATCGACGACAAGGGCATCGAGGCCATCCGCAGTGGGGTGGCGCAGGAGATCGCCGACGGCATCGAGTTCGCCAAGGCGAGCCCGTCGCCTGACGTCGGCGAGACCGGAAATTACGTGTATACGGAGCAGGCGTGATGGACGCGATGGTGCGTGAACTGAGCTACGCCCAGGCGATCCAGGAAGCCATGGCGATCGCCATGGACATGGACGAGCGCGTCTTCCTGATGGGCGAGGATATCGGCGTCTATGGCGGCGCCTTCCAGGTGACCGGCGATCTGGTCGAGCGTTATGGCACCGAGCGGGTGATCGACACGCCGATCTCGGAACTGGGCGGCGCGGGCGTTGCGGTGGGTGCGGCGCTCACCGGCATGCGGCCGATCTTCGAGTTCCAGTTTTCCGATTTCGCCACACTCGCCATGGAGCAGATCGTCAACCAGGCGGCCAAGATGCGCTTCATGCTGGGTGGCGAGGTTTCGGTTCCCGTGGTGATGCGCTTTCCCGCCGGTTCGGGCACAGGTGCGGCCGCGCAGCACAGCCAGAGCCTGGAAGCCTGGCTCGGCCATGTGCCAGGGCTGAAGGTCATCCAGCCGGCGACGCCCTATGATGCCAAGGGCATGCTCCTGGCGGCCGTCGCCGATCCCGATCCGGTGATGATCTTCGAGCACAAGCTACTCTACAAGATGAAGGGCCCGGTTCCCGAGGGCTATTACACGGTGCCGATCGGCAAGGCCGACATCCGCCGCGAAGGCCGCGACCTCACCATCGTCGCCACCTCGATCATGGTGCAGAAGGCGCTCGACGCCGCCGCCGCGCTGGAAGCCGAAGGCATCGACGTCGAAGTCGTCGACCTCCGCACCATCCGGCCGATGGACAAGCAGACCGTCATCGACAGCGTCAAGAAGACGTCGCGACTGATGTGCGTCTACGAAGCGGTCAAGACGCTGGGCATCGGCGCCGAGGTCAGCGCGATGACCGCCGAGAGCGAGGCGTTCGACTATCTCGATGCGCCGATCGTGCGGTTGGGCGGCGCCGAGACGCCGATCCCCTACAATCCGGAGCTCGAAAAAGCCACGGTACCACAGGTTCCCGATATCATCGACGCCGCGCGCGACCTCGTCAAAGGGGTTCGCTGAGACATGCCGACCGAAGTCATTCTTCCCAAGGTCGACATGGACATGGCGACCGGACAGATCTCGCGCTGGTTCGCCGAGGAAGGCGCGCGCGTCAAGAAGGGCGATGTGCTGTTCGAGATCGAGACCGACAAGGCGGCGATGGAGATCGATGCGCCGGCCAGCGGCGTGTTGCGCGACGTCACCGGCAAGGAAGGCGTCGACATTCCGGTCGGTGCGCCGGTTGCGTGGATTTATGCCGACGATGAGGCTTATGGGGCTAATGTCACTGCGGCAAAGCAGGACAAAGCGCCAATCTCCCCACCCGTGGAGGAGATGTCGGCTAAGCCGACAGAGGGGGGCGCTGTCCCGCCAACGTCGCATTCTCTCACGCCTCCCTCTGCCCTGCCGGGCATCTCCCCCACAAGGGGGGAGATTGGCCAATCGCCGTCGGGCGCACGCGCGACACCGCTTGCGCGACGCCTGGCTCGTGAGGCAGGCCTTGCTCTTGCCACCATCATCGGCTCCGGCCCGTACGGCCGCGTGGTCAAGGCGGACATTGACGCGGCGATTGCCAAGGGTGGCTTCAAGGAGGCTCCGGCGGTGATTCCTGAGGCTCCCGCCGCTGCTGTCGCGGCTGTCCCGTCAGCAAAGCCGATGTCGGACGACCAAGTGCTGAAGCTGTTCGAACCCGGCTCCTACGAACTGGTCCCGCACGACAACATGCGCAAGACCATTGCGCGCCGCCTGGTCGAGGCCAAGTCCACCATCCCGCATTTTTATCTCACGCTCGACTGCGAACTCGATGCATTGCTGGCGCTGCGCACGCAGATCAATGCCGCCGCCCCGATGAAGAAGACCGACAAGGGTGACGTGCCTGCCTACAAGCTGTCGGTCAACGACATGGTCATCAAGGCGATGGCCATGGCGCTGAAGGCGGTGCCGGATGCCAATGCCTCGTGGACCGAAAGCGCCATGGTCAAGCACAAGCATGCCGATGTCGGCGTCGCCGTGTCGATCCCCGGCGGCCTGATCACGCCGATCATTCGGCATGCCGATGAAAAGACGCTGTCGACCATCTCCAACGAGATGAAGGACCTGGCCAGCCGTGCCCGCAGCCGCAAGCTGAAGCCGGAAGAGTATCAGGGCGGCACGACGGCGGTCTCCAATCTCGGCATGTTCGGCATCAAGGATTTTGCCGCTGTCATCAACCCGCCGCATGCGACGATCCTGGCGGTCGGTGCCGGCGAGGAGCGGGCGGTGGTCAAGAATGGCGAGATCAAGATAGCCACCGTGATGTCGGTGACGCTGTCGACCGACCATCGCGCCGTTGACGGGGCGCTCGGCGCTGAGCTGCTGGTTGCCTTCAAGCGGCTGATCGAGAACCCGATGGGCATGCTGGTCTAGAAGCCTGTCAAAGCAGCCCTGAGGCTCGTGGGACGCCGGTTCCGCGGGCTAGTATCGTCATGTTGTGAGAGCATTCAGCGCCAGGCTGTTGCCTGATCTGGTTGCGCATGCGTACTGTCATCCACCAGTCATATGCGCCGTGCAGGGAGGAAGAGACGGGGAGCCGGCCAGGGGCCGGACCGGTCATGCACAGACAAGACAGGAGGCCTCATGAAGACGCTACTCATCAAGCTGCTGGCCAGCCAACTGGCGCTCGCGGCAACTTTGTTTGCCGGCGTGGCAAACGCCGAAACACTGACGCTCTACACATCGCAGCCAGAAGCCGACGCGGCCAAGACCGTGGACGCCTTCAAGAAGGCGCAGCCCGGCATCGACGTGACTATCTATCGTTCCGGAACCAGCGACATCCTCACCAAGATGGCGGCCGAGTTCGCCGCCGGCGGCCCGCAGCCCGACGTGCTTTTGATTGCCGATGCGGTCTCGATGGAGCTGTTGAAGAAGGACGACCGGCTGCTGCCTTATTCCAAAGCCAAGCTCGATGGCATCGAAGCTGATGCCTATGACGCCGACAAGACCTATTTCGGCAGCAAGCTGATCACCACCGGCATCGTCTACAACACCGCGGCTGCTGAAAAGCCGCAGCATTGGGCCGATCTCGCCAAACCCGCCTATGCCGATGGCCTGGTCATGCCGAGCCCGCTCTATTCGGGTGCGGCCGCCTATCTGCTTTCCGGCTTTGCCGGCGATAGCAACTATGGCTGGGACTTCTTCCAGAAGCTTAAGACCAACAACACCGTCAGCGTGCGCGGCAACGGTGCTGTGCTGAAGTCGGTGGCATCAGGCGAGAAGCCCTATGGCATCCTCGTCGACTTCATGGCGATGAACGCCAAGAAGAAGGGCTCGCCGGTCGAGTTCGTGTTCCCGAGCGAAGGCGTGCCGGCGGTGACCGAACCGGTCGCCATCATGAAAACCGCGAGGAATGTCGACGGCGCCAAGAAGTTCGTCGACTTCATTCTGTCGGATGAAGGCCAGAAGCTGGCACTGTCCATGGGCTATCTGCCGGCGCGTGCTTCGGTCGGCCGTCCCGAATGGCTGCCGGAAGGCGTCAAGGTCAATGTGATGCCGTTCGACACCAAGGCGATCGTCGCCAAGACCGACGCCGACAAGGCGAAGTTCCAGGAACTGTTCGGCGGCTGAGCCGGCAATCGCGGCGGGATGTCGTTTCGGCGGCATCCCGGATCTCGGGAAACACAACCATGCCAACACGCATCAGGGAAAGCCGGGGCCAGGAAATGGCCCTGACGGCGGCGGTAGCCATCGTCATCGTACTGCTTTCGCTGCTGCCGATGCTGCGCCTGGTCAGGGAGATCGTGGCACCTGGCGGCACGCTGTCGACCGTGGCCATTGCGGCCGGGCTGAGAAGCCCGGCGACCTGGATCGCGACATGGCATACGCTGGTCGTCGGCATCGGCGGCACCTTGCTTGCGGTACTGTCGGGAACGCTGGTGGCGGTGCTGGTCTCGTTGACCGACATACGCGGCCGCAGCGCACTGGTGCTGTGCTACGTCATGCCGCTGATGATCGCGCCGCAGGTGACGGCGCTGGCCTGGCTGCAGCTGTTCGGCCCGGCAAGCCCATTCCTCAAGCTGTTCGGAGCCGCGCCGCCGCTCGGCACGAAAAACCCGCTTTACTCGACGTCAGGCATCATCCTGCTGCTTGGCGTCCAATATGGCCCGCTGGTGTTCCTGCTGGTGCGTGCCGGCCTGCGCAAGCTGCCGCGCGAACTGGTGGAGGCGGCACGCGCCGGTGGCGCCGGCTGGTTCAAGATGCTGGTCACCATCGTGCTGCCGCTGATGACGCCGTCGATCATGGCGGCCGCGGCATTGGCCTTCGTGTCCTGCGTCGGCAATTTCGGCATTCCGGCATTCCTCGGCATTCCCGCCAACTACCTGGTGCTGCCGACTCTTATCTATCAGAAGCTGGCCGGCGGTGGTCCGGCCATGCTCGGTGAGACCGCGTTCCTATCGGTTCTGATCGGCGTCATCGCCATGGCCGGCATTCTCGCTCAGGAGGTGATGAGCCGCCGCCGCGACTACCGCATCTCTTCGACATCGCTGCCGGCCGAACTCTACGAACTCGGCCGCTGGCGGGCTATTGTCCAGGCCGGCATGTGGCTGCTGATCGTGCTGGTGCTGTTCCTGCCGTTGTTCGGGCTGGTGCTGACCTCGCTGGTGCCGGGCTATGGCATTGCGCTCACGGCCAAGACGGCGACGCTCGACAATTACCGTTTCGTGCTGTTCGAGCATGATGCGGCCAACCGCGCCTTCTTCAACAGTTTCTGGCTGTCGATTGCCGCCGCCTTCTTCGCGGTCATCGTCGCCGTGCCGGTCGCCTATCTCATCGCCTGGGGCAAGCAGCGGGTGCGGCTGCTCAACCTGTCGGTCGAGCTGCCCTATGCCTTGCCCGGCGTGGTGCTGGCGATTGCCTCGCTGCTTCTCTTCCTCAGGCCGATCCCACTGACCGGCATCCAGCTCTACAACACGGTCTGGATCATCCTCTACGCCTACCTCGCCCGCTTCCTGGTGCTGGCGCTGCGGCCGACCATCAGCGGCTATCACCAGATCGACCGGGCGCTGGAGGAGGCCGCGCAGGTGGCCGGCGCCGGCCTGTTCACGCGCCTGCGAACCATCATCTTTCCACTGGTCGCGCCGGCGGCGATCGCCGGTGGCCTGCTGATCTTCATGACGGCGCTCAGCGAACTCACCGTCTCGGCGCTGCTGTGGTCTTCGGGCTCGGAGACGATCGGCGTGGTGATGTTTTCCTTCGAACAGGGCGGCGATTCCAACTACGCGGCGGCGATGTCGGTCATCACGGTCGCGGTCACCTTCGTGCTGATGCTGGTGACCAATCTGCTTGCCCCCTACCTTCCCAGCGGAGTGCTGCCATGGCGCGACTGAGCCTGGACCATGTGACCAAGAGCTTCGCCAACTTCGACGCTGTGAAGGATGTCTCGATCGACGTCGCCGACGGCGAGTTCCTGGCCGTGCTCGGACCTTCCGGCTGTGGCAAGACGACGTTGCTCAGGCTCGTCGCCGGCTTCGAGAAAGTGAGCGCGGGCGAAATCCGCATCGGCCACGATGTCGTTTCGAACAGCGGCGGCAGCGTCGCTCCGGAAAAGCGGCGCGTCGGCATCGTCTTCCAGAACTACGCGCTGTGGCCGCACATGACGGTGGCCGAGAATGTCGGCTATTCCCTGAAGGTGGCGAAGTTCAACAAGACCGTCGCGCGCCAGAAGGTCGAGGACGCGCTGGCTCTGGTCAATCTGCAGGGACTGGGCGAGCGCAGGCCGGCCAATCTCTCCGGCGGCCAGCGCCAGCGCGTGGCGCTGGCCCGCTGTCTCGTCGCCGCGCCGTCGCTGGTGCTGTTCGACGAGCCGCTCGCCAATCTCGACGTGCATCTAAGGGCCTCGATGGAGGATGAGTTCGCCGCTTTTCATAAGCGCACCGGCACGACCATCGTCTACATCACCCACGATCAGGCCGAGGCGATGGCGCTGGCCGATCGCATCGCGGTGATGGATCATGGCCGCGTGGCACAACTGGCGACGCCGCGCGAACTCTATCATGAGCCGGCAAATGAGATGGTGGCGTCTTTCATCTCGCAAGGCATCCTGCTGCCGGCGGATGTCCTGACGAGCGAAGATGGCGGCCATTGCAAGGTCAGGGTTCTGGGAACCGAGCTGGTGGTCCGCTGCCACCCCGGCGAGCGGCCGCGTGCGGGTGCCAAGATCTGCTGCCGGTCGGCCGATCTCGACGTCTCGCCGGATGGACCAGGCTTTGATGGTCTCGTCAAACGGGTGATCTACCAGGGTGGCGGCGCGCGCATCGAATTCGCGCCCGCCGCGGGGCCTGACCTCACCTTGCACTTCGAGCAGCCAGACCCGGTTACGCTCGGGAGCGGAGCCCAGGCGCGGTTGCGCATAAGATCCGGCTGGCTGATCCCGGCGGGGGCCGGTTCGTGATGATGCTGGACCTGCTTGGCGGCTTCGGGGAAAAGGGCCGCACCAGCCTCGCCGTCGGCAGCGGCGGCGACCGCATCCTGCTCGATATCGGCATCAAGGTCGGCGCCTCCGGCGCGGAATTATCCGGCGCTCGGCGGTCCGGTCGACGACATAGATGCACTCTTCGTCTCGCACGCCCGACGGCCTGAAGCGCTCGGCCATTCCTGCGTCACCGATCTTCTCGATGACCTCAAAAGCCACATCCCGTCGCTGCGCACGCAATGCCGTACCGGCCAGCGCATCGCGGTGCCGCCAGGAAGCAAAGAATGAGAATTCTGATCTGCAACGATGACGGCATCGACGCGCCGGGACTTGCCCGTCTCGTCAACGCGGTCACCGGCCTGAGCGACGATGTCTGGGTGGTCGCGCCCGACGGCAAGCGCACCGCCGCCGGCTCGTCGCTGACGATCGCGAGGCCGCTGACGATGCGGCGCGTCAAAGCGAACTGGTATTCGTGCTCCGGCACGCCGGCCGGTTGCGTGGTGAGCGCGATGACGTGGCTGTTTGCCGATACCGAGAAACCGGACCTGGTCCTGTCGGGCGTCAATGACGGCCGCAACGTCGCCGAGGACCTCGCCTATTCCGGCACGCTCGGCATCGCCCGCGAGGCGACCTTCTGGGGTGTTCCGGCGATCGGCTTTTCGCGCGTGAAGAATCCTGAGTTCACCGACGGCGACGACCCATGGCTTGGCGCGCTGATCGCGTCATTGTGGCAATCGCGCGCCAACTGGGCGACAGAAGGTCATTGGTTGAGCGTCAACCTGCCGACCGCGCTTCCGGCGGAAATCCGGCAGCCGCGCATCGGCCGTGACAAGATCGGCCGCGCGGCCGAGATCGTGGAAAGCGAAGGCGATCGCACCGTCATCACGGTGCCGCGCGGGCGCACTCACGCCAGTGAGCCGGGCGACGAGAACGAGGCGATCGATACCGGCTTCGTCAGCATCAACAGGCTGAACTGGTTTGGCGAAACGCGGCTGGACGAACGGTTTGTGGGCGGGATTCCGAACTGATCTTGCTGTGTCGACCATCCCGATCACCAAGCTGTCAGCGGCTAAACCGCGCCAATCCGATGCCTGTGCTTGAAGCCGCCGCTATTTCATTCCACATCGGGCGCAATGAACGGCAAGATACGAGCGTGGTTTCGCAATTGGCGATGGGCCTTGGTTGCCTCGCTGATCCTGCACGCCTTGATCGCAGCGTTCTTGTTCTTTGGCGTGCCGAGATCCGAGCAGCAGCCGCAACAGCAGGAACAGCCCGTCAATGTCGCGATTGTGCCGCCATCCGAGAAGCCTAAGCCGAAACCTGTTCCAAAGCCACCGGAGCCGACACCCGAAAAGAAGGCTGAAAAGCCGCCTGAACAAAAGCCGCCTCCGGAACCACCGAAACCGCCAGACGATCATGTTCTGAAGCGCGTTTTCCAGTACGGCCAGAAAGATACGGGGCCGGAGAAATCGCTCGACGGAAGCAGCGCCAAACCCAACACGCCGTCACCGGCCAAGGATGAGGCGGCTAAGCCGCCTATAACACCGACACCCGCGCCGACCCAGCCCGCTCCGGCTGCAACGCCACAGCAGAAGGCGGAGCCCAGCAAGCCTGACGAGAAGCCGGCCACCGCTGCGCCGGACGAAAAGCCCGCGCAAGGCGAGGAAAAGCCGGAGGCCGCGCCGGACGCCAAACCCGCGCAAAGCGAGGAGAAGCAGGCGACCGAGGACGCTGACAAACAGCAGCCGGACAAACAGGCGCTCGCACCGCAACCCGCCGAAAAGCAAGAGGTTGTGACGCCAAAGCCATTGGCGGCCGAGACTGGTGGCAAGCCAGCGCCTCCAGCCTCAACCGGAAAGGCAAAGCCCAAACCTGCCAAGACGTTGATGTTCAAACCCGCAAGAGCCTTCAAAGCGCCGATCGGGAATGCAGGAAGATCAAATCCCACCAACAACGATGTTGCAGGATCGCCAATCTATTCCGGCCTTCCAGGTGTCAGAAAGCTCTACTCGCAGGGGGCAACCGGCAATGCCTTCGCCACAAGCTCCATGGAGAATGTGCCGCGCGGTCAACGCGTGGCCACCCTTTGCGGCAATGTTCTGAGCCAGGAACTGCAAAGCGCCGACTATTCGGTCAAATGGGTGCCAACCATTACGCTGGACAAAGGCAATGTTCTCAACCCTGCTCAAGCGGCCTTCAGCACCAGAAACACCTGGTACAATCTAAATTTCCGATGTGAAGTCGACCCCGATGCGACGAGGGTCCTATCCTTCAACTTCCGTGTGGGGTCATTGGTCCCGCCTGGCGAATGGGCCAGCCGTGGATTCACCAAGTATCCGCTGAATTAGGCCGGCACGCCGAGCCCGGACAATTGCCGGCTAATGTCTTGCCGGTCCGCGCAGACGCAATCGGCACCTGCCGCCGTCAGCCGCGGCGTGCTCGGCATAGGTGTGACCGCCGCCAGTGGAGCCGATCGCCGTCATGCCGGCGGCGGCGCATTGAGCCGCCCGGGCGCCTTGGCCGGGCCGCCCTGGGGGTGGTGATCCAAATCGACAAAACTGTCGCGCCCATATGCGCAAATCCGGTGCTTATGCTTGAAGCCGCCGCTATTTCATTCCACATCGGTCAGGATGAAGGACGAGGCACGAGAACGGCGTCGGTATCTGTTGTGGGGCATTCCCGCATCGCTGATCCTGCACGTGCTTGCCGCGGCGCTCCTTGTGTATGGCCTGCCCGTGCCTCCCGAACAGCCGCGCGAGGAGCAGCCAGTCAATGTCGCGATCGTGCCTCCGCCCGATCAGCCAAAGCCGAAACCTGTTCCGCCGGCGCCAAAGCCGCCGGAACCGAAGGTTGAAAAGCCGCCTGAGCGTAAAGTTGAAAAACAACCTCCGTCAGAGAAGCAGCCTCAGAAGCCACCCCCAGTCGAGGTCCTGAGGCCTGTCTTTCAGTTCGGCGACAAGGATACCGGCCCGAGGAAATCGCTGGACGGGACCAGCGCCCAAGACAGTTCGCCGTCGCCGGCCAAGAATGACGATTCGAAGCCGCCTGTCGGGCCGAAGCCTGCAGACAGCCAACCTGTCACGCCGGCAGACTCCGAGCAGCAGGCAGTTTCAAGCGCGGAGATGGATAAACAACAGGCAGCCAAACAGGAGCCAGACAAGCAGTCGGCGCTCGACGACGCCAAGCAACAGGGCGCGGCACCAGCGCCTTTGGCTGCCGATAGCGGCGGCGAGATCGAGCTTCCCACATCGGCCGAGGCCCCAAAGCCCAAACCCGCAAATGCGCCGAAGCCCAGCCCTTCAAAGGCCTCGAAGTCTGCATCTCGCAACGATTCGGGCCTTCCGGGTGTTCGCAGGCTCTACTCGCAGGGTGCTACCGGCGATGCGCTGGCCACGACCTCGATGGGCGGGGTGCCTCGCGGCCAGCGTGTGGCCAAACTCTGCGCCAGCGCGTTGCAGCAGGAACTGCTGGATGCTTCCTATTTTCCCAAATGGGTACCATCTCTTCCGCTGAAGGTGGGCAATATTCTAGACGCCCCGGATGTCGCTTTCAGCACGACAACCACATGGTACCATCTTGGCTTCCGGTGCGAGGTCGACACCGATGCGACGAGGGTCCTATCCTTCAACTTCCGCGTGGGGGCACCAATCCCGCCCAGCGACTGGGTCGGTCTTAGATTACCCAGCCCCTACTAGTCTAGATCAGGCCGGCACGCCGAGCCCGGACAATTGCCGGCTAATCTCTTGCCAGTCGGCGCAGACGAAATCGGCACCGGCCGCCGTCAGCCGCGCGGCGTGCCCGGCATAGGTGTGGCCGCCGCCGGTATAGCCGATCGCCGTCATGCCGGCGGCAACCGCGCCCTGGATGCCGAAGGGCGAATCCTCGATGACGATGCAGTCGGCCGGATCGGTGCCCATCCTGGCGGCGGCGAACAGGAAGATGTCGGGCGCCGGCTTGCCGTTCTTGACCATTGAGGAGCTGTAGATCGCCTCGCCGAAGAACGGCGCCAGCGCGGTGACAGCGAGGCTGTGGTTGATGCGCTCGACGGAGGACGACGAGGCAACGCAGCGGTCGCCCTCGATCGTCTCCAGAAACGCCGCGATTCCCGGGGTCGGTTTCAATTCCTCGGTGAACAGGATCTTGGTCTCGGCCCAGATGTCGCCGTCGGCGGCAGCGGGAAACTGATGGCCGGTCAATTCCCTGATCCTGGCGATGATGTCGGACTGCTTCATGCCGACGCATTGGGCGATGATGCCGCCATGGACGCCGGGCATGCCGTGCTTTTCATAGACGCGTTCGTAGGCCCTGGCGGCCAGCGGCTCGCTGTCGACGAGAACACCGTCGCAATCGAAAATGATAGGCCTTGGTCGCGCCACGCGCTTGTCTCCTCACGTCAAATTTCGCACATCGCTATCGGCAAAAAGTCAAATGTTCAATAGTGCAATGTCTTGAGCGCGTTTTGGGGCTGCAACGGCCCGCAATCAAAGCCGGCGCAGCGCGTCGCTTGCGCGGCCGGATCCGAGCGCCCGTTGCATGGCTTGCCGGGACTGTGCGCGGTCCGGCGTGATCCAGTTCGGCTCCGCACCGAGGAAGCGGTCGAGGAAAGCCACCGCATAGGCCGGCATCTCGGTGACGTTCTCGCGATAGGACCACCAGGTGCGCAGATCGTCGGCGCATTTGTCGATGCTGGGCGCCTTGCCGAACTCCTGCTCATAGATCGCCGAAATCACCGAGACGCAGTAGTTGGTGTAGAGAAAACCCTCCGGCCAGAAGCGGATGATTTCCAGCGTGCCGGCATTCTGATCCGTTTCGATGAGTTGCGCGAGGCCGGAGATCTCCCTGGCCGGCGCCTGTTTGATCAGCTCGCGCAGCACGAGACCGGCGGCAAAGACGATGAAGTCGGCGCGGTCGACCGCGGCGAAGCGCTTCTGCGCTTCCATGATCTCGACCCAGTCGAGAAAGGCCCTCGTCAGCTTCGCCTCGTCGATCTCGAAACGCACGCCGAACGTGTCCGAGACCACCTTGGCGCTGCCGCGGAAAGTGGCGCGAAACCAGCGCAGCTGCCGCAGCCGGTGGCGCAGGTCGGGCATAAGGGCCAGTTCATCCCTGAAGGGCAGTTCCATTTCATGCATCCCGTTTGACGACAGGCTAGCACAGCCATGCCGCCGCCGAAATCGGCGACGGCCCTGTGGATGGCGTAGCGGAGGCCAATATCATACATATTGACATTCGCGGAAACAAATGTTCTCACTTTGATGTTGTCGCGTGCCGGTCCAAGGTGCGGTTCAACGGAGGCTTCGGGAGGAGAACCGAATGGCGATTTGGCAGTGGGGACTGCTTCTGCTGGTTATTGTGTGGGCGCTGCAGTCGCTCGGCGTCTGGCTGCAGATGCGGCACTATTCGGATGTCTTCCGGGGCGTTACCGACCAGTACAAGGACGGCTTCGTCGGAGCCGGCAATTTTCGCGGTCGGCTGGCCAAGGGCACCATCGCGCTCGTCGTGGTGACGCCCGACCTGATCGTGCGCCGCCTGATGGTGATGAGCGGCCGGTCCGTCTTCACCAAGTTCAAAAGACATGAAGAATTCGAGGGTGTTCCCCTCGATCGACTCCGGTCCAACCCTGCGATCATGGGGGAGGGGGAACCCGGTGTGGCCGAGGCCGTGAAACGGGCGATCGAACAGATCGACAAAACACGGTCGGAGCCGGGGAAGAAGCCGGGCCTGGCCGGCTTGAACGTAGCAAGGGCTTAGAGGACGCCGCGCACCGACTGGATAACCGGCGGGCGGCATAAGGAGGAGAAATGTCTGTATTTTCGTTGTTGGCGCAGCATGCCGACATGGCCGTGCACAATCTGCATGTCGCAGGTACCATGGTCTCGGATGCCGCATTGCATGGCAAGCTCGCCGTCGAGCATGCTTCCGACCATCTCGTTGTCCTTGCGCAAGCAGACAGCGGACCCATAACCGTCGACCAGTTCAAGGAAAAGCTGAAGGAAGTCCAGCAGGAAGAGCAGCTCGGCTGGCTGACCGCCATCGGCAAGTACTTCATCGGCATCTTCCAGAAGGGCGGCGAAGTGTTCGCCGGCTTCGTCACCGGCATCATCCCGACGCTGGTGGTGCTGATGACCGCCTTCTATGCCGTCACCGAACTGGTCGGCGAAGAGCGCGTGCATGGCCTGGCGCGCGGCGCCGGCAGGATTGCCTTGACCCGCTATACGCTGCTGCCGCTGCTGGCGGTGTTCTTCCTCACCAACCCGATGGCCTACACGTTCGGATCGTTCCTGGAAGAAAAGCACAAGCCGGCATTCTATGACGCGGCCGTGTCCTACGTGCATCCGCCGCTTGGCCTTTTCCCGCACATCAATCCGGGCGAATATTTCGTCTGGGGCGGCATTCTCGTGGCTCTGCTCGAGCTCGAGAAGAAGGGCGTTGTCGTCGCTGGCTATCACGTCAAGGTGGCGATCTGGTACGCCATTGTCGGCCTCGTCGTCATCCTGCTCAAGGGCATGCTGACCGAGCGCATCACCACCATCATGGCACGCCGCCAGGGCGTCGAGCTGTAAGGGCGGGGAGGACATCATGGACAGGACATTCAAAGCCGTAAAGATCTCCCGAGGCAACACAGGCTGGGGCGGCCCGCTCGTCATCGAGCCGACCGTGCAGCGCGACAAGGTCGTCTCCGTCACCGGCGGCGGCATCCATCCCGTCGCCCAACTGATCGCCGACATGACCGGCGCCACGGCCGTCGACGGCTTCAGGGCGCCGCCGATCGAAGGTGAGATGGCGGTGGTCGTCGTCGATTGCGGCGGTACCGCACGCTGCGGCGTCTATCCGCGCAAGCGCATCCCGACCGTCAATCTGACGCCGGTCGGCCAGGCTGGGCCGCTCGCCCAATTCATCACCGAGGACATCTACGTTTCGGGCGTGAAGCCGGCCAACGTCACAATGGCGGACGGATCCGAGGCGGTCACCACTGCGGGGGGAGCAGCATCGATGAGTTCAAGCAATAAGACCGCAGCCGCTGCTCCACAGCCGCTGCCGAGCGAAGGCGGGCTGATCGGCCTGATCAGCTCGATCGGCCGCGTCATGGGCCGGGTGGTCGGCATCTTCTTCAATGCCGGCCGCCGCACGATCGACCAGGTGGTGCGCAACGTGCTGCCATTCATGGCCTTCGTGACCATGCTCATCGGCCTGATCCTATACACCGGCATCGGTGACGTGCTCGCCCAGCCGATGGGACCGCTGGCCAACAACATCGTCGGCCTGCTGATCATCTCGGCCATTTGCGGCCTGCCGTTCCTGTCTCCCATCCTCGGGCCGGGCGCCGTCATCGCGCAGGTCATCGGCGTGGCCATCATCGGCCCGCAGATCGCCAACGGCACGATTTCGCCGGCGATGGCTCTGCCGGCGCTGTTTGCCTACAATACCCAGGTGGGCTGCGACTTCGTCCCTGTCGGGCTGGCGCTCGGTGAAGCCAAGCCGAAGACGATCGAAATCGGTGTGCCGGCGGTGCTCATCAGCCGCCAGATCATGGGCCCCGTATCCGTGCTGATCGCATGGGTCGTCAGCCTGATCGTATTCTAAGGACATAAGAGAATGAGGTTCGCCACATGACGGTTCTGCTGAGAACACGGGTCACTTCCATCGGGCCCGAAGTGGCGGATCTTGCCGAAGGGGGCGTGGTCATCCTGTTTGCGGATGGCTCGCCGCCGGAGCTTGCCGAGGTTTCGGTGCTCCACAAGACGGAGGTTGGACCGAGCGACGGCGCGCCGCAAAAGGGCGCGTCGATCACCCTTGGTCCGGTTTCCGCGGTCATAACCGCCGTCGGCTCCAGCGCGTGGAGCAAGGTGCTCGAGATGGGTCACGTCGTCATCTCGTTCAACGGCGCCACCGAGGCCGACAGGCCGGGCGAGATCTGCGCATCGCAGGTCGATGCCCAGGCGCTCGTGTCAGCCCTGAGGACGGACGCGATCATCACCATCGCCGCCTGAAGCATTCGCGCCGCGACCCATCTGGTTTTGGCGCTTGAAAAAGCAGAGTATTTGCCATGGAACGCTCGACCATCGTCAGAGTGCATGAAGGTTTGCACGCCCGTCCCGCCACGCGGTTCGTCAAGCTCGCCAAGGGCTTCGAATCGGATGTCGAACTGGTCAAGGACGGCAAGGCGGTCAGCGCCAAGAGCTCCGTCAAGCTGATGCTGCTGGCGGTCAAGGAAAACCAGGAAGTCACCGTGCGGGCGAACGGAGCCGACGCCATCGAGGCGATCGAAGCGCTGATCGGCTATCTCGAGAATCCCAAGGCGGGTCTCGACGACGAAGCCGAGCCGCAGCGCCCGGCGAATGATGCCGGCCAGGCGGCATCCTCGTCCGCACCCCAATCCATGCCGGCTGCAACAGGCCAAGAGAACGGCTTGCGTGGTGTCGCGGCAAGCGAGGGCGTCGCCATCGGGCCGGCCTTCGCGCATTTCCCGCCCGAGATCGCCGGACAGGGTCGCATGCTGCAGGCGGAAGAGATCGCCGGCGAGATCGAGAGGTTCCGTGCCGCCGTCGCCGCCGTCCAGGCGCGCATGGACCGAACCTTGGCGCACGACAGCCTGTCTGCCGCAGACCGCGGCATCGTCGCGGCACTCAGGGATATCGCCGCCGACGACAGCCTGACCGGCGAGGCCGAAAAGGCGATCAGGGGCGGCAACGACGCGGTCTCGGCCGTCATCACCGCGGCCTCCACGATCGCCGCCGATTTCGGCGCGGTCGACGATCACTATCTCAATGCGCGGGCCGACGATGTCCACGCCGTCGGGCGGCAGATCTGCCTAGTGCTGCTGGGCCAGGACGACGTCAGTCTCGAAAGCATCCCCGAGGGCGCCATTCTGATCGCCGACGATATAGGCGCCTGGGATCTGGCGCGGGCGCCGCTGAAGCGCATTGGCGGGGTTATTTGCGGCCATGGCGGCGCCACCTCGCACATCGCCATCATCGCGCGCTCGCACGGCATTCCGGCGGTGCTGGGCCTTGGCGACCAGGTCAACGCCTTGCGCACCGCGCGCGACGTGGCGCTCGACGGCAACACCGGCCATGTGATCATCGACCCGGACGCGGCGACGCGCGCCGATTATGCCGGCCGTGTCGAAGCGGCGGCGAAGGAGCGCGCCGGCTTGACCGCTTTCAAGACGGTGACGCCGAAACGCGCCGACGGCAAGGTGATCGAGGTCGCGGCCAATATCGGCTCGCTCGAGGAGATCGAGGCGGCGCAGGAGGCGGGCGCCATGGGCGTCGGCCTGTTCCGCACCGAACTCCTGTTCATGCGTCATATGCATCTTCCCTCGGAGGACATGCAGGCCGAGACCTATGCAGCGCTGGCCAAGGCCTTTGCGCCCTATCCGGTCATCGTGCGCACGCTCGACATCGGCGGCGACAAGCCGATCGCCGGCATCGAGTTTCCCGACGAGGAGAACCCCTTTCTCGGCTGGCGCGGCATCCGCATGTGCCTCGACCGGCCCGATATCTTCAAAAGCCAGCTCAGGGCGCTGCTCAGGGCCGCCGTGCACGGCAACATCAAGGTGATGCTGCCGATGGTGTCCGATATTTCCGAAGTCACGCGCAGCCGCGCACTGGTCGATGAATGCATCGCCGAACTCAAGGCCGAAGCCGTGCCTTATGCGACATTCGATCTCGGCGTGATGATCGAAACCCCGGCCGCCGTGCTGATCGCGCCGGCGCTGGCCAAGGAAGTGGCCTTCTTCTCGATCGGCACCAATGACCTCACCCAATACATCATGGCCGCCGACCGGCTGAACCCGACGGTCGCCAAGCTCAACGACGTCACCAATCCGGCGGTCATGTCGGCGATCGAGCTGACGGCCAAAGCCGGCGTCGCCGCCGGCATCATGGTGGGCATGTGCGGTGAGGCGGCCGGACGCCCGGATCTGATCCCGGCCTTCATCGAGATGGGCCTGACCGAGCTTTCGATGAGCCCGGCCTCCATTCAGCGCGCCAAGAAGACGATCACGGTCATGGCAGCAGGGGATTAGCTATTCCAGGAAAAGTGTGAGCGGTTTTCCCGGGAAAAGCGTAGCGCTTTCCCTTGGGAATTGCGTCAAAACAAAGAGTTAGAGCGGTTTCCATGAAACGGTGAAACGCTCTGGATTTCCGGAAGCGCTGCTGGAGCTTACGGCAAATGCGCAAGCAGGGTGGCGAAGACTGGCGTCAATTTATCGACCGGGCTTGCCTTGGCGCAGGCCCGTACGATGCGATCGTGACGGATATCGGCAGCCAGGATCGCGATCTCCAGCATGTCGGGTTCCGGCGCGCCGTCACGGCCGGTTGTCGCCAAGCCGCAGGCCAGAACCACAGGCGCCAGGCAGCTTATGTCGAGCGCGCGTTCCCCGGCGGTTTCAGGCGCGGCTTCGCCAAAGTGCACCGGACGCTGGCTGAGCAACTCGACCAGCAACGCCGCGCAAGTGGCCGCGATTGCCTGCAGCCCAGCGCCCGGCGCGGTCAACGCGGACAGGAAATTACCATGGCGCTTGCGCATCGTGGCATGCGCGGCGGCGAAATCGGCTTCGTGGATGCGGGCGTTGTCGATCTTCAGTTCGGCGAGTACCGCCTTCGTCAAATAGTACATGTCGCGCCGGAACAGGCGCTCGGCGCCCAACTGCCGCTCTTCGTTTCCGGCCGGAAAATAGGTGCCGAGGCCTTTCACGGTCGTGCCGTCCACCTTGATCGGGCGCTCGTGCGGGACAAAAGACTCGGCAATCGACAGCGCCTCGTCGACGGCGCTGGCGGCATGGCTGAGCAGGCCTTCGATGCCTTTGCCCGGAAACGGCGGCAGATGGCTAGTCGCTTCGCGCAGCACGCTGGCGTCACCGGTGCCGTCATGGCGGCTTTGACGGATGATGTCGCGGACCTCCCGCAACCGGTCCTTCAAATTGACGCGGACGTCTTCGGAGATTTGTCGGAGCATCGCGGTCTGCCTCGAAAAGTGCCTTGCAGGGCGGCCGGCCAGGGGCCAGCCACCGACTCTACATTGTTCCTATCGATTGGTAGATCAATAGGCGATACTAGACCAGCATGCAGAATCGGCGACGGCGCGCTCGTCCGTCGCCGCGCGGGAGGGATGATTGGCCAGGCGACGACAAACCGACGAAGGGCGGGCCGAAGAAGGGC